>DATGOE010000147.1:0-5414 GCA_035306365.1 Natronosporangium sp. | reverse complement strand
CGGGCCGAACCAACCGATGAGCGCCACCGTCGCCGGCCGGAACCCGACGCCGATCAGCGCGAGCGCGACCGCCACCATGCGTACCGCGGTGAGGCTGAGGACCGCGTAGGCAGCGACCCGCCAATCGAAGCGGGCGATGGTTATCGGCGCCATCACGGCTCCGAACAGCAGCCACACCACCAGCGTGAGCGCGGCGCCGCTCTGCTCGACGTAGGTCGCCTCCCGCTCGGCCCGCCGTCCGGCGCTGTTGCGGAACGCCAACCCGCCGACGAACGCGGCCACGAAGCCGCTGCCCTCCACGAACACCGCGGCGGCGTACGCGAGCAACGCCAGGGCCAACACCGTAGGCCCGCCGAACTCGTCGTCGATCCAACCGCGGCGGCGACCGAGGCGTACCATCGTGCCCCCGGCCCCGCCGATCGCGAGCCCCGCCAGCAGCCCGAGCGCCAGCAGGCGTACGGCCGAACCAGCGGCGGTAGTCCCGGTCACGTCCGCGGCGGCAGACGCGCCCGCGAGTGCGGCCAACACCACGGGCGCGGCGAGGCCGTCGTTGAACCCACCCTCCACGTTCAGCGCGCGCCGGACCCGGGACGGGACCGCCCGATCCGTGATCAGCGGTACGCCCAGCGTCGCGTCGGTGGGTACCAGTGCCGCGCCGATCAGCACGAGCAGCCAGATGTCGTTCTCCAGGCGGAGCACCGCTGCGAGCCCGATTCCCAGGAGTATGGCGAGCGGCAGGGCGACCAAGAGGAGGCGCGCGTAGAGGCCGGCGTCTTCCTGAAGCTCCGCGATACGGATCCGGGAGGCGTCGGTGAAGAGAACCAGCACCAGGGTGAGCTCGGCCAGCAACCGGACCGGTTCCGCGAGCTCGGGAAGCTCACCCAGGCGGAGTACGCCGACGGCGTTGAACGCCAGGCCGATGACGACGAAGACCACGGGCCCGGTCAGGTCCGCGCGTTCCAACCGGCGAGAGAAGGTGCCCCAGAGCACGACTGCGGCCAGCACGAGGACCGCCACGCCAGCGTCGCGCATGGACCACTCCTCCACCACCGCAGCGCGACGGGGACACGTCGCGGCAGCCTGTCCCGACGGGGTGGCACCGGACACGGTACTCGACCACGTCCGCGACCGTCACAAAATGCCGGTTCGGCAGTGCGATGTGATGGTGCGGCTTAGCATCGACAGAACGGGCGCCTACTCGGGTCGACCTGTACCGTCAGGCCGCCTCCCCGAGGAGTCGCGCCACGTCCCGCCACAGCTTGTCGAACGAGCGTGAGTGCTTCCTCGCCAGGTGCAGGTCCAGTATGGCGGCGAGCGCTGCCTGGTCGACAGTCGGCTTGTACACGCCACCATCGATGCGATGGGTGGTCAGCCAACCCTTGCAGTCACGGGGCCGCTCGGGATCCGCAGGGGTCACCAGGTCCGGCGCGAGACCGCGCTGTCCTCGTAGCGACGGCGCCGCCGCCAGGAACCACGCTTCGAACGCGCGGTTGGCGAGGACCACCGACACCCGCAGGTCTGGCCGGGCAGCGGTAGCCCGAGCCTGCAGCGCCGGACCTAGGCCGTGTTTGGTAAGTGTCGTGCCAGGCTGCGGAGCCATGTGTCGATCATCCGGATCTGGATGGTGGCTTCGTAGCGTACGGCGAGTTTCTCAAAGCGGGTGGCCACGGCGCGGTGCTGTTTGAGCAGGTTGATGCCGCATTCGACGGCGTGGCGGCGCTTGTAGATCTCGGTGTCGAACGCTGGCGGCCGCCCGCCGGTCCGGCCCCGGTTACGGCGGTGGCGGATCTGATCAGCTGGTTGGGGGATGGTCGCGGCGATCCCGCGACGGCGTAGGTAGCCGCGGTTGGCTGCCGAGCTGTACGCCTTGTCGGCCAGCACCCGAGCTGGTCGGGTGCGTGGCCGTCCCCTGCCAGTACGGGGAACCCGGATGCCTTCCAACACGGTACGAAACTGGGGACTGTCCCCACACTGTCCAGCGGTGAGCACCAACGACAGCATTTTACGGCCCTGCTCACAGGCCAGATGCAGCTTGGTGGTCCACCCGCCCCGGGAGCGACCCAGCGCGTGATCGTCCGGCTCGACCTGGCCGGCCCCCGCCGGTGGCTGCGCCTGCAAATCCGGCCGCCGACGGGCTCCGGCGGCGTGCTGGTGCGCCCGGGCGATGGTGGAGTCCACGCTCACATCCCAACCGATCAGCCCCAGCGCGTCGGCCCGGCCCTGCAGCCTGCTCAGAATCCGCGCCCAGATGCCCTCCCGCTGCCAACGCCGGAACAGGCCATAGACCGACTGCCAATGCCCGTAACAGTCCGGCACATCCCGCCACGGCGCCCCAGTGCGCACCCGCCACCTGATCCCGTCAATGAGCTGCCGCTTACTCCACTTCGGCGGCCGACCCGGCTTCCTACCCCTGGGCAGCAGCGGCTCCAACACCGCCCACTGCGCGTCGCTCAGGTCGAACCGCCTCGTCACCGCTACCCTGGCCACGAGGTCTCCGTGCTGATGGCTGTCTTGGTCGACGAACCATCTACCGGAGACCTCGCCACATGTCGATCACCGACACACCCAGCCGATCAACTCACAACCAACCACCACCCACTTCTAAAACACGGCCTAGCTCTGCCGGGCAGTCGTCATCCGCATCGATGATCACAAGGAGGCCGGAGGTGTCTGGGTCCTTAACGGTCGCCAGCGTGACGAACCGCTCGATGCCCCCGGTCGTAGTGAGGCTGTTACGGGGGCGCCGGTGTGGGCTGGAGACGGTGACGTCCCACCGACCGAGACCTTCGCCGGCGATCCGGCGGATCAGCACCGGGACTGCGGCCACCTCGCCCTCACCTTCCACGATGACCGCGATGCGCTGGGTGGCCATTACGACGGTCCCGGTACGTTGGACGGGGTCGGGCGAGGGGTGAGTTGGTTGCTGCGCATCAAATCACCAAGGGTGGCGAGCCCGCGTTCGACGACCTGGCGGCTGCCGTCGTCGACCTCACCGATGGTGGTGACCCCGTCCCGCATCTGGACCACACGTGCCCAGTCGACGTTGAAGTCCTCCCGGTCGAGCAGGTCTCCGCTCTGGGTGGCGGCGATGACCTGAACATGCTCCGCGGCTTCGGTCAGGGCGTCGAACAGCGCGCCAGCGGCGGTCGGGTGCAGGCCGAGCTCCGGCTCCTCCACCCCCACCAGGGGGATGCGGCCGGCCAGGGTCCCTGGCTGGAACAGCGCGGCCAGCAGCCCTGCCACGCTCAGGGTCCCGTCGGAGATGGACTCCGGGCCGAAGTGCCGGATCCCGCTTGTCTCCGGGTCCTGCATCCGGAGCTGCACTGTGGAGTACTCCGGTAGTCGATACTCGTCGACCCCTAGGGCACCAGGCACGACGGCGGCGATGTAGTCGTCGATCCGGCTCTTGACCTCGGGGGATTTTCGGCTTAGTTCGCCGAGGACCTCACCCAGTCGTTCACCGGCAGGTCCCAATCGTGGAAGGCCCGCGCGGGTTTCGACCCTCCGCATGACCGGAGGTGACAGTAGGTGGAACGACATCGCCCGCAACGAGACGTAGACCTCCCTGAACCCCATCCAGCGTGCAGCCGCCGGCAGTAGCAACTCGTACGGATCTGCTACTTGGCCCTGGAGGTGTTCGGGGCCGGCGATGACCTGGCCGTACTCGACCTGGAAAAACTCCCCTTCAGCGCCGATGTGACACCACTCCCAGGCGACGACCGGTGTCCAGGCGTCATGGTCATTGCGCTCAGCTCTAAGCGTGAAACCGTAGTGTGCCCGCCGCGCCGCGGAACCCGTCCCGATCTGGAGCTCGAGATCGACGGTCAATTCACCGGGTGGGGATCCACCGGGCGGCTGGTGCCACACCGACCGGACGCCGCCGCGCTCGGCCACTGCCTGGCTCAGACCACTGGTGAGCGCGTGGGTAACGAAACGGAGGGCGTCGAGGAAGTTGCTCTTCCCGGACGCGTTCAAGCCCACGAGCACCGTCAAGGGGGAGAACCGGACCTCAACCGCCGCCATCGACTTGAAGTTGCGGATGTGGGCTGAGGTGACGAACGGGACCGCTTGCTTCGCACGGGTCATGTCAGTCGGTCTCCCCTAAGACCGGCACGTGGCGTACGGCGGCGGCCATCCGGTCGGATGCTCGGTCATGGCACGTCCACCCCGCGGTCACGTCGACCTGCCCGTCACCGCCGCGATGTCGGTGATGTCTGGAGCAACTGGCGCCCGAGGTCATGGTGCGTAGGTTACGGCGGTACGCGGACCGGCGCCGAGGCGCCTCGCCGTGCCGCCGGATCCGACCGGCGGTAGCTCGGTACGCGAATCAGGCGCAGGCCGATTCGGATGACGGGCCGAAGCTGGCGGTAATTCCGATCGTGAAAGCAGAGACGGCGCCCCGGGAGGGGCGCCGTGCCGCGCTGTCGTGGTGGAGGTGCCGGGAATCGAACCCGGGTCCTTCGCCGCCTTGTCAGGGCTTCTCCGAGCGCAGCTCGCTGTGCCTCTACTCGACCCCACCGATCACGCGAGCGAGTCGGTGTGACAGGCCCAGTCGCTGTGTGATCTCACCGCCCGGACCCCGCGACCAGGTCCGGTCGGCCAGCCTTCTCACTGATGCCGGCTACCGGGTCGAAGGCGCTCCCGGGCCGACAGACCCGCTACCCGCCTCAGGCGGCGAGAGCGAAGTCAGCGCGCTTTGCGTTGGCGCTTATTGGTTCCCGACGGTCGATTAACGAGACGACGTCGGCTACCTCGGCTCGCTTCCCCTGCCGCAACGCACGAAGTCGAAACCGTTCACCCCCTAGCTGGGCACTCCTACTGTGCCCTACTACTCTAACGCCCCCGGGCCGGCCGGATCATCCCGCTTTCCGGCCGGTGGTCGCACGGGCTGGCCGTCGATCATGCAGCCGGTGGGGTCGCTGGCGGACCCGAGACCCAGCAACCCGCCCGGAATCTGGAAGCGGAACCGCACGCTCGCACCGGCGGCGAGCCCGCCGCTGGCAGGGGTGAAGGTCACGGTCGACCCGTGGCGGGTGTACGCGGCGCCGGCGACACCGGTCACGCGCTGGTTACCCACGTCCATGGTCACCTGCCAGGTCGCGGCGTCCGCCGGGCCCGGGTTGTGCACGGTCACGGTGACGCAGCGGCCGCCGAGGCCCAGTAGCCGGCGGGCGGTGGTCACCTCCGCGGTGAGTGCGGGCGGCGCGGTGACCGCCGGCGCCGGGCGGGGCGGGTCGTGGTCACCCATCCGCGCCAGTAACGCCGGTAGGTCTTCCCCGAACCGCTGGGCGTACGCGGCGCGCAGCTTGCGCTGCCGCGGGGTCACCGGCGCGCCGATGAAGCCCGACTGCACTACGCGGACCCGGCATCCGCCCGCGGTCTCGGCCAGCTCCCAGACCACGGAGGTGTCCAGT
>DATGOE010000146.1:0-2360 GCA_035306365.1 Natronosporangium sp. | reverse complement strand
ATGTCGCGCACCACGGCGGCCACGGGGCTCTCCCCGGGGCGGATCCGGCCCCCGGGCAGCCCCCACAGCCGGTGCCCGTGACACTGCTGGCAGAGCAGCACGCGGCCGGCAGGGTCGGTGACCACGGCGCCGACCGCGGAGGTGAGCGCTTTCATGGCCTCAGCCTAGGCGCCACGGGCCCGGGTGCAACCGGGGTTGGGGCACACCCCATCGCGGGCCGGCGCGGGGTAGCGTAAGCAGCCGTGACACTCGCGGCAATCCCCAGCCCCAGCCAGTGGGTGTGGCACCTGGGTCCGGTGCCCATCCGCGCCTACGCCCTGTTGATCGTCACCGGCATCGTGATCGCCTGCGTGGTGACCGAGTACCGGCTGCGCGAGCGCGGCGCGCCGCGCTACGCCGTGCTCGACCTCGCGGTGTGGGCGGTGCCGTTCGGCGTGGTCGGCGCCCGCCTCTACCACGTCATCACCTCGCCGGAGCAGTACTTCGGCCCCGGCGGCGAGCCGTTGAAGGTCTTCCAGATCTGGCACGGCGGCCTCGGCATCTGGGGCGCGATCTCCGGCGGCGCGCTCGGGGTGTGGTTCGCCTGCCGGCAGCTCAAGCTGCCGATGCGGGTGGTGGCGGACGCCGCCGCGGTCGGCATCCCGCTGGCCCAGGCGGTCGGCCGGCTCGGCAACTGGTTCAACAACGAGCTGTACGGCGGCCGCACCACGCTCCCGTGGGGGCTGGAGGTGCACCAGCTGGCCCCTGGCGGGGACGAGCCGCTGCGCGGCCCGGAGGGCGAGCCGGTGCTGCTGGAGGGCCTGTACCACCCGACGTTCCTGTACGAGCTGCTGTGGAACGTCGGGGTGGCGGTGCTGGTCTGGCAGGTCGGCGCGCGGCTGCGGCTGGGCGCCGGCCGGCAGTTCGCGCTCTACGTCGCCGGCTACACCGCCGGCCGGTTCTGGATCGAGATGCTTCGCATCGACGACGCCAACACCATTCTCGGCGCGCGGGTCAACGTGTGGGTCGCCGCGCTGGTGTTCCTCGCCGCCGTGGCCTACCTGGTGCGGGTCCGCGGCGAGCAGGAGTACCTGCTGCCGGCCGGTGAGGGCGGCGGCTACCGCGTCGTGACCGCGGCCGAGTACCACCAGGCGCGCGCCGCGGCCGAGGGCGCCCCGGAGCCGGCCACCACCGAGGCGGCGCCGGCCGCGGCCGAGGGCGAGGCGGCGCCGGCCCCGGCCGGTGGCGAGGCGGAGGCGGCGCCGACCGTCACCGCCGAGCCGGGCGGCGCGCCCGCCGGGGGCGAAGCGGAGCAGGCGTCAACCAGCGGCCAGGCGGAGCAGGCCCCGGTCGGCGGCGAGGCGGACCAGACGTCGACCGGCGGCGGGGCGGAGCCGGCCACGGGCGGTGCGGAGACCACGGACGGGCAGGTGGACGACGCGCCACCGGCCGACACCGACACTACCGACACCGGTAGCCGGGCCGCGGCCGGCCGCGACGAGGCCTGACGCCCCTCGGGAGCGGCGATGAGAGGTGCGGCGGCACGGACCGCGCTGGTGGTCGGCGCCGGCGTCGCCGGTCTCGCCGCGGCCTGCGGGCTGTCCCGCGCGGGCTGGCGCGTGACCCTGCTGGAGCGGTCCGACCGGCTGCGCGCCGACCCCACCGCGTTGCTGCTGTGGCCGGCGGGCGTGCGGGCGCTCGCCGTGCTGGGGCTCGGCGACGGGCTGGCGGCGATCAGCACCCCGGTGCCGGACGCGGGGGTGCGGCGGCCGGACGGCCGGTGGCTGGCCAGGCCCGGGACACGGCGGGTCGAGCCACTGCTGACCCACGCCGAGGACCTCCACGACGCGCTCGTGGCCGGCCTGGGGGACCTCGTCGACGTCCGTACGAACGTCACCGCCCGCCCGGTACGCGGCGAGCGGCCGGCCGTCACCGACGGGCGCCGTACCTGGGAGGCGGACCTGCTGGTCGCCGCCGACGGCGCGGACAGCGCCCTGCGGCCCGGGGTGGCCGCCGGCGGAGCGGCGGTCTCCGCCGGCGCCACCGCCTGGCGGGCGGTCATCCCGTGGTTCCGGGCGCCGGCCGACCCGGCGGTGCCGGTGGTCGTGCAGGGCGGCGGCTACCGGTTCCAGGCCGCCGCCCTGGGCGAGCGCAGCAGCACCGGCACCTCCGGTCGCGGCGGGTTGTTCTGGAGCCTCACCGCTCCGGGCGCGCCGCGCCCGGAGCCGCCCGCCACCCAGCTCGGGCTGCTGCGCCGGTGGCTGGCCGGCTGGCCCGACCCGGTCGGCGAGCTGCTGGCCGCCACCGACCCCGCCGACCTGCTGCAACGGGAGCTGCGGACGCTGCGGCCACCGCCCCGGCGGCTGGCCGCGCCGGTCGGC
>DATGOE010000145.1:0-30994 GCA_035306365.1 Natronosporangium sp. | reverse complement strand
CGAGCTCGATCATCCGTTCACCCAGGTGCGGCTCGGGCGCGAGCGTGGCGCGGTCCGCCCCGACCGGCACCTCGCCTTCGGGCGCGAGCAGCCCGTCGGGGCTGCGGCTGCCCGACCACCGCCGCTCGGCGTCGAGCAGCAGGTGCGCCACCCTGCCCTCCTGCAGCGCGTTCAGGGTGTCGCCCAGGCCGAACGTGCCGTTGTTGGCCGAGAGCGCGTGGTCGCGGACGCGCTCGGCCAGTGCCCGGTGGTGCCGCAGCCGGGCCTCGGCCAGCGCGGGCTCCACTGTGGCGGCCAGCTTGGCCGGCGGCGCCGAGGCGACCGCGGCGTCCACCTCCACCACCTCGGCCGGGATGGACGGGGGTATCCCCTCCCGCACGGCCTGCACCAGGCTCGCCTCGCCGGTGAGCGCCACCTGGCTCCACTCCCGTTCCTTGGTGAGCTCAACCACCCGGGGACCGACGGTACGCAGGAATCGCAGCAGTTTGTCGTCTTCCCGGCGCTCGTACAGGTCGCGTTGCCTCCCGGTGCCCAGGATGTGGACGCCGGCGCCCGCGCCGTGGACCCGGTTGCCCGGCAGGCCCAAGCTGGATGGCGGCCCCTTCAGCTCCGGCTGCTCGGTCGGGCGCTGGTAGTGCAGGATCGCCAGCATCTCGGTGGCGCCCAATCGCAGATCCATGATCCGCACTTCGTCGGCGCTCACCGCGACCACGCCCGCCGGGCCGGCGGTACTCCACGCCGCCACCAGCGGCCGGACATAGGCGCGCGGCTCACACACCACCCGGTCGTCCAGCGGCACCTGCAGTGACACGTGGTGGACCGCGCCGCCGGCGACGGTCGCGAAGAGTGCCCGGCCCACCCCGGTGGTGACCGGGTCCAGCAGCCGCTCCCACTCCGGTTCGAGTGCGTCGATGCGGGTCTCCAGCGCCCGCCAGTGTTCCCGCGGCCACTCCTGCCGCGCATCCTCGCGGATCTGCCGCAGCCGATTGCGTAGCCGCACCTCCCAGGGCGGCTTACTGCCCTGCTCGACCCGGGCCTGCCGGTCGATGGTGAGGTACGCGGAGAGCACGCCGACCTCGTCGGTCAGCCCCGCCAACTCGCGTAGTACGGTCCGGTCCAGCGACACGGCCACCCCCCATGTTGATCATCTACCCCCGTCGTCCGATGATCGGCCGTTCACGACGAGCGTACGCCGGAGCGAGCCGGACCGTCACCGGCTGGCAGAATGTCGCGGGTGGCGTCCTCGCCGGTGCCGCGCCCCCGTCTGGTGATCGTGGACGCGGCGAACGTGATCGGCTCGGTGCCGGACCAGTGGTGGCGGGACCGGGCCGCCGCCGCCACCCGGCTGCGGGACGCGCTCGTTCCGGTCGCCGCCACCGGCCTGCCGGGACTCGCGCCACCGCTGGAGGTGGTGCTGGTGGTCGAGGGCGCGGCCCGGGGGGTGGCGAGCGCTCCCGGGGTGCGCGTGGTAGCGGCCGCCGGCTCGGGCGATGACACGGTGGTGGAGCTGGTGCGCGCCGCCGAAGAACCGTGGCACTGCATCGTGGTCACCGCCGACAAGGGACTGCGCCAGCGGGTTCGGGACGCCGGCGCGGATGTGCGCGGCCCCGGGCTGGTACCGCGCCGTTGACCCGTGCGGCGACGTGACCCGCGCCGCGGCCGGCGCCGACCTTCGCCGCCGCCCGACCCGCGGCGCCGGTCGCGCCGGCGCGGCTCACCGGCCGGGCGCCGCACCCGGTTGCGTCTACCATCGCTGCCATGGCGAACCTGACCGCGGTGCTACCGCGCCCTGGAGAGATCGTGCTGGAGGAGCGGCCGGAGCCGCGGCCCGGACCCCGCGACGTGGTGGTCGCGGTGGAGGCGGTGGGGGTCTGCGGCTCGGACGTGCACTACTACCGGCACGGCCGGATCGGGTCCTTCGTGGTGACCGGGCCGCTGGTGCTCGGCCACGAGGCGGCCGGCACGGTGGTCGCCGCCGGCGCCGAGGCGGCCCACCCGGTGGGCACCCGGGTGGCGATCGAACCGGGCGTACCATGCCGGCGCTGCGGGCAGTGCCGGGCCGGCAGCTACCACCTGTGCCGTGACATCCAGTTCCTCGCCACCCCGCCGGTGGACGGGGCGTTCACCCGGCTGCTCGCGGTCCCGGACGACTTCGCCCACCCGCTGCCCGAGCAGCTCGACGCCGAGCAGGGCGCGCTGCTGGAGCCGCTGTCGGTGGGGATCTGGGCCTGCCGCCGGGCCGACCTGCGCCCCGGTGACCGGGTGCTGATCAGCGGGGCCGGCCCGGTCGGCCTGCTCGCGGCCGAGGCCGCCCGGGCGCTGGGCGCGGGCAGCGTGACCGTGACCGAGGTGTCGCCGTCGCGGCTCGCCGTCGCGCGGCGTCGCCGCCTGGACGCGGTGGTCGACGCCGCCGGCGGGTTGGATCTCGCCCCCGAGTTCGACGTGCTGCTGGAGTGCTCCGGCGCGCCCGGTGCGCTCGCCGCCGGGCTGCGGTGCCTGGCACCCGGCGGCCGGGCAGCGGTCGTCGGTCTCTCCAACGAGGACGAGGTGTCGCTGCCGCTAGGGCTGGTGCACGACCGGGAGGTGACCGTCGGCATGGTCTTCCGCTACGCCCACACCTGGCCGACCGCGATCTCGCTGGCCGCCACCGGGCGGGTGGACCTGACCGGGTTGGTCTCGCACCGGTTCGGCCTTGCCCAGACCGAGGCGGCGCTGACCGCCGGGGCCACCACCCCCGACCTGGTCAAGGCGATGGTGCTGCCACCGCACGAGTCGCTCGACGGTGCGGCGTGAGCCGGGTCGCGATCGTCACCGGGGCCGGCCGGGGGATCGGCGCGGCCATCGCCACCCGGCTCGCCGCCGACGGCCTGGCCGTGGCCGTGCTGGACCTGGACGAGTCCTCCGCCCAGGCCACCGCCGAGCGGATCACCGCCGCCGGCGGGCGCGCCGTGGCGGTGCGGGTCGACGTCTCCGACGCGGCGGCGGTGGCCCAGGCCACCGACCAGGTCGCCGAGGCGCTGGGTCCGCCGCTGGTGCTGGTCAACAACGCCGGCGTGCTGCGGGACAACCTGCTGTTCAAGATGACCGAGGCGGACTGGGACACGGTCATGGACGTCCACCTGCGCGGCGCCTTCCTATGCAGCCGGGCGGCCCAGGCGCACATGGTGCGCGCCGGGTGGGGGCGGATCGTGAACCTCTCCAGCCGTTCGGCCTTGGGCAACCGGGGGCAGGCCAACTACGCCGCGGCAAAGGCCGGGCTGCAGGGATTCACCAAGACCCTCGCGATCGAGCTGGGGCCGTTCGGGGTGACGGTCAACGCGGTCGCCCCAGGCTTCATCGTCACCGAGATGACCCGGGCCACTGCCGCGCGCGTCGGGGTCGACTTCGACGAGTTCGCCCGGAAGGCGGCCGAAACTACCCCGGTACGCCGGGTGGGGCGCCCCGAAGACGTGGCGCACACGGTGTCGTTCCTGGTCAGTGAGGGTGCCTCGTTCGTCTCCGGGCAGGTGGTCTACGTCGCCGGCGGCCCCTGCGATTGAGCCCGCCGGGTCACCCGCGACCGGCAGGCGGTCTGTCCTCACCGGGGCCCGGGTGCCAGTGGCCGCGACTGCGGTAGACGTCGCGCAGCACCTCTAGCCGGTCGGACATGATGCCGTCGACTCCAAGATCCAGTAGCTGGTGCATGTGGACCGCGTCGTCCACTGTCCAGACATGCACCTGCAGGCCCAGCCGGTGGGCGTACCGGACGAAGCTCGGGTCGACCACCCGCACCCGGCCGGCGCGCAGCGGCACCTGCGCGGCGACCGCCGAGGCCCGCAGGCGGGGGCGGGCGAGCGCGGCGGGCCGGCCCAGCGAGGCCAGCCGGAGCCGCGCTACCGCGCGCCGGCCCAGCGAGGTGGCCACCGCCGGGCCGGCGAGCCGGCGCAGCCGGGCCAGGCGCGCGTCGCTGAACGAGGCGAGCAGCACCCGGTCCTCCGCCGCGGCGCGCCGGACCGCCGCTAGGGTGGGCCGCACCGCGGCATCGGCCTTGACGTCCAGGTTGAACCGCGCCGCCGGCCAGGCGGCGAGCACCTCCGCCAGCGTGGGCACCGTGGACGCGCCGCCGACCCGCACCGCGGCCAGATCCGCCCAGCGCAGGTCGGCGACGGCGGCGGGTTCGCCGGCGACCCGGTCCAGGGTCGGGTCGTGGACCAGGACCGCCACCCCGTCGCGGGTGGCCCGCACGTCCGTCTCCAGGTACCGGTACCCGAGCGCCACCGCGTGGGCGAAGGCTTCGGCGGTGTTCTCCGGCGCGCCGGCGGCCCCGCCCCGGTGCGCGAACGCGAGGGGGAGGGGCGCGTCCAGGAACGGATGCCGCGCGCGCCGACCGGTCATCGCCGCAGTATCCCGCTCGGCGGTAACGCGTAGTTGACCGGCGGTGGTCCGGCTGCCTACGCTGGCACACGGGTCTGACGTCTGACCCGAGCGCGGACTGGGGAGGAGACCAGTGGGGGAGAGCCTCGGCGACCAGATCGCCGCGCGGCTGCTGGAGGAGATCATCGCCGGTCGCTACCCGCCCGGCTCCGCGCTGCCGCCGGAGTGGGAGCTGGCGGAGCGGGAGGGCGCCAGCCGCCTGACCATCCGGGAGGCGGTGCGGATCCTCCGCCAGAAAGACGTGGTCACCGTGGTCCGCGGGCGAGGCACCTTCGTGCAGCCCCGTAAGCGGTGGTCACCGCTGGACCCGGCGGTGCTCGGCGCGCTGGCGCGCGACCCCGACGGCCTGACCGGGCAGCTCCAGACCCTGCTGGAGGCGCGCTCCCTGGTGGAGGTCGGGGTGGCGGAGCTGGCCGCCGCCCGCCGCTCGGAGGCGGATCTGGCGGCGATGGCCCAGGCCTTGGCCGACATGCGCCGGGCCAGCGGGCTGTACCCGGTCGAGGGCGTGGCGGTCGAGCTGGACTTGGACGCCTACGTCGCCGCCGACCTCGCCTTCCACGACGCGATCATGGCGGCCGCCGGCAACTCCGTGATCGCGGCGCTGTTCGATCCGATCACCGCGCTGCTGCGCGACAGCCGCCGGCAGACTTCGCGGGACCGGGTCGCCCGCGAGCACGCCCTGCGCGCACACGGCCGGATTCTCGCCGCCATCCAGCAGCAAGACCAAGCGGCGGCCGCCCAGGTCATGCGCGAGCACCTCGCGGAGACGGGTGCGGACTTCACCGCGTGGCGGCGCGGTCGCAGTGTCGACGGCCAGCGGCCGGCGCCGGCGGAGTCGGCGGCCTAGCGGCGTGCGCGCGTTCGTGGTCAGCGCCCCAGGGCGGTACGGGCTCGCCGAGGTGCCGGATCCGCGGCCGGGCCCGGGTGAGGTGCTAATCGCCCCGGCGGCGGTCGGTATCTGCGGCTCCGACCTGGAGCTGCTGGACGGGCGCCGGCCCGCTGATTATGTCCGCTACCCGGTGGTGCCCGGACACGAATGGTCCGGTCACGTGGTCGCCTGCGGGCGAGGAGTGGTGGGTCTGGACCCGGGCACGCCGGTGGTCGCGGAAGGGGTACGCGCCTGCGGCGCCTGCCCGCGCTGCGGTGAGGGCCGGTCCAACCTGTGCGCCGGCCCGTACGCGGAGACCGGGTTCACCCACCCCGGCGCGCTCGCCGAGCGGCTGGTGGTGCCTGCCGCCCTGGTGCACCCGCTGCCGGCGGACCGGCCCGTGGCGCCGGCCGCCCTGCTGGAGCCGGCCGGCTGCGTGGCGAGCGGGCTGCTGGAGCTGGGCGTACCGCGGGCCGGCTCGCGGGTGGCGGTGGTGGGGGACGGGCCGATCGGGCTGCTGGCGGTGCTGCTGATCCGGCTCAGCTCGCCGCGGGAGCTGGTGCTGGTAGGCCGCCGCAAGGACCGGCTGCGCCACGGCGCCGCCTGCGGGGCCACCGCGGTGGTGGACGGCGACGGCGCACCGGCCGATCTGCACGGCAGCTTCGACCTGGTGATCGAGGCGACGAACTCCCCGTCTGGGGCGGCTACCGCCCTGCGCCTGGCCCGGCGCGGCGGTAGCGTGCTGCTGCTCGGCATCTCCGGAGCCGGCCGGGCAGAGGTCGACCCGGACCTGATCACCCTGGGCCAACTGCGGGTGCAGGGGGCGTTCGCCGCCTCGCCGGCCGCCTGGCGGTGGACGGTCTCGCTCTACGGCAGCGGGCAGTTCGACCCGGCTCCACTGATAACTCACCGGTATCCGCTCGCCGAGGCGGAGACCGCGCTGGCCGTACTCGCTGACCCGACCGCCGGCGCGGTGAAGGTCCTCATCACCCCGGCCAACTGACCCCCGCGCGCCTGTGCCGTGCCGGCGCTCCCGCCGGAACGGGGCATACTCGTACTCGTTATGTGGCTCGCGGCAACCTGCGAGCAGCGGCTCGCCGGTGGGTTCCTCGGTGAGCCGGCGAATACGCTCACGTCGCTGGCGTTCGTGGTGGTCGGCACGGCTCTGCTGGCGCGGTGGCGTGGCCGGGCCGCCCCACCGGTGGCGTACGGCTTGCTGGTGGTCGCCGTCGGGGTCGGTTCGGCGATCCAGCACGGCCCGCACCCCGCCTGGCAGGCGTACGCGCACGACCTGCCGCTGGCGGCGGTGCTGGCGTACGTCGCGGTCGACGCCGCCGCGGACCTGACCGGGCGGCGGCTGGGCGCCCGGTGGTGGCTGGTGCCGGCGGCCGCCCTGGTCCCGCTGGTCGCCGCCGGTCCGGCCGCGGCCACGGCCGGGCAGGCGGTGCTCGCGGTGGCCGCGGTGGGCCTCAACCTGTGGCGGGTACGCGCCCGCCCGCGGCTGCGGCGAACCCTGCTGGTGGCGCTGGCGCTGCTCGCCGCCGGCGCGCTGCTGGGGAACCTGGGGGACCGTACCGGGTGGTGCCGGCCGGAGAGCCTGTGGCAGGGGCACGCCGCGTGGCACCTGCTCGCCGCGGCGGCGCTGGCCTGGCTCGCCCCGGCGGTCGGTCGTGGCCGCGGACTCCGCGCGGCCGCGCCGGCGCCGCATCCGCCGGGGACCGGCGACCAACCGGGCGCCCGCGTGGGGGACCACCGCCCGGCGGGCGCCGGTGAGATAGGCCCGGCCCGTGCCGGCACCACTGCCGGTTCCGACCGCCGGCCGCGTTGACGCGCCGGGCGCCGGTCGCTAGCGTGAACATCACCTGTCACGTCAGATGTCAGAGGTGCGCCATGACGACCGCGACCACCCCCACCTCCGCCGCGCTGCTTGAGCGCCTGGGCCTGCCCGGGACCGACGCCCACGCCCTGCCGCCCTCGCCCGGCCGGTTCCCCGATGGTGCCCACTACCGCGTGGAGATCCCCAGCGTGGAAGGGCCGCGGGCGCTGGAGACCGTGCTCACCGAGGCCAAGCGGTACGAGGTGCCGGTGAGCCGGGTCTCGCAGGGCACCGGCGTGTCGCTGCTGACCGACGGCGAGATCGGGGAGATGGTCTCGATGGCCGCCGAAGCCGGCGTCGAGCTGTGCCTGTTCGCGCGGCCCTGCGCGGCCTGGGACGCCTCCGCGACGGTGCGGGCCGATGCCGGTGGCGGGCTGGCGGCGGCCACCCGCGGCACTGACCAGTTCGCGGCGGTGCTGGACGAGATCCGCCGGGCGGCGGACCTGGGCGTGCGCAGCGTCCTCATCGGCGACCTGGGCGTGCTGAGCGTGTTCGGGCAACTGCGCGCCGCCGGTGAGCTGCCGGCAGACATGCAGGCGAAGATCTCAGTGATGCTCGCGGTGGCGAACCCGGCCACCGCCCGGGTGCTGGTAGACCTGGGCGCGGACACCATGAACCTGCCCACCGACCTGACCGCGGCCCAGATCGCGGCGATCCGGGCCGCGGTCGACATCCCGCTGGACGTCTACATCGAGGCGCCGGACAACCTGGGCGGGTTCCTGCGGCAGTACGAGCTGCCCCGGCTGGTCGAGATCGCGGCGCCGATATACGTGAAGTTCGGGCTGCGTAACGCGCCCGACATCTACCCGTCCGGCACCCACCTTGAGCCGGTGGCGGTCTCGCTCGCCGCGGAGCGGGTCCGGCGGGCCCGGCTGGCGCTGGACCTGCTCGCCCGGGCCGGCTCGACCGCCGTGTGCTCGCCGCCGGGCGCCGCCGGACTCGCCCTGCCGAAGGCCGGCTGAGGCCGGCGGCGCCGGTCCGGAGCGGTGCGGTCAGCGCGGGTCGATCTCGTTGCGCAGCTCCCAGCCGTCGCGCATCAAGTTGAAGTGGGCGTGGGTACGCGGGTGCGCCGCGGCCACCGCCCGGTCCAGGCTGACGCCCAGGCCGGGGGCGGTAGGCAGGCCGAAGCAGCCGTCGGCCTCGTCCACCCGGTAGCCGCCGCCGACCAGGTCGCCGACCCAGGGGTCGGCGAAGTCGTTGAAGTGTTCCAGGACCTTGTAGTTCGGACAGGCGATCGCGAAGTGGAGGTTGGCCGCGGTGCCCACCGGGCCGGCCACGTTGTGCGGGGCCATCAGCACCCCGTACGCCTCGGCCCAGCCGGCGAGCTTACGCAGCCCGGTGAACCCCCCGATGTGGGTCAGGTCCGGTTGTGCCACATCCACCGTGCCGTCCTCGAACAGCTCGCGGAACTCAGCCACAGTGTGCACCCGCTCCCCGGTGGCGATCGGCAACCGGGTGCCGGCGCGCACCTGCCGCATCCGGCTGACGTGGTACGGGGGGACCGGCTCTTCGATCCACTCCGGACGGTAGGGGGCGAAGGCCGCCGCGGCCTCGACCGCGGTGGCGGCGGTGAAGCGGCCGTGCATCTCCAGCATCAGCGCCACGTCCGGGCCCACCGCCTCGCGTACCGCGGCGAAGATCTCCACCGCGAGCCCGAGCTGCGCCGGGGTCAGCTCGGCGGTGGCCCCTCCGAACGGGTCCACCTTCATCCCCCGGTAGCCGCGCGCCACCACCTTCTTCGCCATCTCGGCGAACGACTCCGGATCGCGTGTGCCCTGGTACCAGCCGTTGGCGTAGGCCGGCACCCGGTCGCGGAACTTGCCGCCGAGCAGCTTCCACACCGGTACGCCCAGGGCCTGTCCCATCAGGTCGTAGCAGGCGATGTCCAGGCAGGCCAGCGCGGTCTGGGTGACCTCCCCGGCGCGGCCGTAGTCCTCCCAGTGGGCCCGCCAGGCGAGGCGCTCCACGTCGAACGGGTCGGTGCCGATCACGTACCGGGCGGCGAGTTCGTTGATGCAGGCCACCAGGGTGTCGGTCTTGTTGACCATGCGGGCCTCGCCCACCCCCCGCCGGCCGTCGTCGGTGACGAGTTCGACGAAGGTGAGCTCGCGCCACGGCGTACCGACCACCACGGTCTCCACCTCGACGATCTTCATGGACACCTCCGGGGGACTTGTTAGATGTCTGATGACTGGTAGGCTACCGGTTCAGGTCATGAAGGGGAAGGTCGTCCGCGGGAAGGAGGTCTCGGTGAAGGCAGCGACGAGCGCCGCGCGCGGTCCGCACGACCGGCCGGAGCCAGACGACCAGGTACACGAGGGGCCGGCATTCGACCAGGGGTACGACCCCCGGACCGGGGCGCCAGTGGGTGAACCGGTGCCGCATACGTCCCCGGCCGAGCTGGACCAGGTCTGCCGGGCCGCCGCTGGCGCGGCGGCCGCGCTGGCGGCGATGCCGCCGTCGCAGCGGGCGGGGCTGCTGCGGGCGGTCGCGGACGCGCTGGGCAGCCACGCCGACGAGGTGATCGCCCTGGCCGACGCGGAGACGGCCCTGGGTACCGGCCGCCTCACCGGCGAATTGGCGCGTACCCGGCGGCAGTTGGAGATGTTCGCCGACGTGCTGGCCGAGGGCTCGTTCCTTGAGGTGGTGATCGACCCGCCGGACCCGCAGGCCCAGCCGGCGCCCCGCCCCGACCTGCGGCGGATGTTGCTGCCGATGGGCCCGGTCGCGGTGTACGCGGCGAGCAACTTCCCGCTGGCCTTCTCCATCGCCGGTGGCGACACGGCCAGCGCGCTCGCCGCCGGCTGCCCGGTGGTGGTCAAGGCCCATCCCGGCCACCCCCGCCTGTCGGTGCGCTGCGGGGAGATAGTCGCCGCCGCGCTCGCCCAGGCCGGAGCGCCGGAGGGCACCTTCGCGGTGGTCTTCGGGTTCGCCGCCGGCCGGGAGCTGGTGCAGCACCCGGCGATCACCGCCGCCGGGTTCACCGGCTCGCTCGCCGGCGGCCGGGCGCTGTTCGACCTCGCCGCCGCCCGCCCGGACCCGATCCCGTTCTACGGCGAGATGGGGGCGCTCAACCCGGTCGTCGTCACGCCCGGGGCCCTGGCCGCGCGCGCGGACGAGATCGTCTCCGGCTTCGTCGGTTCCTACCTGCTCGGCACCGGGCAGTTCTGCACCAAGCCGGGCCTCGTCTTCCTCCCTGCCGGGCACGGGCTGGAGGCGCGCCTGGTTGAGGCGGTGGCGGGGACGAGCACCGGGCCGTTGCTCAACGCGCGCATCCGCGACGGGTACGCGCGCACCAGCGCCGAGCTGGTCGCGGTGCCGGGAGTGCGGTCGCTGCTGGACGACCAGCCCGCGCCCGCCGGGTCGGGTTGGCTGGCGGCGCCGCAACTGCTAGCGGTGAGCGCGGGGGGCCTCACCGCCCACGCCGAGGAGCTGCTGCGCGAGTGTTTCGGCCCGGCGGCGCTGCTGGTGGAGTACGCCTCCACGGCGGAGCTGCTGGCCGGCCTGGACGCGGTGCCGGGTAGCCTCACCGGCACGCTGCACGCCAACGTCGACGCGGAGGCGGAGCTGGTCGGCCCGGTGATGGACCGGCTCACCGCCAAGGCCGGGCGGGTGATCGTCGGTGGCTGGCCCACCGGGGTGGCGGTTACCTGGGCGATGCACCACGGCGGTCCGTGGCCGGCCACCACGAACTCCGCCCACACCTCGGTGGGGGTCACCGCGATCCGCCGCTTCCAGCGGCCGGTGGTCTTCCAGGACACCCCGGCGCGGCTGCTACCGCCCGCGTTGCGGGACGACAACCCCTGGCGCCTGCCCCGCCGCGTTAACGGCGTCCTCCAGACCCCGTAGGGCACCCGGCGCTCCCGCACCGAGGGTACGTGGGTCCGCCGCTGGCGGCGCGGGTGCGGGCCCCGGCGGAGTGGCGGCAGACCGGCCGCGGGGCTGGTAGGAAGGACGGCATGAGCCAACCCGTCGGCCCGTCGCGGCCCACCAGCGACCCGCCACCGCTGCGCCAGCCCGCGCCCGCGCCGGGGGTGCCCTCTCCGGAGCAGGAGGTGGTGGAGCTGTGCCAGACGCTGATCCGGATGGACACCAGCAACACCGGGGAGGTCCGCAGCGCCACCCCGGAGCGCCCGGCGGCGGAGTGGGTCGCGGAGAAGCTGGCCGAGGTAGGGATCGAGGCCGAGCTGCGCGAGGCCGTCCCGGGGCGGACCAGCCTGGTCGCCCGGCTCGCCGGCACTGATCCATCCCGAGGCGCCCTGCTGGTGCACGGACACCTGGACGTGGTGCCGGCCGACCCCCGGGAGTGGACCGTCCACCCGTTCAGCGGTGAGCTGCGCGACGGCTTCCTCTGGGGCCGCGGCGCGGTGGACATGAAGAACTTCGACGCGATGGTGCTGGCGGTGGTGCGCCACTGGCAGCGCACCGGCTACCGCCCGCCGCGCGACATCGTGCTGGCCTTCACCGCCGACGAGGAGGCCGGCGGCGGCCTCGGCGCGCACGTGCTGGTTGACCGGTATCCGGAGCTACTGGCGGGGTGCACCGAGGCGATCGGCGAGGTCGGCGGGTACTCCTACACCGTCTCCCAGGCCGGCGCCGGGCAGCGGCTCTACCTGGTGCAGGTGGCCGAGAAAGGGCTGCACTGGCTGCGGTTGGTGGCCACCGGCCGGCCCGGGCACGGCTCCATGGTGCACGAGGACAACGCGGTCACCGCGCTGGCGGAGGCGGTGGCCCGGATCGGCCGGCACCGCTTCCCGGTCACGCTGACCCCGCCGGTGCGGGCGTTCCTGGAACTGGTCAGTGAGGCGCTGGGGGTGGCGTTCGACCCGGACGACCCGGAGGCGACCGTGGCCAAGCTGGGCCCGATCGCCCGGATCATCGGCGCCACCCTGCGCGACACCGCCAACCCGACGCGGCTGTCGGCGGGCTACAAGGAGAACGTCATCCCCGGCCAGGCCACCGCCACCATCGACTGCCGGAGCCTGCCCGGCCACGAAGAGTCGCTGGTGGCCCAGATCCGCCGGCTGGCCGGCCCGGACCTGGCCGTGGAGCTGGTACAGGACCAGCCGGCGGTGGCCACGACCTTCGACGGGCCGCTGGTGGCGCAGATGGCGGCCGCGTTGCGGGCGGAGGACCCGGGCGCGCGGGCGGTGCCGTACCTGCTCTCCGCCGGCACCGACGCCAAGGCATTCAGCCGGCTCGGCATCCGCTGCTTCGGGTTCGCGCCGCTGCGCCTGCCGGCCGATCTCGACTTCGCGGCCCTGTTCCATGGGGTGGACGAACGGGTACCGGTGGAGGGACTACAGTTCGGCGTGCGGGTGCTTGACCGGTTCCTGCGCTCCTGCTAGTCCTAAGCGGCCGCGCTGAGCGGGCAGCCGCCGGCGAGCCGCCGCCGGCGCTGAGCGCCGTCACCCGGGCGGCCCGCACCCGCGGAGGAGGAGCCTGAGGAGGGACGATGACCGACCGGGCGACCGAGCTGGACGACGCGCTGGAGCAGGTCATCGCCGCCGCCCGGGCCCACCTGGCCGCGGTGAAGACCGCGGCCGGCACGGTCGACGACGAGCAGGTCTGGCGTAGCTACGTCGCGTTGAACAACGCCTCGTTCGCGTACGACCAGCTCCTGCTGGCCCGCTACGGCGAGGTGACGCCGTGGGAGACCGAGGCGATCACCCTCCGGCCGCCCGAAGAGGCCGGCCCGCCGTTCCTGACCAGCGGGGAGGGGCCGCTGGGGGAGACCCTGCCAGATCCCCACCCGGTGGTGGTCTCCGTCCGGCAGCGCCGGGACTACCGGGTGCCGAGCGTCTCGGCCCTGTTGGCGGCCGGCGCCGATGCGGCGCGCCGGCTGGCCCCGGACGACCCGGCGCCGGGCACCGTGGCGGACGCGATGATGGAGCTGATCCGTGACGGGGACGGTTCCCTCGGCGGGCTGGACGTGCCGGAGCTGGAGCCGCTGGCCGGGGTGGTGGCGCTGGTCGAGGTCGACCAGGCCTTGGACCACGAGGCGGAGGACAGCGCGCAGCTCTTCCAGGTCGGCCCGGCGGACCGGGTGGTCGGGCGGCTCGATGAGGAACCGGTCGAACTGGAGCCGGCCACCGGTGAGGGGGAGACCGCCGGCCCGGAGGGCGCGCCGCCGGACCGGGCGCCGGAGCAGAGCCTGAACGAGCGCCGCGACCCGCGCGGATAGCACCCGGTCGCCGGGCCGGTCCACCTGGGCGCCCGCCGTCCCGGTCAACGCGCTGCGCCTGCGGCCGCCCGCACCGGGATACCGGCCGGTCAGTCCCCGGCCGGCACCACCACGTACTGGCGCAGGTAGAGGTCGCGGAAGGTGACCGGTCCGCGCGGGCCGGGCAAGCGGTCGACGTTGATCCCGGTCTCGGGCACCTGCAGCAGCTTGAAACCGTCGAGTAGCCGGGTGGTCGCGTTCCAGAACGCCCCGGTGCCGGTGTAGGCGGTGAGGAACTCCTCGGCCGCGGCCCGGTCCTCGGTGACGATCCCGGCCGCCAGGCCGGAGGTCTCGTCGTTGGCGATCCCGGCGGCCGCCGCCGGCCCGGCCGCCCGGTCCACGGTCACCGTGGCGGCGCGCTCGTCGTCCAGCGCCCACTCGTAGCCGCGCGGATGGTCGTGCGGCGGCAGCGACGGCTCGATGCCCAGCTTCTCCAGGGTGGCGAGCAGGTCGGGCAGGGCCTGCTCGTAGATCGAGTCGTCCACCAGCAGCAGGTTCAGGCGGTTGCAGACACCCAACCGGTCCAGGCTGCGCTCGATGATCTCCTGCGCCTTGGCCAGGTCGGCCGCGGCGTGCACGTACAGCACCCCACCGCCGTCGGCGTGGGCGAGCGTACGCACGCCGTGGCGGGCCGCCTCCTGCCCCAGCGCACGGGTGACCTCACCGCTGCCGCGCAGGATCACCAGGGGGATCAGGTCGGGCTGGCGGACCAGCGCGGCGGCGGTCTGGCGGTCCGCGCCGGGCACGAGCTGGATCGCGGCGGCGGGCAGCCCGGCCGCGGTCAGGGCGGGGGCGATCACGCGGTCGACCAGGGCCCGGGCCGACCGCGCCGCGGCCGAGCCGGTGCGCAACACCCCGGCGTTGCCGGACTTGACCAGCTGGGAGGCGATGTCCAGAGTGACGTTCGGGCGGGCCTCGAAGTTGGCGCCGATCACCCCCACCGGGCGGCGGCGCTCGATCAACCGCAGGCCCCCGGAGAGCGTACCCAGGGGAGTACTCGTGGGCGGGTGGTCGGTGCCGGCGAGGATCCGCAGCTGGTCGGCCATGTCGGCGACCCGGGACTCGTCCAGGCGCAGCCGGTCCAGCAGGGCACCGCTGATGCCGGCTTCGCGAGCGGCGGCCATGTCGGCCTGGTTCGCCGCAAGTATCTCCTCGGAGGCCGACGCCAGCCGGTCGGCCATCCCGGTCAGGGCAGCGTCAATGACGGCGGGCTCGGCACGCCCGAGCGGGCCGGCGGCCTGCCTGGCCTCGGCGCCGCAGGCGGCTACCAGCGCGTCGGCGGGTGTCCGGTCGGTCACCGGACCAGTATGTCAGCCGTCGCTCAGTACGACAGGCCGGGCTGGGTGTCGGCGGTGCGGCCGCGGCGCAGGACCACGTGCCGGGTACCGTCCGGGTAGAGGCGCACCCGGGCCAGCTCCCAACCGGCGAACTCAGCCTGGACCGTCAACTGCGCCGTCGCGTTCACTCGGTCGACATTGGCCGGGAACCGCAACGGCGCGTATTCGTAGCTCATGGCCCTTATCCTGCCGGCTTAGCCTGCGGTCCGCCACCCTCGCGGGGCCGGTACCCTGTCCGCGTGCGTCTGGGCCTCAATGTCGGATACCTCACCGTCGCTACCACCCCCGCCGACACGTTGGCGCTGGTACGCGAGGCGGAACGGCTCGGCTACGCGGTGGTGTGGGCGGCCGAGGCCTACGGCTCGGACTCGCCCAGCCTGCTGGCCTGGCTCGCGGGCCAGACCAGTCGGATCGAGCTGGGCAGCGCGGTGATGCAGATCCCCGCCCGCACGCCCGCGGCCACCGCCATGACCGCGGCCACCATCGACGCCCTCTCCGGCGGGCGGTTCCGGCTCGGCCTGGGGGTCAGCGGCCCGCAGGTCTCCGAGGGCTGGCACGGCGTGCCCTTCGCCGACCCGCTGGGCCGCACCCGCGAGTACGTGGAGATCGTGCGGATGGCGCTGGCCCGGCAGCGGGTCAGCTACACCGGCCGGCACTGGCAATTGCCGTTGCCGGGAGGCGCCGGCAAGGCGCTGAAACTCAACTTCCGCCCGCCCCGGGAGAAGATACCGATCTACCTCGCCGCGCTCGGGCCGCGGAATCTGCGGCTCACCGGAGAGATCGCCGACGGCTGGTTGGCGATCTTTTTCGCGCCGGAGCACGCCGGCGAGCAGCTGGACCACCTGCGTGCCGGCGCGGGTGGGGACCTGAGCGGCTTCGACGTGGTGGCCGCGGTCCCGGTGGTGATCGGTGAGGACGTCACCGCCTGCGCCGCCGCGGTACGCGACTACGCCGCGCTCTACCTGGGCGGGATGGGTTCGCGGGAGCGCAACTTCTACCACGCGCTCGCCACCCGCGCCGGGTACGGCCCGGCCGCCGACGAGGTGCAGCGGCTCTACCTGGCGGGGCGGCACCGGGACGCCGCCGCGGCGGTGCCGCACGAGTTCCTCGACCGCACCTCGCTGCTGGGGCCGGTGCCCCGGATCGCGCAGCGGCTGCGCGCCTACGCCGACGCCGGCGTGACCACCCTGTCGGTGATGCCGTTCGCCAGCGGGCCGGAGGCCGGTGCCGCCACGCTGCGGGCGGTGGTCGAGGCGGCCGAGCAGGCCGGGTTGGGCGGGTAGCCGGTGGAGATCTGGCACGCGATCCTGCTCGGTATCGTCGAGGGGATCACCGAGTTCCTGCCCATCTCGTCCACCGGTCACCTGGTGCTGGTGGAGAAGCTGCTGGGGATACCGGTCGACGACCGGGCGGTGATCGGGTTCACCGCGGTCATCCAGGCCGGCGCGATCGCGGCGGTGCTGGTCTACTTCGCCCGCGACATCTTCCGGCTGGTCAGCGCCTGGGTGCGGGGGCTGTTCTCGGCCCAGGCCCGGCAGAGTCCGGACTACCGGATGGCCTGGTACGTGATCGTCGGCTCGGTGCCGATCGTGGTCGCCGGGTACCTCGGCCGCGACCTGCTCACCGACGGGGGCATCTGGAGCCTGTGGACGGTCGCGATCGGCATGATCGTCTGGAGCGGGGTGATGGCCTTCGCCGAGTACGCCGCGACCTACGTCCGCACCGAGGCGCACCTTAACCTCAAGGACGCGATCGTCATCGGCCTGTCGCAGGTGCTCTCGCTGTTCCCGGGCGTGTCCCGCGCCGGGGCCACGATCACCGTCGGCCTGCTGTGTGACCTGGACCGGGTCACCGCGACCCGGCTGTCGTTCTTCCTCGGCATCCCCGCCCTGGTGGGCGCCGGCGTACTGGAGCTGGGTGAGGTGCGCAACGGCGACTCGGTCTCCACCGCGGCGTTGGTGGTGGGCACGGTGGTCAGCTTCGTGGTCGCCTACGCCGCGATCGCCTGGCTGCTGCGGTTCGTGGCCCGGCACAGCCTGATGACGTTCGTCTGGTACCGGCTCGGGTTGGGCGTACTCATCATCGTGCTGCTCACCACCGGGGTCATCACCGCCACCTGAGCCAACCCGGCGTCGGCCCCGGTCGGGCCTTGCCGCGCGTTGATACCGTGTGCGCCGGTACGTGGGGAGGGTGGTGTGCGGCGGTTGGGGCGGCGTTCGTGGGCCTGGCTGGTCATGGCACTCGTGGGCGGGGTGGGCCTCGCCGGGTGCGCCGAGACCGTCACCGATCCCCCGCCCACGCCGTCGCCGGCCCCAGCGAGCACCACCCCGCAGGATCCACTCGAGCGCGCCGGCCAGGCGGTGGTGACCGTGCGCGCCGAGGGGAGCGCGGCCTCCGGCGTGGTCCTGACCGCGGACGGATACGTGCTGACGAGCGATACGGTCACCGCCGGCGGGTCGATGACGGTGACCCTCGCCGGCGGGGAGAGCCTCGAGGCCACTCTGGTCGGCACGGACCGGCGTACCCAACTGGCGGTGGTGCGGCTGTCCGGCGCGGCGGAGCTGCTGCCCGCCAGCTTCGCACCGCAACCGGCGGCGGCCGGTACGGAGGTGCGCTCGGTGAGCGGGCCGGAGCTGCCCGGGGGCGGCCCGGGCGAGGTGCTCGCCACGGACCAGCTCGTCGGTGCGGTGAGCGTGATCCTGACCGATGCGCCGGCCGATCCGGGTAGCGCCGGCGGGCCGGTGCTGGACGCCGCCGGGGCGGTGGTGGGCATCATCACCGGCAGCATCGCGCCGGCGGACGGCTCCGCCCCGACCGCGATAGCGGTGCCCGCCGATCTCGCCGTCCGGGTGGCCGAGCAGCTCATCGACGACGGCGAAGTGACCCACCCGTATCTGGGCGTGAGCATGGAGGATACCGGCGGCGGCGGTGCCCAGGTGCGGGAGGTGGTCGGCGGCGGCCCCGCCGACCGGGCCGGCCTGCGCCCCGGCGACGTGATCACCGGCCTGGGCGGGCGACCGGTGGACGGCCCGGGCACGGTGGTGGCGGTGGTGCAGGCCGGGGCGGCCGGGGACGAGCTGACCGTGGAGTACACCCGTGACGGGGTGAGCGGTGAGGCCCGGGTCACGCTCGGGGAGGCCCCGGCCGGTTAGCGGGAGCCGGCCGGCGGCGCCCGGGTCGGGCGGTACGGCTATCGTGCCGGAGTGGCGACAGTCCTCCTGGTGCGGCACGGCCGCACCGCCGCGAACGCCGACGGCGGCCTGGCCGGCCGCAGCCCGGTGCCGCTGGACGAGGTGGGCCGGGCCCAGGCGGTCGCGCTCGGCGCGCGGCTCCGGCCGCTGCCGCTCGCCGCGGTGGTGAGCAGCCCGCTGCCCCGCTGCCGGGAGACCCTGGCGCTGGCGCTGCCCGGAGCCGAGGTCACGGTGGAGGAGGGGCTCACCGAGTGCGGCTACGGCGACTGGCAGGGCCGGCCGCTGAAGCAGCTCACCGAGGACCCACTGTGGCCGGTGGTGCAGCAGCACCCGTCCGCGGTGCGGTTCCCGGGCGCGGAGGGGGAATCCATGGCCGGGATGGCCGCCCGCGCGGTGGCGAGCGTCCGGGCGTGGGACGACCGGGTCACGCAGGCGCACGGCGCGGACGCGCTGTGGTTGGCGTGCAGCCACGGCGACGTGATCAAGGCGGTGGTGGCGGACGCGCTCGGGCTGCACCTGGACCTGTTCCAGCGGATCGTGGTGGAGCCGGCCTCGGTCACCGTGATCCGCTACACTCCGACCCGGCCGTTCCTCCTCCGCCTCGGCGACACCGGCGACCTGCGCTTCGAACCCGCCGCCGGGGAGCCGTCCGAAGCGGTCGTGGGCGGCGGCGCCGGGGCCACAAGGGGCGGTAGTGTCGGGGCATGAGCCACCAGGTGTACGCGTTTGAGCCGCCGGAGCGGTTCGTCGTGGGCACGGTCGGCGAGCCCGGGGAGCGCACCTTCTATCTCCAGGCCAGCGGAGGCGGCCGTCTGGTGTCGGTGGTGCTGGAGAAGATGCAGGTCTCCCTGCTGGCCGAGAAGTTGGACGAGCTGCTCGGCGAGGCCACCCGGCGGTTCGGGGTGCAGGTGCCGGAGACCACCGAGGTGATAGACAACGACCCGTTGACCACCCCGGTGGAGGAGGAGTTCCGGGTCGGCACGCTCGGGCTGGCCTTTGACGTCGACACCTCCACGGTGGTGATCGAGGCGATCGAGGCGGGAGAGCCGGAGATCGAGGCGGCGGAGGAGGAGCCGGCAGAGCACCTGGACCGGCTGCGGGTGCGGATCACGCCGGAGGAGACCCGCGCGTTCATCGAGCGGGCCCGCCGGGTGGTGGCCGCCGGCCGGCCGCCGTGCCCGCTGTGCGGCCAGCCGCTGAACCCCACCGGCCACATCTGTCCCCGCCACAACGGCTACCACCGCCGGCCCGAGGTCACGTGACTGATCCCGTCACCACCGACGCGGTGGCCGTCCTCACCCATGGGGACCTGCAGCCGGAGGGCCGGCTGGTAGACGCGTCCAACACCACGCTGCGGTGCTGGGCGACCCTGGACGGGGTGAGCGTGCGGTGCGTGTACAAGCCGGTCGCCGGGGAACGCCCGCTGTGGGACTTCCCCGACGGTACGCTCGCCGGCCGGGAAGTCGCGGCGTATCTGGTCTCGGCGTACCTGGAGTCGCTCGACCCGGCCTGGGCACTGGTCCCACCCACGGTGCACCGGGACGGCCCGCTGGGCCCCGGGGCGTGCCAGCTGTGGATCGAGGAGACCGACCAGCCGCCGGTCGGGTTCGTGCCGGCGGACGCGGTACCGCCCGGCTGGCACGAGATCGCCGCCGCGGAGGACACCGAGGGCCAACCGTACGTGCTGGCTCACGCCGACGACCCGCGGCTGGCCCGCATGGTGATCTTCGACTCGGTGATCAACAACGCGGATCGCAAGGGCGGGCACGTGCTGCTCGGCAAAGACGGGCACCTGTACGGGGTCGACCACGGGGTCTGCTTCCACGTGCAGCCGAAGCTGCGTACCGTGCTGTGGGGGTGGGCGGGCACGCCGCTGCCGGCGGAGGCCGGCCCGGTGCTGACCGCGCTCGCCGCCGCGGTCGACGGTGACCTCGGCGCGGCGCTCGCGCCGCACCTGAGCCGCGAGGAGGTGGCCGCGGTGGCGCAGCGGGCGCGGCGGCTACACCAGACCGGCCGGTTCGCTCTCCCCAGCCGCAGCTGGCCGGCCATACCCTGGCCGCCGATCTGAGCGCGCAATTCAGCCTCGCCCCGGCTGACGCTCTCGCCCCGGTAGGGGCCCCGGCTGACGCTCTCGCAGCCGGGCGTACCGGCTGAAGCTCACACGGGGACGGGCGTGATCCGGCCGGGGTGGGATCGTCCGCCACGGCCGTTACCCTGGCGGAATGGAGTCTTGGGTGGGACCCCCGGTGCCCGAGCTGCCCGGCGCCGCCGCGCCGCCGGCGCTGTTCGACACCGCGCGGCGGCGCGTGGTGCCGACGCAGCCGGGCGCGGGAGGCGCGAAGATGTACGTCTGCGGCATCACCCCGTACGACGCGACGCATCTCGGCCACGCCGCCACGATGATCGCGTTCGACCTGGTGGTACGGGCCTGGCGGGACGCTGGCCTGGCCGTGACCTACGTGCAGAACGTCACCGACATCGACGATCCGCTGCTGGAGCGCGCGGCACGGGACGGGGAGGACTGGGTCGTGCTCGCGATGCGCGAGACCGCCCTGTTCCGCGAGGACATGGAGTCGCTGCGGATCGTGCCCCCGGAGCACTACGTGGGGGCGGTGGAGTCGGTGCCTGCGATCGTCTCCCGGGTGGTCTCACTGCTCGACGACGGGGCCGCGTACCGGATCGCCGACGGCACCGGCGACATCTACTTCGACGTGTCCGCCGCGCCCCGGTTCGGGTATGAGTCGCAGCTGTCCCGGGCGGAGATGATCCGCCTCGCCGCCGAGCGGGGCGGGGATCCGGACCGTCCCGGCAAGCGGGACCCGCTGGACCCGCTGCTGTGGCGGGGGGCGCGCGACGGCGAGCCGGCCTGGCCCGGCGATGTGCTCGGCCCGGGCCGTCCGGGCTGGCACATCGAGTGCGCGGTGATCGCGCTGGACCGGCTCGGCGAGACGATCGACGTCCAGGGCGGCGGCAATGACTTGATCTTCCCGCACCACGAGTGTTCGGCCGCGCATGCGGAGCGGCTGACCGGTGCCTGGCCGTTCGCGAGCCACTACGTCCACGCCGGCATGATCGGCCTGGATGGGGAGAAGATGAGCAAGTCAAAGGGGAACCTGGCGTTCGTGTCCCGGCTGCGGGCCGACGGCGTGGACCCGATGGCGCTGCGGTTGGCGCTGCTCGCCGGCCACTACCGCACCGACCGGGAGTGGACCGACGACCTGCGCAAGCAGGGGGAGCTCCGGCTGGCCCGGTGGCGCGCGGCGGTGGCGGCACCGGCCGGCCCGAGCGCCGACCGGCTGCGGGCGGAGGTCCGGGCCCGGCTCGGTGACGACCTGGACACGCCCGGCGCCCTGGCGCTGGTGGACGACTGGGCGGACGCGGTACACGCGGGCAGCGGCACCGACCCGGCGGCCCCGGCGGCGGTACGGGATCTGGTCGACGCCCGCCTGGGCGTACGCCTGTAGGTGGCCGGCTGATCGCCGGGGCGGGGGAGAGCCACCACTGACCCGGGAGGCTACCGATGCCCTGCGGGGAATCCGGGCGCGTGGGCTATGCCAGGACCAGCCCCGGGTCCGGGTCCTCCTCCGGGCGGGGGCCCGGGATCTCGTACCGCTCGGTGAGGGCGGTCATCGGACCGGGCCAGGTCGCCTGCGCCACCTCGATCGGGCGGTGCTGCGGGTCGTAGGCCACATGCAGCAGGTGCAGCACCGGGGTGTCCGGCCGCACCGCCAGGGTCTCGGCCTCGGCACGGGTGGGCTGGCGGGCGGTGATCTGGTCGGTGGCGTGGGCGTAGCGCCGGCCGGTCACCTCCTCCACCTCCTGGTAGAGGGGGCGGCCGAACGCGCGCTCCTGCTCCAGGCTGGTGCCGCCGGCGTCGTCCACCCGGAACCAGGACGCTCCGATCTCCACCGTGGCCTCCTGGGTGCGGACCTCGTGCCGGCGTACCACCAGCGGAGTGCCGTCCGCGACCCCGAACGCGTCGGCGACCTCGGGCGGCGCCGGCGCCCGGCCGACCTCGGTGAGGTACTGGCGGTAGCGCGCGGCCAGGTCGGAGTGGTAGCCGCGCTGGGCGCCGTAGCGGCCGCGGGAGAGCCGGTTGAGCCGGCGGCGGGTGCCGCGGACGTACGTGCCGGAGCCCGGCTTGGTGATCAGGACGCCCTCGACCCGGAGCTGGTCGATCGCGCGCTGGACGGTCTGCTTGGCGACCCCGAAGGTCTGCGCGATCGCGGGGATGGAGGGCAGCCGTTCACCGGGGGCCCAGTCACCGCGGCGGACCCGGGCCCGGATCACCTCGGCGATCTGGCGGTGCGGGAACTCGGCGGCACCGGGATTCACTGCCGTCACCATGGCAACAGCCTAGCATCCTAGGCTGCTTTACGCATGGTGACGCGCCACGACGGCCGCAGTTTCGCCAAAACTGCGGCCTCAAGCGCGGCCACCGCCGCACTTTTGGCGAAACTGCGGTCTCGGGCGCGGGGAAGGGCACAGTTTTGGCGAAACTGCGACGGAGGGTGCCGCGAGCCAGCGGCTGCGGGGGCTGGGACTAGCGGGGCCGGGACTAGCGGGGGCCGCGGCGGCGGAGGTACTTCTCGAACTCGGTGGCGATCTCGTCGCCGGAGAGCGGGTGCAGGCCGGCGTCGCCCTCGCGTTCCTCCAGTTCCCGCACGTACTCGGCGAGCTCGCTGTCCTGCGCGGCGGCCGCCTGAACCCGGGCCTCCCAGGCGGACGCTTCCTCGGCCAGGTCACCTAGGGGCACCGGCAGGTCCAGGACCTCCTCCAGCCGGTGCAGCAGGGCCAGGCTCGCCTTCGGGCAGGGCGGGTTGTTCGCGTAGTGCGGCACATGCACCCAGAACGAGACCGTGTCCAGCTCGGCGCGGGCGCACGCCTCCTGCAGCACCCCGACGATGCCGAGCGGGCCCTCGTACCGGGTGGGGGTTAGCTTCAGCCGCTCCGCCACCTCCGGGGAGGAGACGGTGCCGCTGACCGGCAGCGGCCGCGTGTGCGGCACGTCGGCGAGTAGCGCGCCCAACAGGACGATCCGGCTGACCTCCAGCGCGTGGCAGACCTCCAGGACCTGCTCGCAGTAGGTACGCCAGCGCATGCTGGGTTCGATACCGCGGATGAGGACCACGTCCCGCTGGGCATCGGCCGGGCTGGCGACCGAGAACCGGGTGGTGGGCCACTCGATGTGGCGCTCATCCTCCACCAGCGTGAGGATCGGGCGGGTGACCTGGAAGTCGTAGAACTCCTCCGGGTCCAGTGCCGTGACCGGCCGCGCCTGCCAGGCCTGCTCCAGGTGCTCGGTCACGGCGCTGGCGGCGTCGGCGGCGTCGTTCCATCCCTCGAACGCGGCGACCGCCACCGGAGCACGCAGTACGGGAAGGCCGTCGAACTCGGTCACGTGATCAGCCTACGGCGTGTGAGGCGTGCCGTGGTCGCGACCGGGCCGAGACGCTTCCCACCAGGGCGACTTCGGGCGGGGGTTAAGCTGGGGCAGATGCCTACCTCGACGCCTGTATCTACGACTGTCCGATTCCTCGACCTCCTGGCGGACCGCGTGCTGCTCGCCGACGGTGCCATGGGCACCATGCTGCAGCAGGCCAACCCCAGCCTGGACGACTTCGAGGGCTACGAGGGCTGTAACGAGATCCTGAACGTCACCCGGCCGGACGTGGTCCGCGGAATCCACGACGCCTACCTGGCTGCCGGCGCCGACTGCGTGGAGACCAACACGTTCGGGGCGAACTTCGGCAACCTCGGCGAGTACGGCATCGTGGAGCGGGTACGCGAGCTGTCCCACGCGGGCGCCGCGCTGGCGCGGGAGGTGGCTGACGGCTGGTCGACACCGGACCGGCCCCGGTTCGTGATCGGCTCGGTCGGTCCCGGCACCAAGCTGCCCACGCTGGGCCATGTGCCGTACGCCCAGCTCCGCGACGCGTACCAGGAGAACGTCGCGGGCCTGCTGGACGGCGGCGTGGATGCGGTGCTGGTCGAGACCTGCCAGGACCTGCTGCAGGCCAAGGCCGCGGTGGTCGCCGCCCGGCGGGCGATGGCCGCCGCCGGCCGTACCGTGCCGCTGATCTGCCAGGTCACGGTGGAGACCACGGGGGCGATGCTGCTCGGCAGCGAGATCGGCGCCGCGTTGACCGCGCTGGAGCCGCTGGGGATCGACCTGATCGGGTTGAACTGCGCCACCGGTCCGACCGAGATGACCGAGCACCTGCGCTACCTCTCCCAGCACGCCCGGGTGCCGATCTCGGTGATGCCCAACGCCGGCCTGCCGGAGCTGACCGCCGACGGGGCGCGGTACCCTCTCACCCCCGACGAGCTGGCCGAAGCGCTCGCCGATTTCGTGGCCGAGTACGGGGTGGCCCTGGTCGGCGGCTGCTGCGGCACCACCCCGGAGCACATCAGCAAGGTCCGCGAACGGCTGGCCGGCGTGACCCGGGCAACGCGCAACCCGGTGATCGAGCCTGGGGTCTCGTCGGTCTACCACCACGTCCCGTTCGCACAGGACGCCGGCTTGTTGATGATCGGCGAGCGGACCAACGCCAACGGTTCCCGGGCGTTCCGGGAGGCGATGCTCGCCGGTGACTGGCAGCAGTGCGTGGAGATCGCCCGTGGCCAGGCCCGGGACGGCTCGCACGTGCTGGACCTGTGCGTGGACTACGTCGGCCGGGACGGTGTCTCCGACATGCGGGAGCTGGCCAGCCGGTTCGCCACCGCCTCCACGTTGCCGATCATGCTGGACTCCACCGAGCCGGCGGTGATCGAGGCCGGCCTGGAGGCGTTGGGCGGGCGGTGTGTGGTCAACTCGGTGAACTTCGAGGACGGGGCCGGGCCCGGTTCCCGGTACGCCCGGGTGATGCCGGTGATCCGCGAGCACGGAGCGGCCGTGGTGGCCCTCACCATCGACGAGGAGGGCCAGGCCCGCACCGCCGAGTGGAAGGTGCGGGTCGCCTCCCGGCTCATCGACGATCTCACCGGGCGGTGGGGCATGTCGATCAACGACATCCTGGTCGACTGCCTGACCTTCCCGATCTCGACCGGGCAGGAGGAGACCCGCCGCGACGCGATCGAGACCATCGAGGCGATCCGCCAGATCGCGGAACGGTACCCGGGAGTCAACTTCACCCTGGGTATCTCCAACGTCTCATTCGGACTCAACGCCGCGGCCCGGCAGGTGCTCAACTCGGTCTTCCTGCACGAGTGCCAGCGCGCCGGGCTGACCTCAGCGATCGTGCACGCCTCCAAGATCCTGCCGATGTCGAAGATCCCGGAGGAGCAGCGGCAGGTCGCGCTGGACCTGGTGTACGACCGGCGGCGGGAGGGGTACGACCCGCTGCAGCGCTTGATCGAGATGTTCCAGGGCGTGGACGCCGCCTCGGCCCGGGCCTCCCGGGCGGAGGAGCTGGCCGCGCTGCCCCTGGCCGAGCGGCTGGAGCGCCGGATCGTGGACGGGGAGCGCAACGGCCTGGAGGAGGATCTGGACGAGGCGCTGCGGGAGCGGTCCCCGCTGGAGATCATCAACGACACCCTGCTGTCGGGGATGAAGACGGTGGGCGAGCTGTTCGGCTCCGGCCAGATGCAGTTGCCGTTCGTGCTCCAGTCGGCCGAGGTGATGAAGGCCGCGGTCGCCTACCTGGAGCCGCACATGGAGAAGGACGAGTCGGGCGGCAAGGGCAAGATCGTGCTCGCCACGGTCAAGGGCGACGTGCACGACATCGGCAAGAACCTGGTCGACATCATCCTCTCCAACAACGGCTACGAAGTGGTCAACATCGGCATCAAGCAGCCGATCAACGCCATCCTGGAGGCCGCCGAACAGTCCGGAGCCGACGCGATCGGCATGTCCGGGCTACTGGTCAAGTCCACCGTGATCATGAAGGAGAACCTCCAGGAGATGACCGCCCGCGGGGTGGCCGACCGGTGGCCGGTGCTGCTGGGAGGCGCCGCGCTCACCCGGGGCTACGTCGAGGACGACCTGCGCGCGATGTTCCCCGGCGAGGTGCACTACGCGCGCGACGCGTTCGAAGGGCTGGCGCTGATGGACCGGGTGATGGCCGCCCGCCGGGGCGAGGGCCCGATCGTGGACCCGGAACGCGAGGCGGTGCTGGCGGCGCGGCGGGAGCGGCGGGCCCGGCACCGGGCGGCGGTCAGCCGCGAGCTGCCGGACCTGGACGACGCCTCGGTACGCTCCGATGTGGCGACCGATGCGGAGGTGCCGCGGCCGCCGTTCTTCGGCACCCGGGTGGTGCGTGGTATCCCGCTGGCCGAGTACGCCGCGATGCTGGACGAGCGGGCCACCTTCATGGGCCAGTGGGGTCTGCGCGGTGCCCGCGGCGGCCAGGGTCCCACCTACGAGGAGCTGGTGGAGACGGAGGGGCGCCCGCGGCTGCGGGCCTGGCTGGACCGGCTCGCCGCGGAGAAGGTACTCGAGGCGGCCGTGGTCTACGGCTACTTCCCGTGCTACTCCGAGGGCAACGAGGTGGTCGTGCTGGACGAGAACGGCCACGCCGAGCGGGCCCGGTTCCGGTTCCCGCGCCAGCGGGTGGAGCGGCGGCTGTGCCTGGCCGACTTCTTCCGGCCCCGGGGGAGCGGCCAGCTGGACGTGATCGCGTTCCAACTGGTCACCGTCGGGCAGCCGATCAGCGAGTACACCGCCAAGCTGTTCGCGCAGAACGCCTACCGCGACTACTTGGAGGCGCACGGCCTGTCGGTGCAGCTCACCGAGGCGCTCGCGGAGTACTGGCACCGGCGGATCCGGCAGGAGCTGGCGCTGCCGTCGGGCGGCACCCTGGCCGACTCCGACCCCGACCTGGCGGGGATCCTGCGCAACGACTACCGGGGCTGCCGCTACTCGTTCGGCTACCCGGCCTGCCCGGAGCTGGAGGACCGGGCGAAGGTGCACGCGCTGCTGCGCGCAGACCGGATCGGGGTGCAGCTCACCGAGGAGTTCCAGCTTGTGCCGGAGCAGTCCACCGATGCGATCGTGGTGCACCACCCGGAGGCGGCCTACTTCGCGGCGAAGTAGCCGGTTCTACCGCTGCCGTGGCGGTCCACCGGGGTCAGCGGTGGTCCACCAGGCGGGCGAGGTACGCCAGGTCCACCTCGGCCAGGCTGGTCACCAGGTGCACGCCGTCGATACCGGAGAGTGGGACGTCGCCGGGTACCCCGACCGGGATCGCCCCGGCCCGCCGGGCGCTGGTCAGGCCGGCCGGAGAGTCCTCGATCGCCACGCAGCGGCGGATCGGTACGCCGAGCCGGTCGGCCGCGGTCCGGTAGGACTCCGGGTCGGGTTTGGGCGCGGTCACGTCGTCGCCGCACACCACCACGTCGAAGGAGTCGCGGCCGAGCGTACTGTCCAGGGCGATCTCCACCAGCCGCCGCCCGCTCGAGGTGACGAGGGCGGCGGGTAGGCCGGCCGCGCGGACCTCGGTCAACAGCTCCTGGGCACCGGGTCGCCAGGTCAGGTCGGTGGCGAAGAGCTCGGCCATGCGATCGGCGACGAACCGCCGGTCCGCCGCCGGGTCCCGACCGTCGATCCCCAGGTCCGCGTAGAGGATCGCCATGGTCTCGTCTTCGGAGGTACCGGTCATCGCCCGCCGGGCGGCGGCGGAGAGGACGCCGCCGAGCCGTTCCGCGAGCGCCGCCAACGCGGCGTCCCAGAGCTTCTCGCTGTCCAGCAGCGTACCGTCCATGTCGAACAGAACCCCGGCCAGTCGTCCCCGCCCCATACCCCGGCAGTCTGCCCCATCCGGCGCGTCGCGGGCGGGCAGGGGGTGGAGGGCCGCACCGGCGGGCGGGTGGCCGGTGCCGAGGCGAGCGGCGGGTGGGGGTGCCGCCCCCGTCCCGGCACCCCCACCGACCCCGCCCCCAGGCGGGCCTGGGCGGTCTATTCGTGTGCGATCGCGCCCAGCACGTTGGTCCGGGCGGCCCGCACCGCCGGCAGCAGCGCCGCGATCACCCCGACCAGGCCGGCCAGCACCACGTATCCGGCCATGTCCGACCACGGCAGCGCCAACCGGTCGATCCCCTCGTCCGCCAGCGCGCGCACCACCGCGGCGCCCAGTCCGACCCCGACCGTGACCCCCAGCAGGGCGCCGAAGAGGGAGATCACCACCGCCTCCACGGTGACCATCCGGATCGTGGCCGTCTGGCTCAGCCCGACCGTGCGCAACAGCCCGAGCTCCCGGGTACGTTCCAGCATCGACAGTACGAGGGTGTTGATGATGCCCAGCACGGCGATCAGGATCGCCAGGCCCAACAGGATCTGGATCATCGTCAGCACCCCGTCGAGCTGGCTGGTCTGCTGATCGATGAAGGCGCTCTGGTCGGTGACCGCCACCTCCGGGCTGTCGGCGAGGAGTTCGGCCACCTGCGCGCGGACCTGGCTGGTCGCGGCGCCGTCGGTGACCGTGACGAAGCCCAGCGTCGGCTGCGGGATACCGAAGTCGGCGGTCGCCTCTTGCGGCAGGATGAAGCCGCTCACCAGCGGGGTCCACTCGTACAGCCCGACCACCCGGTAGGTGTGGGGCTCTCCCCGGGATAGTTGTGTCTGCACCGTGTCGCCCAGCGTGAGGCCGTACTCGTCGGCGGTCCGCGCGTCGACCACCAGCTCGCCGGGTGCCAGCGGCTCCAGGCTGCCCGCGGTGGGTTCGAGGTGGAACATGTCGCGGGCGGCCGCCAGGTCGTAGACGGCGGTCACGTACCCCCGCTGCCCGTCCACCTCGGCCAGGTCGATGGCGATGGCGGAGATCTGTGCCACCCCGGGCAGCGCCGCGGCACGGTCCAGCACCGCGGGGTCGAACGTGGGCGGCCGGGGACCGGCGTAGTCGCCGGAGATCACCAGATCGGCGTCCATGGTCTCGGTCGCCAGCTCACCCATGCTCTCCTTGGCCGAGGCCAGCACCACTCCGAAGCCGGTGACCAGGGCCACCCCGACCATGAGCGCGGCCGCGGTGATCGCGGTGCGGCGCGGGTTACGCCCGGAGTTCAGGCGGCCCAGCTTGCCCGGCACCGACCAGGAGAACGGCCGGCCGAGCAGCGACACCACCGGCCGGGCGATCAGCGGGGTGAGCAGGGCCACGCCGATGAAGCAGACCAGCACGCCGGCGAGCACGGCCCACAGCTCCTGGCCGCCGGCGCGGCCGGTCAGTCCCAGCCCGAGCACCGTGCCGCCGGCGGCCAGTGTGAGGGCCCCGGCGACGGTGAGCAGGGTCAACGGCCGGTCCGGCGTCGCGGCGTGCTGCATGGCGGCCACCGGCGGGATCCGGGATGCCCGGACCGCCGGGAGCAGCGCCGCCACCAGCGTGACCAGGACACCGACCGCGAGCCCACCGATCAGGGCGGCCGCCGGCATGCTCACGCCGGCCAGCGGTACGGTGCTGAGGCCGGCGGCGAGCGCGGCGAGCAGCGCGCCGACCCCGTAGCCGGCGGCGAGGCCCAGCACCGAGGCGACGAGCCCGATCACGGTCGCCTCGAACAGCACCGAGCCGAGGACCTGGCGCCGGCTGGCGCCGACCGCGCGGATCAGCGACAGCTCCCGGGTCTGCTGGGCGACGATGATGGAGAAGGTGTTGATGATCAGGAAAACTCCGACGAACAGGGCCACCCCGGCGAAGCCGAGCAGGATGTAGCTGAAGAACCGCAGCCCTTCCTTGAGCGAGGCGGACTGCTCCTCCGCCAGCTCCGCCCCGGTGCGTACCTGGTAGCCGTCGCCGAGCACGGCGGCGATGTCGTCGCGGAGCTGCTCCGGGGAGACCCCCTCGGCGGCGCGGACGTCCACCGCGGTCCACACGTCCGGCTCCCCGAGCATGAGCCGCTGCGCTACCTCGTCGGTGAACGCCACGAACTGGACCCCGCCGAGCGAGTCCCGCTCCCCGAAGCCGAAGATCCCGACCACGGTGAAGTCTTGGCGGGGCTCCAGAGTGAGCACGCCCACCCGGTCCCCGAGTGACACTCCGGCGGTCTCGGCGAGCGCGGCGTCGATGGCGATCTCGTCCGGGGCGGCCGGTCCCCGGCCTTCGCGCAACTGCACCAGCTTGTCTTCGCCGGTCCAGTTGATGCCCAACCGTGGCGGCCCGAAGCTGGTGACGACCTTGCCGTCGGGGCCGATCAGCCGCGCCCCGTCCGCCTCCACGAGTCCCCGGGCGCTGGCCACGCCCGGCACGGCCGCTACCCGCTCCACGGTGTCGGCGGGGAGGTTGGCCGGCACCACCTCGCCTTCGAACTCGGACACCGCCACCCGCGGTTCGCCGTGCACCTGTACGTCCGTGTGGGCGTAGACGCCGGCGAAGAGCTGGTCGAAGGAGCGGCCCAGGGTGTCGGTGAGCACCAGCGCGCCGGAGACGAACATGACCCCGAGCACGACCGCCAGACCGGACAGCAGCAGTCGTAGCTTGCGCGACAGCATCCCCTTCAGCGTGGCCCGAAGCATCACGCCATCACCGTTTCCGGCATCGAGGTGGTGTCCAGGCGCTTCATGGTGTCCAGGACGGTGTCGGGGGTGGGGTCGGTGAGTTCGTCGACGATCTGGCCGTCGGCGAGGAAGATGACGCGGTTGGCGTAGGAGGCGGCGACGGGGTCGTGGGTGACCATGACGATGGTTTGGCCGAAGGTCTGGACGCTGTTGCGCAGGAAGGTGAGGACTTCGGCGCCGGAGCGGGAGTCGAGGTTGCCGGTGGGTTCGTCGGCGAAGATGACTTGGGGTCGGCTGATGAGGGCGCGGGCGCAGGCGACGCGTTGTTGTTGTCCGCCGGAGAGTTGGGAGGGTCGGTGGTGGAGGCGGTCGGCGAGTCCGACGGTGTTGATGATGGTGTCGTACCAGTCGGGGTCGGGTTTGCGTCCGGCGATGGCGAGGGGGAGGAGGATGTTTTCTTTGGCGGTGAGGGTGGGTAGGAGGTTGAAGGTTTGGAAGATGAACCCGACGTGGTCGCGGCGGAGTTTGGTGAGTTGTTTGTCGTTGAGTCCAGACAGGCGGGTTTGACCGATCCAGACTTCGCCGCGGGTGAGGGTGTCCAGGCCGGCGAGGCAGTGCATCAAGGTGGACTTACCCGACCCGGACGGACCCATAATCGCCGTGAA
>DATGOE010000144.1:0-17932 GCA_035306365.1 Natronosporangium sp. | reverse complement strand
GGGCCGGCGCACCTCGTCGGTCACCAGCGGGCGGCCGTCCAGCTCCCACTTCTTGCGGCCGCCGTCGAGCAACCGCACGTCGCGGTGCCGGTAGAGGCGGAAGTACCAGTACGCGTACGCGGCGAACCAGTTGTTGTTGCCGCCGTAGAGGATCACGGTGTCGTCGTTGCTGATGCCCTTGGCGGACATCAGCTTGGAGAAGCCTTCCCGGTCGAGGAAGTCCCGGCGCACCGGGTCCTGCAGCTCGGTACGCCAGTCGAGCTTCACCGCTCCCGGCAGGTGTCCGCGGTCGTACGCGGAGGTGTCCTCGTCCACCTCGACGAAGACGACGCCGGGGGCGCCCAGATTCTTCTCGGCCCAGTCGGCCGAGACGAGTACGTTCTCGCGTGTCATGGTTGCTCCTGTGGCAGCTGGTGGGCCACCGCCCGGCAGCAACGATCGTCGCGGTAACGCCGCGCGGCGACCCGATGGACGGGATATCGCCGGCTCGGCGGGACCGGACCGGAATCAGTGGGAAGAGCGTGAGAACGTCGGCCCCGCCGTCATGCGCCGGGGCAACACAGGCACGTGGCCACGCGGCACAGGTCGACCGCGCGCCGTTTGGTGAGCATCGTGCCCATGGCACCGTACTCTAGCATCGCCGCGGCGCCGGCCGGCAGGGTCACCGCGACAGCGGCACGTCCCGGGACGAGACGGTCACCACGATGCCGGCCGGCTCGGCCCGGACCGATTCCAGGGTGAGGCCGTACGGCAGCGGCGGCAGCGGCACGTGCACCGACAGGTCCGCGGCGATCTGCCCGACCACCGCCTCGGACCCGGGCGGCAGGCCACCGCCGCCGTCGGCCGTGAGCTGCCCGACCCGCACCCACACCCCGCCGTCGGCCAGCTCCACGTCGGCCGTGCCCGCCAGGGTCACGGCGGTGCCGAGCACCTCCGCCGGCAGGCGGACGACGAGGCCGCCGTTGTCCGCGGACAGGCTCAGCTCCGGCCACCCGGCGAGGTCGGCCACCTGGTCATACCCCACGGTGGCCGAGCCGGTCATCCGCTCGGCGTGGATCGGTCCGGACTCGACCAGGTTGGTCAGGGGGGCGGTCACACCGCTGGCGGTCAGCTCCACCAGCGGCAACCTCACCTGGTCGGACCCCACGTTGCGCAGCCGGAGCACCACGTGCCCGTACTCGCCCGTGGCGACCTGGGTGAGGAACGGGAAACCACCGAACTGGACCTCCGGCGGCGCGCTGCGGACGTCGTAGGCGGTCAGCTCCTGCGCGACCCGGTCCGCCACCGCCCGCTGGGCGGCCCACGCGGCGACCCGGTCGGTCACGATGAGGATGCCCGCCAGCACCACCAGGAACACCAGAAGCGGCCGGACGCGTCGCATGTCGGATGCACCCTACAGGTAGCGCGGGACGAAGTAGACGACGCTCACCGCGTACAGCAGCGGTGCGGCCAACGCGTACCCGGCCAGCGGGCCCTGCAGGTGGCGGGCGATCCACAGGGTGGGCAGCTCGCCGGAGATCCGTCGCCCGGCCTGGGCGTAGCCGACCGACAGGTCGGCCAGCACCGCCGCCAGCGCGGTGACCACCCCGACCAGCGCCGCGCTCAGTGGGGTGAAACCGCGCACGTAGCTGCCGAGTATCGCGGCCGTCACCGCGCCCAGCATCGGACCCAGCACCACTCCCACCGCGCCACGCGGCACCTGTGGCGCCAGCCGCGGCCAGGGAGCCACCGTGTCCGCGAGCCTCGCCACCACCAGCGCCACCCCGGCGGCGGTCAGGGCGATGCTGATCGCCTGGGTACCGCTGGGGAGCCGGGTGAGGACCACCAGCGAGGCGAGCGCCACCACGCCGACCACGATCACCAGGCTGGAGCCCAGTGACTCGGTGGCGCGGATGCGGCCGTCGCGGCGCGCCAGCTGGGCCACGACGGCGGCCACGAAGCCACCGGCGGCGACGTACCCGAGCGGCGCGATCGAGGCCTGCAACGGCACCACCGCGGCGACGTCGGCGGCGATGGCGGCGACCAGGCCGGCCACCACCACCTCCCGCATGCCCGGGGGACGTATCGCCACCGTGAAGGCGAGCACGAACAGGACCTGGATGCCGAAGACCACCACCGCGTAGGGCAGCCGTGCCAGCCCCACGCCGGCGGCCTGTGCCCCGACGACGAGGCCGACGGCGAGCAGCGCGGCGAACCCCGCGATCGCCAGCGACAGCAGCCGGCGGACCGGCGCGACCGGCACCGGACGACCGCGCACCGCCGGCTGCTCCCCGGTGGCCCCCACCGGCCGGTCGCCGGCGGATCGGCCCCCGGGACCGCCCGGACCCGGCCGACGCCCGGCCGCGCCAGGCCCGGCCCCGCCAGGCCCACCCGCAGCCGGACCAGGTCGACCCCTGGCGCCCGCGGGCCCACCCGCGGCCGGACCCGGCCGACCCCCGGCTCCGGCCGGTCCACCCGCACCCCGGGCCGGGCCACCGGTGAGGCCGGGCCCGGCGACGCCCTCCCGTCCGGTCGCGCCGGGACCCGGTGGGCGGGCGGCGCCGTGCCCACCGTCGGGGCCGGCGGAGGCGGCCGGCCGGCCACGGTCACCACCGGGCGGAGGGCCGGCGTGCGTGCCCGGGACCGGGACCGCCCGGCCACCCGGTCCGCTGGCCGGCGGGACGGGCGGTGCTCCGGCCCCCCGGGGGGACGGGCCGGAGGGCGGCCGGGGCCCGGCCGCCGGCGGCTCCTGGCCCGACTGCGCCCGCCAGCGGGCGCGCCGGGCGGCGGCGCGCTCCCGCGCCGCCGCCCGGCGCGCGGCTCGGTCGTCCCGGCCGGGGTCGCCGTCGCGGTCGTCAGGTCGGTTCGGCAGCACGCCCCGATCGTGCCACCCGGACCGCCCTGGTGGACACCGGTCCCGCGACGGGACGCCGGCGGGCGCGGGCGGCCGCGTCGGATACGCTGGTAGCGCCTGCCCGTCCCGCCAGTGTCGCCGGGTCCACCGGACGCCGGAGGAGCCAGTGGAGATCCTGTTACTGACGGCCGACCGGGCAGCCAACCCCGCGACCGTGCTGCCCGCGCTCGACCTGCTGCCCCACACGGTGCGGACCGCCCCCCGGGACGTACGGGCCCTGCTGGCCGGACCGACTCCCGACGCCCTGCTGGTGGACGCCCGCAGCCAGCTGTCCGACGCCCGCGCTACCTGCCGGGTGCTGCGGGCCACCGGGGTCACCGCCCCACTGTTCGCCGTGGTCACCGAGGCCGGCCTCATCGCGGTCTCGGCCGACTGGGGCATCGACGACCTGCTGCTGTCCGGCGCCGGTCCGGCCGAGGTCGAGGCGCGGCTGCGGCTGGCGGCGGGGCGGCTGGCGTCCGCCGGCGGCGAGGATCCGGGCGTCATCCGGGCCGGGGACCTGACCATCGACCCGGCCACCTACGCGGCCCGGCTCAAGGGCCGCCCGCTCGACCTGACCTACAAGGAGTTCGAGCTGCTGCGGTTCCTCGCCCAGCACCCCGGTCGGGTGTTCACCCGCGACCAGCTGCTGCGGGAGGTGTGGGGGTACGACTACTACGGTGGGACGCGGACGGTGGACGTGCACGTGCGGCGGCTGCGGGCCAAGCTCGGGGCGGAGCACGAGTCGATGATCGGCACGGTCCGGCAGGTCGGCTACAAGTTCGTCCTGCCGCCCGCACGCCCGTTGCCGGACCCAAAGCCCGCGCCGGTGAGCGCTTGACCGGGCGGCGCGGTGGCGGTTGAGCGGTTGCGGCGACCCGACGCCGACGCTGTTGAGGAGATCCTCGCCCTGGTGGCGGCCGCGGCCGAGGTGGACGGTGTCGCCGCCCTGAACGAGCAGACGGTGCTGCGACTGCGCCACGGCGACCCGGCCGCGGTGCACCTGCTGGAGCGGGCCGACGGGCAGCTGCGCGGGTACGCCGGCCTCGCGCCCGGCGACGGCGGGCCGGTGGCGGAGCTGGTGGTGCACCCCGCGCACCGGCGGCGGGGCGTGGGCCGCGCCCTGCTCGCCGCCACCGTCGACACCGCGGCCGAACTGGACCGGTCCGGGCGGCTCCACCTGTGGGCGCACGGCGACCATCCCGGCGCCGCCGCCCTCGCCGCCGAGTTCGGCTTCGCGCGGGTACGGGTACTGCTCCAGCTACGGCGGTCACTGTCGGAGCCGCTGGCGGACCCGGTGCTGCCGCCCGGCGTGCGGCTGCGCACGTTCCGGCCGGGCGTGGACGACGACGCGTGGCTGGCCCTCAACGCGCGGGCGTTCGCCGACCATCCGGAGCAGGGTCGGTGGACCGAGGAGGACCTGCGGCAGCGGATGGCCGAACCGTGGTTCGACCCGGACGGGTTCCTGCTGGCCGAAGAGGATGGCCGGCTGATCGGCTTCCACTGGACCAAGGTCCACGCCGGTGACGCGTCCCACCCGCCGGTCGGCGAGGTCTACGTGCTGGGCGTCGACCCGTCCGCGCACGGCCGGGGCCTGGGCACGGCGCTCACCCTGGCCGGGCTGCACCACCTGCGCGACCGGGGGCTGGAGCAGGTGATGCTCTACGTCGACGAGTCCAACCCGGCCGCGGTCGCGCTCTACACCCGGCTGGGGTTCCGGCGGTGGTCGGCCGACGTGGCCTACGCCCGCCCGGCCGGGCGGTGACCAACCCCGACCGCCGCCACGGCGGACACGCCGAGCCCGTACCGGCGCGCCGCCGGCCGCCCGAGGGCACCGGCGGACACTCCCGAGGCCGTCCCTACCGCTCGATGGGCGCGGCGGACACGTCCCGGCCGACCACCGTTCACCGGTGGTTCACGCGGATCCCGGGTACCCGACACCCGGCTGCCGTAGCGTGCCGCACCGACGGAGCGGCACCCGGCAGCCGGACAGGCCGCCGGGTGGTTCCGCGCAGGCCTCAGGACGAGGGGATACCCGGCCATGTCGACCACGCCACCGGCGGTCAGCCCGCCGTCCCGTACCGCCACGGTCACGCCCCGCCGGCCGGTGGTCGACGGGGCGGCGCGACGTCCGGCGTCCACGCCGCGGCGGAGCGTGTTCCGGCTGCAGGACGTCAGCGTCTACTACGGCCGGTTCCGGGCCATCCGGGACGTCAGCCTCGAGATCGCCGAGCACGAGATCACCGCCCTCATCGGCCCGAGCGGATGCGGCAAGTCGACGCTGCTGCGCACGCTCAACCGGATGAACGACCTCATCCCCGGCGCCCGGGTGACGGGTACCGTCGCCTACCGCGGGGAGGACATCTACGGTGACCACGTCGACCCGGTGGAGGTACGCCGCCGCGTCGGCATGGTGTTCCAGAAGCCCAACCCGTTCCCCAAGTCCATCTACGACAACGTCGCGTTCGGCCCCCGGCTCGCGGGTGTGCGGGGCCCGGCCCTGGACGACGTCGTGGAGCGCGCCCTGCGCGACGCCGCCCTGTGGGAGGAGGTCAAGGGGAAGCTCACCCGGTCGGCGCTGAGCCTGTCCGGCGGGCAGCAGCAGCGGCTGTGCATCGCCCGTGCCATCGCCGTCGAACCGGAGGTGGTGCTCATGGACGAGCCCGCCTCGGCGCTCGACCCGGTCGCCACCGCGCGGATCGAGGACCTCATGCGGCAGCTCGCGCACGACTACACCATCGTCATCGTCACCCACAACATGCAGCAGGCCGCCCGGATCAGCGACCGCACCGCGTTCCTCAGCACCGAGCCCGGGACCGACCCACAGGCGCCGCGGTCCGGAGTGCTGGTCGAGGTCGGTGACACCGCCACGATCTTCTCCAACCCGTCCGATGAGCGGACCGAGCAGTACGTGACCGGGCGCTTCGGCTGACCTCGCGGCGGGTCCCCTCCGCTCCGGTCCCGTCGCCGCCCGACTGCCGCGTCGCCGGCGACCGGTCCCCGCCCGCCGCGCCCCGACGGCACCGCTGTCGCCGCCCGGTGGCACAGTGCCAGGGTGACCACCGCGACGGGAGGAGGCGCCGCGGCGCTGCTGTCGGAGCTGCTCGCGCGCTACGACGACGGGCGGATCACACACGTGGAGGACCTGCCGGCGCGTCCCGGTCAGCCGGCCGAGTGGCCCGACTGGGTGCCGCGGGAGCTGCGGGAGGCGCTGGCCGCCCGCGGGATCACGGCACCGTGGCGGCACCAGGCGGACGCGGCGTCCCGGGCCTGGGCGGGCGGGCACGTCGTGGTGGCCACCGGCACCGCCTCCGGTAAGTCGCTGGCGTACCTGCTGCCGGCGCTGTCGCGGCTGTTGACCGACCCCCGCGCGACGGTGCTGTACCTGGCGCCGACCAAGGCGCTCGCCGCCGACCAGCTCCGCGCCATCGAGGAGCTCGGGCTCGGCCGCGTCCGGGCGGCCTGCTACGACGGCGACACCCCCCGCGAGGAACGGGAGTGGATCCGCGCCCACTGCCGGTTCGTACTGACCAACCCGGACATGCTCCACTGGGGCATCCTTCCCGGGCACCGCGGCTGGCGCGGGTTCCTGCGGCACCTGGCCTTCGTCGTGGTCGACGAGTGCCACGCGTACCGGGGCGTCTTCGGCTCCCACGTGGCGAACCTCCTGCGACGGCTGCGCCGGCTCAGCCCCGACCCGGTGTTCGTCCTGGCGTCCGCCACCTCCGGCGACCCGGCCTCGGCCGCGGCGCGGCTCACCGGCCTGGACGTGACCGCGGTCACCGAGGACACCTCGCCCCGGGGCGAGGTGACGTTCGTGCTGTGGGAGCCGCCGCTGCTGCCCCGGGTGGCGGCGGGCGACGCCTCCCCGGTGCGGCGATCGGCGGTGTACGAGGCGGCGGACCTGCTCGCCGACGCGGTCAGCCGGGGCGTGCGCACGCTCGCGTTCGTGCGCTCCCGCCGGGGTGCCGAGGTGGTGGCCGCCACCGCCCGGCGCGCCGTGGACGAGGCGGTGCCCGGCCTGGGCGAGCGGATCGCCGCCTACCGCAGCGGCTACCTGGCGGAGGAGCGGCGGGCGCTGGAGCGGGCGCTGCACGACGGCGAGCTGCTCGGCCTGGCCACGACCAGCGCGCTGGAGCTCGGGGTGGACCTCGCCGGGCTCGACGCGGTCGTGCTGTGCGGCTATCCCGGGCGGCTGGCGTCGCTGTGGCAACAGGCCGGCCGCGCCGGCCGCGCGGGGCAGCCCGCGCTGTGCGTGCTCGTGGCGCGGGACGACCCGCTCGACACCTACCTCGTGCACCACCCCCGGGCGCTGTTCGGGTCCCCGGTGGAGGCGACGGTGCTGGATCCGGGCAACCCGTACGTGCTGGGCCCACAGCTCGCGGCGGCGGCCGCCGAGTCGGCGCTGACGCCTGCGGACCTCCCGCTGTTCGGCGAGGGGGCCGCCGCGGCGGTCGAGTCCCTGGTCGCCGACGGTCTGCTGCGCCGCCGCCCGGCGGGCTGGTTCTGGACCGGTCGGGAGCGGCCCGAGGTGGACCTGCGGGGCACCGGCGGCGCGCCGATCGCGATCGTCGAGTCGGCCAGCGGCCGGCTGCTGGGGACCGTCGACCCCGCCTCGGCGCACTTCCAGGTGCACCCGGGGGCGGTCTACCTCCACCACGGCCAGTCGTACGTGGTCGACGACCTCGACCTGGCCGACGAGGTGGCGCTGGTCCACGCCGAGTCGCCGCCGTGGACCACGTACGCCCGGGACACCACCGCGCTGTCCGTACGGTCGGTGCGGTCCTACCGCGACGCCGGGCCGGTGGGGTTGTTCCTCGGCACGGTCGAGGTGACCAACCGGGTGGTCTCGTACCAGCGACGCCGGCTCGGCTCCGGGGAGCTGCTGGGCACGTTCCCGCTCGACCTGCCGGAACGTCGGCTCGACACGGTGGCGGTCTGGTTCACCGTGTCACCGCGGGCGTTGGAGGAGGGCGGGGTCGACCCGGCGGACGTGCCCGGCGCCCTGCACGCCGCCGAGCACGCCGCGATCGGGCTGCTGCCGCTGATCGCCACCTGTGACCGGTGGGACATCGGCGGCCTGTCCACCGCGGTGCACCCGGACACCGGCACGCCGACGGTGTTCGTCTACGACGGCCACCCGGGCGGCGCCGGGTTCGCCGAGCGCGCCTACGCGGCGGCCACGACCTGGCTGGCCGCCACCGCCGAGCTCATCGACGAATGCCCCTGCGAGGCCGGGTGCCCCTCGTGCATCCAGTCCCCGAAGTGCGGCAACGGCAACAACCCGCTGTCCAAGTCCGGTGCCGTGCGGGCGCTGCGGGTGGTGCTGGCGGCGCTGGCGCAGGCGGCACCGGACCACCGCGAGACGGCGCGCTCGGCCTAGCTGCCCGGGACGAAGGCGGGGTCCGTGCCGGGCCGCGCCGCGGCCACGGCGGCCGGCTCTGATGCGGCCCGCGCGGGGGTGACCGCGGTGTCATGCCGGGCCGGTCGAGTCGTCGGCCCGGACCGGCCCGGCGCGGGCGGCGGCCGACGCCGGCCGCGGTGCAGGCAGCGTCGACTCCACCTCCACGGTGACGACCACGTCGAGACCCTCGACCCGGCATCCGACCAGCCGGGCCCGGTTCGCGGTGGCGATCTCCGCGGCCCGCTGGCAGGCGGCGGCGGGTCCGCGCGCGGCGTGCGGCGCCCCGGCCAGGGCCGCCAGGTCCGCTGCCGCCTGCGCCTGGTGGCGGGCAACCTGGGCGGCCCCCAGCGAGGTGGCGGCGAGGCCGGCGGCGAGCAGCACCGCCCCCACCGCCAGGCACCACACCGAGGCGCTGCCGCGGTCGACCCCGCTCCGGGCGCGGCGGCCCTCTGAACCGCCGCCACGGTCCGCTTCGCACGGGCCGGGGCGGCGTCGGCGCAGACCCGCGTCCGCGCGGCTCACGGCGACGGCCCCGGGTGCCCGGGTTCGATCGCGGCCACCGCCGTCGCCTCGACCCGCACCGCGGGCAGCCTCACGGACAGGACGGGTACCCGCGCCCGCACGACCGCGACCACGGTGTCGCCGTCGACCGTGACCGTGACCTCCGCGCCATCCGGAGCCAGGCGGGCGGCGGCCTCCGTGCCCGACCCGCCCCGGGCGGAGACCAGTGCGGCCTCGCGCGCGGCGTCGACGCACTGCAGCCGTGCGGTCACAGCTGCCACCGACGTCAGGCCGGCCAGCAGGAGCAGGACCACCGCGGGGAGCGCGACCGCCAGCTCGGCGGTGGCCGAGCCCCGCTCGCCCCGGGCGGCGGGACCGTGTGGCGTGGCCGGCCACGTCCGGCCACGCCACACGGTCGCGCTCCTCATCCCAGCGCCCGCTCGACGACGGCCTGCAGGGCAGCGCGGACCGGGTCGCTGGTCAGCACGGCCAGCAGGATCCCCGCGAACGCGACGGCGGCGAGGGTGCCGACCGCGTACTCGGCGGTGTTCATCCCGGCGTCCGGCGCCCGGTCGGCCCCGGCAGCGGGTGCCGGGCCCACCCCGGCATCCGGCGCCGGGTCCGTCCCGCCGCCCGGCACGGGCGTCGTCCGGGCGTCGGGGACGACGCCGGTCATCACCCGCGTGGCCAGCGCACGCAGCGTGGACATGTCGGATCCTCCTCTCAGATGTGGACGGCGTCGCCGAGCACGGCGACGATCACCGGCACCAGGCCGGCGAGCACGAATGCCGGCAGGAAGCAGAACCCCAGCGGCAGCACGATGAGGACGCCGGCGCGGCGGGCGGCCGCCTCGGCCGACGCCGCCCGGTCCGCCCGCAGGTCGTCGGCGAGGCGGCTGAGCGCGCCGGAGAGGGCGGCACCGTGGTCGGCGCTGCGGACCGCCGCGCGGATCAGCCGGTCAGCGCCGGTGACCGGTGCGAGCTCCCGCCACGCCTCGGCGGGGGTGGCGCCGAGCTGCAGGAGCCGGGCCACCCGCCCGAGCCGCTCACCCAGCGCACCCGGGAGCGCGTCCGCGACCGCCGCGGCGGCCCGGTCGACCGGGACCCCGCCGCGCAGCGCCACCGCCAGCAGATCAGCGCACAGTGGCAGGTCGGCGGCCTCAAGCTCCCGCCGCGCCCGGGACTCCGGCGACTCCAGGCGACGCAGGACCAGGTGCGCGGCGAGCCCGGCGCCTACCGCCAGCGGCACGCCCCACCAGCCTCCGGCGAGCAGCCCGACCGCGACGGCGACCAGCCCGGCCACCACCTCGCGGCGACCGATCCGGACACCGGCACGGCCGGGACGACGTGCTCCGGCACGGTCGGCTCCGGCGGGGCCAGCGCCGGTGCTGACGGACTCGGAGCCAGCGGCCCGGTCGGTGGGACCGGCGTGGCCGTCGGCGGCCTCCGCCCACCCGCCGACCACATGCGCCAGCCGGTGCGCCGGGGACCGCCGGCGGTACGGAACGAGCAGCAGGAGCCCGGCCACGGCGACGGCGGCGGCCACCATCTGGGCGGTCATGCGCCGGCCTCGGCCGCGCGCATGAGCCGCCGGGTCCAGCCCAGGCCGGCCAGCTGGAGCCCGACGGCGGTGACGGCGCACGCCGCGCCGACCGGCGTGTGCAGCAGCACCCGGAGGGGGTCGGCGGCGATGGCGTAGCCGAGGGCGAGGCCGGCGGCCGGTAGTCCGGCCAGCAGCCAGGCGGTCGCCTGGAAGCCGGCCGCCTGCGCGGCGACCGCGGCGCCGACCCGGTCGGCGGCCCGGGCGTCGGCCTCGATCCGCTCCAGCAGGTCGGCCAGCGGCGCACCGGTGCGGTCGGCGAGCGCGACCGCGGCCTGGATCCGGCTGACCAGCGGATGATGCGCCGCGTCCGTTCCCCAGCGCCGCGGGGCACCGCCACCCGTCGCGGGCAGCGGACCACCGGCCACGGCAGCGGCCGGGACACCGGTGAGGGCCAGCGCGTCGGCCACCGGCAGGCCGGCACGCAGGTCCGCCGCTGCCGACGACAGGTGGTCCAGCAGCTCCCGCCGGCGCGAGATCCGGGCACGACGGGCGGCGCGCCTCGCCAACGCCCGGACCGCGGCCGCGCCGTAGGCACCGGCCACGACGGCGGCCACCGGACCGCCGAGCACTCCGGCGAGCACCGCCATCAGCGCCACCGCGACCCACGCCAGCGAGCGCCGGCTACTCCCGGAGCGCCGGCGACCCGTGGCCGCGGGGCTGGCCACGACGCGCAGCCGGAGCCGGTGCCGGACGAGCCGGAGGAACCAGGTAGCGGCCGGTCGCGGGGAAGCATGTCGGATCCGGCGCAGGCGCCCGCGGGAGCTGCGCGGCGGTGGCCACGCGACGACCACGGCAGCCAGGCCGAGGCACGACGCCACCGCCCAGCCGGTCACGCCGCACCACCCGTTCGCGGCGACACGGGCGGATCCATTGCCAGCCCGGGTGGCACGGCGACCCCGCGGTCGGCGAGCATCCCGGCCAGCGTCGGCGCCGCCGGCCCGAGCCCGCGGCCGCGCCGCCAGGCCGGCACGGCAGCGACCACCCGGTCGTCTCCGCCGGGCAGCAGCAGGCAGATCTCGTCCAGTACCCGGCCGTCGCGGGTGCGGCGCAGGTGGAGGACCACCCGCAGCGCGGCGGCCACCTGCGCGTGGAGCACCTCGCGGGGCAGGCCGCCGAGCATGCCCAACGCCTCCAGCCGCGCCGGCACGTCGCGGGCGGTGTTGGCGTGCAGGGTCCCTGCCCCGCCGTCGTGCCCGGTGTTGAGCGCGGCGAGCAGGTCCGCCAGCTCCGCACCCCGGCACTCGCCGACCACGATCCGGTCCGGTCGCATCCGCAGGGCCTGGCGCACCAGGTCGCGCAGCCCGACCGCACCCGCGCCCTCCACGTTGGCCGTCCGGGCCTGCAGCGACACCACGTGCGGGTGGGCCGGTCGCAGCTCGGCCGCGTCCTCCACGACCACGATCCGCTCGTCGTGTGGCACCAGCGCCAGCAAGGTCCCGAGCAGCGTAGTTTTTCCAGTCCCGGTGCCGCCGCTGATGAGGTAGGGCAGCCGTGCCTCCACGACCGCGGCGAGCACGTCGGCGGTCGGCTGGTCCATCACGCCGGCCTGCACCAGGTCGGCCAGCGTGAACGGGCGCGGCCGGAAGGTGCGCAGGGACAGGTACGGTCCGCCGGTCGCGACAGGTGGCAGGACCGCGTGCAACCGGGTGCCGTCGGCGAGCCGCACGTCCACGAACGGGCTGCTGTCGTCCAGGCGCCGACCGGCGGCTGCGGCCAGTCGCTGCGCGAGCCGCCTCACGTCCTCGGCGGTGCCCATCCGCACCGGGTGGCGGGACAGACCGGCACCGCGGTCCACCCACACCTCGGTCCCGTTGACGAGCACGTCGGTGACCTCGGGGTCGGCCAGCACCGGTGTCAGCGGCCCCGCGCCGACCAGTTCGGCGTGGACCTGTCCGGCCAGGCGCAACAGGGTCCCGTCGCCGAGCACCGCGGCATGCGGGCCCTGCCGCACGGCCGTCACCACGGCGGCGTGCGTGGCGGGCGTCCCCGTACGCACAAAGCTCTCGCGAACCGCCGCCACCAGGCGGGAGCCCCGCACATCCAGGTGGGGCTCCCGCGGATCCGGCCGGATCTCGCGCGCGTCCGGGTGGTGGGACTCCCGCGCAGCCAGGCGGGGGTCTCGCGGATCCGGGGGAAGCATCGGCGCCATCCACCCGACCGGCGCCGTCACGCGGCCCTACCTTCCGGGGCGACCTCCACACCCGGCTCGCACAGCTCGGCGACCAGGCGGCGGCACAGAATCGCCAGCGGCCCCCGCCCGGTGGCGGCCGGTGGGAGGCCGCCCTCCAGCGTCGCGGGCAGCCCGAGCTCCGGGCGCAGCGCGCCGGCCAGCGGCACGCCGAGCGACCGGCTGATCTCCTCAGCGGTCAGCCGGCCGGGCGACGGTCCCCTGACCACCAGGCGCAGGTCCCGGCAGTGGTCCCTCGCCGTGGCCACCACCTTGGCCGCCGCGGTCGCCGCGCGGACCTCCGCCGGCACCACCAGCAGCGCCCGGTCGGCGGCCTGCAGCGCGACCACCCCGGCCGCGTCCACGTGCCGGGGCAGGTCGACGACGACCAGGTCGCGCGCGTGGCGGCCGGCGTCGAGCACCGCGGCCATCGCCGCCGGGGACGCACCGGCCAGCTCTCGGCGGTCGAACGACAGCAACGCCAGCTCCCCGCGGCCGGGCAGGGCGCCGATGAGCGCCCCGGCGTCGAGCCGGCCGCTGGTGTCGGACAGCTCCGGCCAGCGCACCCCGTCGTCGTCCTCCCATCCCAGCACCAGATCCAGCCCGCCACCGAGCGGGTCGCCGTCCACCAGCAGCACCCGGTGGCCGGCCTGGGCGGCGGTGACGGCGAGCCCGGCGGCCAGCACGCTGGCGCCGGCGCCGCCCCGCCCGCCCAGCACCGCGACGACCGGTGCGGCCGGGCGGGACCGCACGCTGGCGGCGAAGCGTTCGATCAGCCACGGCTCGGCCTGCGGGAGGACGGCCACGTGTGCGGCCCCGAGCGCGTCCGCGTCCTGCCAGGGCTCCGGCTGCCGGTCCGCGGTTGTGACCAGCACCACGTCCGGCCGCCGGGGCAGCCGCGCCCGCAGGCAGCTGCCCGCCTGGTCGACACCGACCACCACCACCGGGGCGGCGGTGTAGGAGCCGCGTGCCGCGGTCGGGTCCGGGGCGACGTCGACCTCCACTCCGGCGGCTGCGGCCAGCCGCAACAGGTCGTCGAGCAGACTCTCGTCGCCGGTCACCACCAGCGGTCGCCGCGGGCGTGGCGCCGGCTGCGGGCGGGTCGGGCGGGGCATGTGGCCTCCTCGGGTCGCGGTGCCGGCGCACCCGGTCGGCGCGCCGCCCCGACACCCTCGCGCCGCTCGCGCCGCCGGCCAACCGGCTCCCGCCGCCGCTGTGGACAGGAACGTGTGCTGTGGAGAAACAGCCAGCTCGGGACGTGCCGTGGTAGGGGCGATTCGGGAGGTGAGCGGGAGAGGCGACGGGTGATGTCCGTCACCACGGCGGCCAGGGGCACCGGACGGGTCGCGGCCGGGGCGGCCACACCCGCCGGCGCCAGCGGCCCACCGCACCGTGCTCCGGCGGATCCGCACACGCGCGGGGAGAGGTTCACCCCCGACGGTGACGCCGTGCCTGCCCGGCGCGACCCACACCCGGGCGTGAGAGGGGCGCACGGGGAGAAAGACGAGGACGGCCCTCACCTGGGGGGAGGTGAGGGCCGTCAGGGGTCGGCTCCGGGGGGAGAGCCAGACCCGCTCAGCGGTCACGGGGGGTGCAACCGCTGAGGGCCTACGGTGTACCGGCCCGCCCGGTCGGTACTCTCAGCGTACCCGTACCGTCACCGTCCGTCGGTTCTCCACCGCAGCCGGCTGCGGCCTCCCACGCACGGACGGCCACGGTAGGCCGGGAAACGCACCGCCTGACCGATTGGACCAGTCCCTACCCGGCGACCTTAACACCTCCGTGCTCCGTGGTGGCGCGCCACCACCGTCGACACCCCTGGCTAGACTGCTCGCCGTGGGCCAGGGCGCCGCCTTCTTCGACCTCGACCGCACCGTCATCGCCAAGTCCAGTGCGCTGGCGTTCGGCCGCCCCTTCTACCGGGACGGTCTGATCAAGCGCCGGGACATGGTCAAGGCCGCGTACGCGCAACTGGCCTTCCGGCTGGGAGGCGCGGACGAGGACGCCATGGCGCGGATGCGCGACTACATCGCGCGGCTGTGTGAAGGCTGGTCCGTCGACCAGGTCCGCGAGATCGTCGCCGAGGCGCTGGACGAGCTCATCAACCCCTACATCTACGCGGAGGCGGGGAAGCTCATCGAGGAGCACCAGGCGGCCGGGCGCGACGTGGTGCTGGTGTCCGCGTCCGGGGACGAGATCGTGCGACCCATCGGGGAGCTGCTGGGCGTCGACGACGTCATCGCCACCCGGATGGAGGTGGTCGACGGCCGGTACACCGGCCGGCTGGAGTTCTACGCGGCCGGTGAGGCGAAGGTCGCCGCCGTGCGGGAGCTGGCCCGGGAGCGCGGCTACGACCTGGCCGACTGTTACGCGTACTCCGACTCGATCAGCGACCTCCCCCTGCTGGAGGCGGTGGGTCACCCCACCGCCGTGAACCCGGACCGGGCGCTGCGTAAGGCGGCCGAGCAGCGCGGCTGGCCGATACGGGAGTTCCGCCACCCGGTGCCGTTGCGGCAGCGGCTCAAGGCACGGCGGGCGGTGCCGGTGGCGGCCGCCCTCGGCATCGGGGTGGGCCTGGTGGCCGGGGTCGCCTGGTACGGCCGCCGCCGGCGCGGCCGGGCCGCGGCGGCCGCCAACCCGGACCACGACGAGTGACGGTTCCTCTGGTGGCGGGGGCGAAACCGGGGTAGAAAGGAAGTGGAACCGACGGTTCCGGGCCCGCCACCGGGAACCCACACGTGACAAGCCACAATGCGGCACTCTGCGTCGGGACCCTCCAGGACCGGCGACAGTGACGATAGAGGTGCTTGATTGGTAACCCGAGTGGCCGGCCGTCGACGGCGCCTCACGTCGTGAGGCGCCGTCACCTGTGGGACGAGCTCGACCGGCACCTCACTTGTGAGGCGCCGTCACCCGGGAAACGGTCGCGACGGCGCCTCACCGTCGTCGGGCGCCACCCGGGAAACGACTTCAGCCAGCCGCTCGGCGGCGATCCGCGCGACGGTCCCGCAGTGCCGCAGCCACGCCCGGACACCGTCGCGCGTACCGGTGGCGAACGCACCGGCCGCGCCGACGTACTCGGGTTCCCGTTCCAGGTGTCCGATCTCCATTCCGATCAGCCCTCGCGGGTCGAAGCCGCTGGCGATGAGGTCGAGCCGGGCGGCCGCCCGCGCCACTACCCCGTTGGGGCCGGGGAACGCGCGCAGCGCCAGCAGCTCGCCGTGCACCACCGCCGCGCGTACCAGGCCACCGGGCGTGGCGCCGCCGGCCACCAGGTCGGCCAGTACGTCCAGCCGGGCGGCCCCGGTCGGGTCGGTCTCCGGCCGGCCCAGCCGTTCGTCGGCGACCGCCCCCCGGGCGGCCAGCACGTGGAGGCGGGCGAGCGCCTGACGCGGTGCGCGGCGCCAGGTCTCCACCATGCCGGGCACCGCCTCGGCGCACCGTAGCGCCCCCTGCAGCACCGGGTCGGTGACCGTCCCCGCCCGTACCTGGTCCACGTCGTACCGGCTGCCGGCCAGCGCCGCACTCGCGACCGCCGCGTGCAGGGCGACCTCGGCGGCCACGCGACCCCCGGCGCGCCGCAGCGCCGGGTGCCGGTACGCGGCGTCCACCGCGGATCGGGCCTGGTCCACCGCCTCCGCCACCCCGGGAAGCCCGCGGACCCCGGCCAGGAGGTCGTCGTCCACCGCCGTACCGTAGCCGGTCCGGCCGTCACCGTCCGCGACCGTCCTGACCTCGCTGCATCAGCGGCTGGGACAATAGGTGCCGCACGTGGCACGAAGTGGCAGTATCCGATTCAGGCGCCGGTCCACGAGGCGAGGGGAGCCGAGATGACGATCGAGAAGACCACGCTGGCGAACCTGCTCACCGAGACGCGGCGGTTCCCGCCGCCCGAGGAACTCGCCGCCCAGGCGAACGTGACTTCGGCCGTGTACGAGGAGGCGGCCGCCGACCCGCTGGGGTTCTGGGAACGTCAGGCGCGGCGGTTGGACTGGGCACGGCCCTGGCACCAGGTGCTGGACTGGTCGAACCCGCCCTTCGCCAAGTGGTTCGTCGGTGGACGGCTCAACGCGGCGTACAACTGTCTGGACCGTCACGTGGCCGCCGGCCTGGGCGACCGCGTGGCCTTCCACTGGGAGGGCGAGCCGGGCGACACCCGCACCATCACCTACGCGGACCTGCTCCGGCAGGTCTGCCAGGCGGCGAACGCGCTGACCGAGCTGGGCGTACGGGCGGGGGACCGGGTGGCCATCTACATGCCGATGATCCCGGAGCTGCCCGTGGCGATGCTCGCCTGCGCCCGCATCGGCGCACCCCACTCGGTGGTGTTCGGCGGCTTCTCCGCCGACGCCCTGGCCGGACGGATCGCCGACACCGACGCCAAGATCGTGATCACCGCTGACGGCGGCTACCGGCGCGGCTCGGCGCACGCCCTCAAGCCGACCGTCGATGCCGCCCTGGAGCGCTGCCCGGGCGTGGAGCGCGTGATCGTGGTCCGCCGGACCGGGCAGGACGTGGCGTGGACACCCGGGCGGGACCTGTGGTGGCACGACACCGTGGAGGTCGCCGACGACCGGCACGAGCCCGAGGCGTTCGACGCCGAGCACCCGTTGTTCATCCTCTACACCAGCGGCACCACCGCCAAGCCCAAGGGCATCCTCCACACCACCGGCGGCTACCTGACCCAGGTGGCCTACACCCACTGGGCGGTGTTCGACCTCAAGCCCGAGACCGACGTCTACTGGTGCACCGCGGACATCGGCTGGGTCACCGGCCACTCGTACACCGTGTACGGCCCGCTGGCCAACGCCGCCACGTCGGTGATGTACGAGGGGACGCCCGACACCCCCCACAAGGGGCGCTTCTGGGAACTGGTGCAGAAGTACCGGATCACGATCCTCTACACCGCACCGACGGCCATCCGGACGTTCGCCAAGTGGGGCGAGGACATCCCCGCCAAGTTCGACCTGTCGTCGCTGCGGCTGATCGGCAGCGTGGGTGAGCCGATCAACCCCGAGGCGTGGATGTGGTACCGCCGGCACATCGGCGGCGACCGCTGCCCGGTGGTCGACACCTGGTGGCAGACCGAGACCGGCGCGATCATGATCTCGCCCCTGCCCGGCGTCACCGCCACCAAGCCGGGCTCGGCCATGCAGGCGCTGCCGGGCGTGGTCGCCGACGTGGTGGACGACACCGGCACCCCGGTGCCGCCCGGCGGCGGCGGCTTCCTCGTGCTCCGGGAGCCGTGGCCGGCGATGCTGCGCACGATCTGGGGCGACGACCAGCGGTACGTCGACACGTACTGGTCCCGGTTCGACGGGCTCTACTTCCCCGGCGACGGCGCCAAGCGGGACGAGGACGGCGACGTGTGGCTGCTGGGCCGGGT
>DATGOE010000143.1:0-2643 GCA_035306365.1 Natronosporangium sp. | reverse complement strand
CGGCGGCGCGGGCAGGGCGGCGGTCACGACCAGGGCCCGAAGACCCGCTCGGCGGTGGCGGACACGGTGGCGCACCACCGGTCCAGGTCCGTGCCGGTGAGGTCGGCGAGGGCGCGCACGGTCAACGGCAACAGGTACGGGCCGTTGAGCCGGCCCCGGTACGGCACGGGGGTCAGGTAGGGGGCGTCGGTCTCCGCCAGCATCCGGTCGACCGGACACGCCCTGGCCGCGGCCTGGACGTCACGCGCGTTGCGGAAGGTCACCGTGCCCGAGAAGCTGAGCACGAAGCCGCGGCGCAGGCACTCGGCGGCGACGTCCGCGTCACCGGAGAAGCAGTGCATGACCACGGTGTCCGGCGCCCCCTCCTCGTCGAGCACCCGCAGGACGTCGGCGTGGGCGTCGCGGTCGTGGATGACCAGCGGCTTGGCGTACCGTTTCGCGATCGCGATGTGGGCGCGGAAGCTCGCCTCCTGGGCGGCCCGCCCGTCCGGCCCGGTGCGGTACGTGTCGAGCCCGGTCTCTCCGATCCCGCGTACCCGCGGGTGGGCGGCCAGGCGTTCGATCGCGCGCAGGGCTTCGTCGAGGTCCGGCTGGCGGGGGGCGTCGTTGGGGTGGATGGCGACCGTGGCGACCACCGCCGGCCGGCGGGCGGCCAGGTCCACCGCCCACGTCGACGACGCGACGTCCACTCCGACCTGCACCACGCGGTCCACTCCCACCGCGCCGGCGGCCCGCAGGTGGGCGTCGGGGTCGCCGCCGATGTGGTCCAGGTGGGTGTGGCTGTCCGGGACCGGTACGGGAAGTGGCGGGGGCGCCGGCGGCGGCTGCCCCCGGTCGGTACGCCTCACCTCAGCCCGCCTGGGCGGCGCTCTTGGCCAGCCTGCCCAGCTCCTCGTCCACGATCGACGGATCGAGCTTGCGGAACACCGGGGTGGGCGGTGCCAGCGGCCGGCCGGCCGGCAGGGCCACCGACTCCCAGCGGACCGCGGTGGTGTAGTCACCGGTGAGCACCGGGTACGGCGGCCCGCCGTCGAGGTCCTCCACCTCCCGGATCTCCGGCATCGGGGCCACCACGCCGCTGCCCCCGAGCTGCTCGTGGATCCGCTGCGCGGAGTGGGGCAGGAACGGCGACAGCAGCGTGTTGCAGTCGGCGACCACCTGCAGCGCCACGTGCAGGATGGTGCCCATCCGCTCCCGGTCGGTCTCGCGCAGCTTCCACGGTGCCTGGTCGGACAGGTACCGGTTGGCCTCCGCCACCACCCGCATGGCCTCGCCGATCGCCTGCTTCTGGCGGTGCCGCTCGATCAGCCCGCCGACGGTGGCGAACGCACCGCGGGACAGCTCCAGCAGCCGCCGGTCCGCCTCGGTCAGCCCGCCGGCGCCGACCGGCGGCACGGCACCGAAGTTTCTCGCCGCCATCGAGATCGACCGGTTGACGAGGTTGCCCCAGCCGGCGACCAGCTCGTCGTTGTTGCGCCGCAGGAACTCCGCCCAGGTGAAGTCGGTGTCGGTGGTCTCCGGCCCGGCCACGGCGATGAAGTACCGCAGCGCGTCGGCGTCGTAGCGGGACAGGAAGTCACGGACGTAGATGGCCACCCGACGGGAGGAGGAGAACTTGCGCCCCTCCATGGTCAGGAACTCGCTGGAGACCACCTCGGTCGGCAGCTGCAGGGTGCCGAAGCGGCCAGGCTCGCCGCCGCGGGCGCCGCGCCCGTCGTACGCCAGCAGCTCCGCCGGCCAGATCTGGGAGTGGAAGGTGATGTTGTCCTTGCCCATGAAGTAGTACGACCGGGCGGCCGGGTCGTTCCACCAGGGCCGCCAGGCGTCCGGGTCACCGGTACGCCGGGCCCACTCGATCGACGCCGACAGGTACCCGATCACCGCGTCGAACCACACGTACAGCCGCTTGTTCGGGTTGTCCTCCCACCCGGGCAGCGGCACCGGAATGCCCCAGTCGATGTCGCGGGTGATCGCCCGCGGCCGCACGTCCTCCAGCAGGTTGAGGGAGAACTTGAGCACGTTGGGCCGCCAGTCGGTGCGCGTGCGCAGCCACTGCGCCAGCGCGTCGGACAGCGCCGGCAGGTCCAGGAAGAAGTGCTCGGTCTCCACGAACTCGGGTACCTCCCCGGTCACCCGGGAACGCGGGTTGATCAGGTCGACCGGGTCCAGCTGGTTGCCACAGTTGTCGCACTGGTCCCCGCGGGCGCCGTCGAACCCGCAGATCGGGCAGGTGCCCTCGATGTAGCGGTCCGGCAGGGTCCGGCCGGTGGACGGCGAGACCGCTCCCTGCGTCTTCTGCACGATCAGGTAGCCGTTGCGGTGCAGGGTGCGGAACATCTCCTGCGCCACGGCGTAGTGGTTGCGGGTCGTGGTCCGCGTGAACAGGTCGTACGAGAGGCCCAGCCCCGCCAGGTCCTCGACGATCACCCGATTGTACCGGTCGGCGAGCTCGCGCGGGGACACCCCCTCCTGCTCGGCCTGCACCAGGATCGGCGTGCCGTGCTCGTCGGTGCCCGACACCATGAGCACGTTGTGGCCGGCCATGCGCATGTACCGCGCGAACACGTCCGACGGGACCCCGAACCCGGACACGTGACCGATGTGCCGCGGCCCGTTCGCGTACGGCCAGGCGACGGCGGCGAG
>DATGOE010000142.1:0-3933 GCA_035306365.1 Natronosporangium sp. | reverse complement strand
GACGGGAGGGTCCATGGGCGACGTCGGCCGGGTCGACGCCCACGCTCTGGTGGCGGACGCCCACGGTCTCGTGACCGTCGGCCACCACGACCTCGGCGGGCGGGGCGACGGCATGCAGGTGCTGCGCGAGGGCGACGTGCTGTACGTCGGTCACCACGGTCCCAGCGGTGCGGGCACGAGCATCCTTGACGCCTCCGACCCCACCGACCTGCGGCTGGTCGTCCAGTGGCCGGCCCCGGCCGGGAGCCACACGCACAAGGTCCAGGTCGCCGACGGTCTGCTGCTGGTCAACTGTGAACAGTTCCGCGGCGGCCACCCGTACCGCGCGGGCATGGCCGTCTACGACCTGGCCGACCCCTTCCACCCGCGCCAGATCGGCTGGTTCGACTCCGGCGGCCGGGGTGTGCACCGGATCGTGTGGACCGGCGGCCGGTACGCGTACGTGTCGGTGATCCCCGACGGCTTCGACGACCGTATCTTCGTCGTGGTCGACATGTCCGACCCCAGCCACCCGGTCGAGGCCGGCCGGTGGTGGTGGCCGGGCCAGTGGGTGGCCGGCGGCGAGCGGCCGACCTGGCCGGACGGTCGGCGGTACGCCTGCCACCACGGCCTGCTCGACGGGCACCTCGCGTACGTCGGCTACGGCGACGCCGGCCTGGTCGTGCTGGACCTGGCCGACCCCGCCCACCCCCGGCACGTGGCCGACCTGCAGTGGTCCCCCGGTGGCGACACGCACACCTGCCTGCCCTTGCCCTCACGCCGGCTGCTGGTCGTCACCGACGAGGCGGTCACCGACCGGTGCGCCGGCGAGGAGCACCTGGTGCGGGTGGTCGACGTCGCCGACCCGACGGCGCCCCGGGTGGTGTCGGTGTGCCCGCCGCCGGTCGGCGACTTCTGCGAGCGCGGGCTGCGGTTCGGACCCCACAACCTCCACGAGAACCGGCCCGGCAGCTACCGCAGCGAGCGCCTGGTGTTCGTGACCTACTTCAACGCCGGCCTGCGCGTCTACGACCTGGCCGACCCGGCCCACCCGGTGGAGGTGGCGCACTGGATCCCCGCCACCCCTGACGGACAGGAGGCGGTGCAGATCAACGACGTGTTCGTCGCCGAGGACCTCCACGTCTACGTCACCGACCGGGTACGCGGCGGGGTGTACGTGCTGCGGCCGGACGGCACGCTGGCGGCGCGGATGCGGGAGGCGGCGCAGTGACCCCCGCCGGCGCACCGACGAGCATCGACGTGCACGCCCACTGCGTACCCCAGGAGGTCGTCACCGCGCTGGTCACCGACGGCGGCCGGTACGGGATCGAGCTGCCCGAGGTGGACGGCGGGCGCCGCGTGGTCATCGCCGGCAGCGACGCCGGTCCGCTGCGGCCGGACCTGGTCGACCTGACCCGGCGCGTGGCGGCGATGGACGCCACCGGCGTGGCGGTGCAGGTGCTGTCGAGCTGGATCGACCTCACCGCCTACGGCCTGCCCCCGGAGCAGGGACGGTTGTACGCACGGATGTTCAACGAGGCGCTGGCCGCCGAGGCGGCCACCCACCCCGACCGGTTCCGGGCGGTGTGCACCGTGCCGTTGCAGTGGCCGGTCGCGGCCGCCGAGGAGCTGCGGTACGCCGTGGGCGAGCTGGGCATGGTCGGGGTCGAGATCGCCACCACGGTGGCCGGACGCGAGCTGGACGACGCCGAGCTGGAACCGTTCTGGGCGGCGGCCGAGGAGCTCGGCTGCCTGGTCCTGGTGCACCCGTGCGCGTCCCTGGCCGGCCGGGGTGTCACCCGGCACTTCCTGGGCAACCTGGTCGGCAACCCGGCCGAGACCACCATCGCGGTGGGCCACCTCATCTTCGGCGGGGTGCTGGAACGCCACCCCGACCTGCGGGTGTGCGCGGTGCACGGCGGCGGCTTCGCACCGTACCAGGTCGGACGGTGGGACCACGCCTTCCACCGGGACGCCCGCGGCGCGGCCACCCACCTGCGCCGCCCACCGAGCGAGTGGCTGGCGCGCCTGTACCACGACACCGTCCTGCACTCCGCCCGCTCGTTGCGGATGCTGCTCGACCTGGTGGGACCCGGCCAGGTGGTGCTGGGCAGCGACTACCCGTTCGAGATGGGTGATCCGGATCCGCTGGCCACCGTGGCGGCGGTGCCCGGCCTCAGCGAGGCGGAGCGGGCGATGATCCTGGCCGGCAACCTCACCGCGCTGTTCTCCGCCACCGAGCGGGCGGCGCACGCCGGGTAGGCTGGACGCGCACACCCGACTGGGCGTCGTGGTCGAGGTCGTGTGACGCTCCCTGGGCGGGTGACCTCCATGACGGACTTCCACGCCGAACTGGTGAAGCGGGTCACCCTGCTCGACGAGTGGTCCGCGAAGCTCGCGCCGCATCTCGGGTCGGACGACCCGCGGACCGTCACGCGGGTAGGCAGAGATCTTCTGCGTGTCGTTGTCGAGGGCCTCGGCTACCACAGCAACTTTCTGAGGGATGCGGTGACGGACGCGGCCGCACGGCGGGCGCGTGGAACGCCGCGGTACGTCACACCGGGCGCCGCGGACGCCGTCGTGGCCTCGAGCCGGACCCTCGCCGCACTCCAGCGGTGGACGCCCGAGATCGTCACCGGTCCGGTCAATCTGGCCGCCCAGCAGTGGGTCTCCCACGGGCGCACCGACGGTCCACCGTCCCACCCGGACACGGTTGCGGTAGCTGCCGACGACCATGTCGTGGGAGACAAGCCGGCCTGGTGCGGCATCTACACCTCCACCGGTGTCTTCGACAACACCAGCATGTGGCAGGCGTATCTCCGGCACGGCACCGACGGCTCGCTCCTCGCGCGTCCCTGGCGGGCGTGGTCGGTGACGCCAGCCCCGGATGTCCGGGTCCGCGAGGTCACCACGGCGGCGGAGTGGGCCGGTTTCGTGTGCCGTTACGGCGTGGCGGTGGACGGGGTGCTGGCGCCGGATTGGCGACGAGTCTCACGCCGGTACGACGCGGTGCACATGACGGTCCGGGCCGTGCTGGCGACGCACGAGGTACCCCTGGCCACCGACCGGGGACTCATCGTCCCGACCCACTGGGATGTCGAGTCGACCCTGTGGCTCGACTGGCCGGTCCGGTCATACACGCTCATCGGTGAGATCGGGGCGGCATGAGCACGGCCGGGCCCCGCGGGACGGCCAGGTGACCGGAGGCGGTGACCCGATCGGTGGCGGTCACCTGAGTGGTGGCGCGGTGGAGCCGCGCACCACCAGCTCCGGCTTGAGCCGTACGTCCACGGGCGTGGCCTCCGCGTCGTCGATGAGCTCCAGCAACAGGTCGGCCGCCCGGTAACCGATGTGGTGGTGCGGAATGCGCACACTGGTCAGCGGCGGGGAGAACTTGTCGTTCAGCGGGGTGTCGTTGTAGCCGACGATCGAGATGTCCTCCGGGCAGCGCAGACCCCGCTCCCGCAGGACCGCGTAGCCACCCAGGGCGATCAGGTCGTTGGCGCACACCACCGCGGTGAAGGCGCCGCCGCGGGCGAACAGCTCCCGGAACGCCTCGGCACCGAGGTCCTCGCGGAACCAGCGGGCGAACACGATCCGCTCCGGATCCGGGTCCAGGCCCACCTCCCGCATCCACGACACGAAGCTCTGGTAACGCGCGACCCCGGTGGACACCTCCCGGGTGCCGCCGACGTGCGCGATCCGGGTGTGACCCAGCCCGGCGAGATGCCGCACCGCCTGGCCGATGCCGCTGTGGTCGTCGCTGAGCACCGCCGGCACCGTGGCCGCGTCGGTGGTGCGGTTGACCAGCACGGTCGGGATCCCCGCACCGGTGACCCGCCGCAGCAGCGGGTACTCGCGGCGGGCGGTGGCGAGGATCAGCCCGTCCACCCGCCGCGCGGTCATCGCGGCCAGCAGCGACCGTTCCTTGTCGTCGTCGTTGTCGGTGTTGGC
>DATGOE010000141.1:0-6959 GCA_035306365.1 Natronosporangium sp. | reverse complement strand
ACGTAGCGCCCCACGACCCGGTAGCCGAGCATCTCGTTGATCGCGATCATGTAGGCGTTGTCCGCGGCGTTGTCGGTGTCCATCCGGCGCACCTGCGGCTCCTCCTCCCGCAGCCACCGCAGCATCTCGATCTTGAGAAGCAGCCCGAGCCGGTGGCCCCGGTGGGCCCGCACCACGCTGGTGTCGTGCTGGTAGGCGAACCACGGCCGCTCGACGTCCACCGCCGCCACGGTCTGGCCGGCCAGCTCACCGCTGCCCCGGTGCCGTGCCACCACCCGGTAGAGCCGCCGGCCGCCGGCCACCTGGGCCTGCTCGTACGCCCGGACCCGCTCGCCGGTGAAGACCTCGTCCTCGATCTCCAGCGTGCCGGTGGGCGCGTCGTTGATCGCGGACGTCATCGCGGCGATCTCGTCGAGTAGCCCCTCCGGGGTCGGGACCGGCATGCGCACCAGCTCGTACTCCTTGGCGTGCGGCCGAGCCGCCTCCGCCTCGCGGTCCAGCCGTGCCCAGTCCACCGACGCGACGTCGAGCTGGCGGAGCACCTCGTCCATGCCCCGCTCCAGCCCCATGGCCGCGAGGAACTCCATGCCCGGGGTGCCGTCGACGCAGCCGGCGAGCAGCACCCGCCGACCCTGCTCGCGGGCGAGGTCCACCCCGCGCGAGAAGAGGGCGCGTCCGACGCCCCGCCGCCGGGCGAGCGGGTCCACGTGCACGGTCACCTCCGCGAGGTGGGTGTTGTCCCGTCGCGGGAGGTAGACCGACAGTAGTCCCACCGGTCGCCCGCCGCCGTCGTACGCCAACGCCACCGACGCGGGCTCGCCGTCGTACCCGTGCCGCAGCGACGCCAGGTACATGGTCAGGGTCGTCCCCGCCATGAAGGGCCGGTCCACCAGCCGTGTCGCCTCCAGCAGCGCCACCGCCGACGCGACAGCGCGCCGGTCGGGGTTGTCAGGGTCGAACCAGATCAGGTCCACCAGCGAAGCACAGCACCGTCGGGGCCGACCGTCACCTGGTTTTTCTCCCGGGACCGGGCCGGACGGCCTGTCCGCGGGTACCACCCCGGGGGACGCTGGCGGTAAGCGCGAGGCGATCCGGGGGTGGTGGCCATGCGCGCACTGGTGGTGTACGAGTCGATGTTCGGCAACACCCGGGACGTGGCGTACGCCGTCGCCGAGGGCCTGCGGCGGCACATGGACGTCGACGTCGTGGAGGTGGGTGCCGCGCCCACCGTGCTCGGAGAGGACGTCGCGCTGCTCGTGGTCGGCGCGCCGACACACGCGTTCGGCCTCAGCCGGCGGGAGACCCGGGGCCAGGCTGCCGTGCACACGGGCCGGACGCCCATCTCCGAGGATTTCGGGGTCCGCGACTGGCTGGGCCAGATCACGCGACCGGGTGACGTGGCGGCCGCCACCTTCGACACGCGGGTGGACCGGCCGCGCGTTCCGGGTTCGGCCGCCCGGAAGGCGGAGCGGGCGCTGCGTCGCCAGGGCTTCCGGATCGTGGCGCCGGCGGAGAGTTTCCGGGTGCACGGGATCGAGGGGCCGCTGCTGGAGGGTGAATCCGATCACGCCCGGCGGTGGGGTGAGGAGGTCGCCGCCCGCGTCGCCGAACCGGTCGGGTGACCGGACGCATGGATCATGCTGAGCCGGCGACACGGGGCCGTGTGAGGTGGCCAGGGGCGGGGTCGAACCGCCGACCTTCCGCTTTTCAGGCGGACGCTCGTACCAACTGAGCTACCTGGCCTCGGCGCGGTCCTGACGGGATTTGAACCCGCGACCTCCGCCTTGACAGGGCGGCGAGCACTCCATGCTGCTCCACAGGACCAGTATGTAACGTCTACCGACCCGGACACTACCGTCCCGGTCGCCGTGCCCCCAACGGGATTCGAACCCGTGCTACCGCCTTGAAAGGGCGGCGTCCTAGGCCGCTAGACGATGGGGGCAGGCTGCCATCATCGCACAACGCGTGATCCCGCCCGCCTCCTCCCGTCCGCCCGTCGGAGGCCAGTAGAGCATACGTGATCGAGGGCCGAGCGGCCAAACGGCCGCGCCCGGCGCCGGTCACGGCGGGAGGGACCGGTGGGCGGCGGCGATCATGATGAGCGCCGGTACCCAGACCAGCGCCACCAGTAGCGCGACCGCCACCAGGTACCTCATCCCCACGAGACCGGGGCAGGTGCCGCCCGACCGGCCCGCGACGCCGGCACGGGATCCCGGCCCCGACGCTGGTCGGCGACCCGGCGCGTCTGATGCCGCCGTGGCGGGCTGGCCGGGCTGCACCGTGCCGCCCAGGGTCGGCGCGGGATCGGAACCGCTCGCCCGTACGGCTACCGGCTCGGTCATCGCGGCCGCACCTCGCAGGAACGTGACAGCGGGCCTGACGTGACGGCGCCAGGGGCCAGACATGGCGACGTCGGGCGCCAGCGACTCAGCGTCGCGTCATCACTACGTCAAGCATGCATCCGGAACCGCGCGGGCGCCAGCACCCACGCCGGCCACCACCCGACCGTGCGCCCCACCGACATCCTTCGCGCGCGTACCCTCCACGGGTTCCCCACCCGGGGCGCGACGCCGTCGCACGCCGGCCGGCGGTGATCGCCAACTCGACGGTAGAGCGGGGCCCCGAACTCTGCGAGGATGTGGACCTGGGAGCATGTGACCCACCGCGCGGCTCCACCAGGGCCCGGCGCGGCACCCCGGACGCGCGGCGCAGGACACCCCGGCCGACGCAGACACGACAGGAGTACAGCGATGGCGAAGGGCGCTACAGCCTCCCGGACTCGCTCCACCCGGGCCACCGGCGCGGGACCGGGCGAGCCGGAGATGGTGCAGTTACTCACCCCGGACGGGAAACGCATCGAGACAGCCCAGGACCCCTACGGCACCGAGTACACCGTCGACTTCACCGACGAGGAGTACCGCGGTCTCTACCGGGACATGGTGGTGATCCGCAAGCTCGACGCCGAGGCCGAAGCGCTGCAGCGGCAGGGCGAGCTGGGCATCTGGGCCAGCCTGCGGGGACAGGAGGCCGCCCAGGTCGGCTCCGGCCGCGCACTGCGGCCGCAGGACATGGCGTTCCCCACCTACCGCGAGCACGGAGTGCTCTACTGCCGCGGGATCGACCCGATCATGCCGCTGGGGCTGTTCCGCGGCGTGGACCAGGGCGGGTGGGACCCGCGGGAGTTCAACTTCCACATGTACACGATCGTGATCGGGGCGCAGACGCTCCACGCCACCGGGTACGCGATGGGCATCACCAAGGACGGCAAGGTCGGCTCCGACGACGGTGAGGCCGTCATCGTGTACTTCGGGGACGGCGCCACCAGCCAGGGCGACGTCAACGAGTCGTTCGTGTGGTCGAGCGTCTTCCAGGCACCGATCGTCTTCTTCTGCCAGAACAACCAGTACGCCATCTCCGAGCCGATCGAGCGGCAGACCCGCATCCCGCTCTACCAGCGTGCGGCGGGCTTCGGCTTCCGGGGAATCCGGGTCGACGGCAACGACGTCCTGGCCTGCTACGCGGTGACGAGGGCGGCGCTGGACAACGCCCGGCGCGGCCAGGGCCCGACCCTGATCGAGGCGTACACCTACCGCATGGGGGCGCACACCACCTCCGACGACCCCACCCGGTACCGCCTGCCGACCGAGCTGGAGGAGTGGCAGGCGCGGGACCCGATCAGCCGGATGAGAACGTTCCTCGCCGACCGGAAGCTGGCCGACGACGACTTCTTCGCCGGCGTCGACGAGGAGGCGAAGGCGGCGGCCCAGAACCTGCGGGAGCGGGTGCTGGCCATGCCCGACCCGGACCCGCTGACGCTGTTCGACCACGTCTACCCGGGCGGCTCACCGGAGCTGGACGCCCAGCGCGAGCAGTTCGCCGCCTACCTGGCGTCGTTCGAGGGGAGTGGGCACTGATGGCGATCGAGAACCTCACCCTCGGCAAGGCGCTCAACCTCGGCCTGCGCAAGGCGATGGAGCGCGACTCCAAGGTACTGATCATGGGGGAGGACGTCGGGAAGCTCGGCGGCGTCTTCCGGATCACCGACGGCCTGCAGAAGGACTTCGGCGAGGAGCGGGTCATCGACACGCCGCTGGCCGAGTCCGGCATCGTGGGCACCGCCGTCGGTCTGGCCCTGCGGGGCTACCGGCCGGTGTGCGAGATCCAGTTCGACGGGTTCGTCTACCCGGCGTACGACCAGATCGTCGCCCAGGTGGCCAAGATGCACTACCGGTCCGGCGGCCGGGTGCGGCTGCCGATCGTCATCCGCATCCCGTACGGCGGCGGCATCGGCGCGGTCGAGCACCACTCGGAGAGCCCGGAGGGCTACTTCGTCCACACCGCCGGCCTCAAGGTGGTCACGTGCGCGACCCCGTCCGACGCGTACTGGATGATCCAGCAGGCGATCGCCTCCGACGACCCGATCATCTTCCTGGAGCCGAAGCGACGGTACTGGGAGAAGGGTGACGTGGAGACGTCCGGCGACCTGTCGTCGGTGTACCCGCTGCACGCCTCCCGGGTCGCGCGCCCCGGCACCGACGCCACCGTGCTGGCGTACGGCCCCATGGTGCGGGTCGCGCTGGACGCGGCCACCGCGGCGGAGGAGGACGGCCGCTCGCTGGAGGTCATCGACCTGCGGACGCTCTCCCCGATGGATCTGGGACCGGTGTACGAGTCGGTGCGCCGCACCGGCCGCTGCGTGGTGGTGCACGAGGCGCCCCTGACCCTCGGGGTGGGCGCCGAGATCGCCGCCCGGGTGACCGAGGAGTGCTTCTACTCGCTGGAGGCGCCGGTGCTGCGGGTCGCCGGCTTCGACACCCCGTACCCGGCCGCCCGGTTGGAGGAGGACTACCTGCCCGACCTCGACCGGGTGCTGGACGCGGTCGACCGGAGCTTCGGGTGGTGAGCTGACATGGCCGTACACGAGTTCCCGCTGCCCGACCTCGGGGAAGGCCTGACGGAGGGCGAGATCCTGCGCTGGCTGGTCGCCGAGGGCGACCGGGTCGAGCAGAACCAGCCCATCGTCGAGGTGGAGACCGCCAAGGCAGCGGTGGAGATCCCGGCGAAGTGGCCGGGTACGGTTGTCAAGATCTTCCATCCAGAGGGTGCGACCGTCGAGGTCGGGGCGCCGATCGTCGCCATCGACACCGGTGGGGACGCCGGCCCGTCCGGCGTCGACGGCCAGGCCGGCGCCGCGGCGCCCGCGGCCGAGGCCGGCGCGGCGACCGGCGGCAAGATCGGCGAGGTCACCGCCACCGGCCGCACCGCGGTGCTGGTCGGCTACGGTCCTCGGACCACCACGGCCAAGCGGCGGCCCCGCAAGGGTGTGCCGCAGGGCCCGGCACGGCCGGCCACGAACGCCGCCGCGGCCGCCCCCGCCACGGTGGCGCCGCCGGCACCCGCACCGGCCCGCCCCGCGTCACCGGCTCCGGTCCGCCCCGCGGCACCAGCCCCGGCTCCGGCGCCGGCGGCCGGTCCGCCGCTGGCCAAGCCACCGGTGCGCAAGCTCGCCCGCGACCTCGGGGTGGACCTGCGGACCGTGGTCGGCACCGGTCCGGCCGGATCGATCACGCGCGAGGACGTGCAGGCCGCCGTGGCGGCGACCACGGCCGCCGCCGCGACCAGGCCGGCGGCGCCGTCGTTCGGCCCGGACCGGGAGCAGCGCATCCCGATCCGGGGCGTGCGCAAGCTGACCGCCGAGAACGTCACCGCCTCGGCGTTCACCGCCCCGCACGTCACCGAGTTCCTGACCGTGGACGTCACCCGGTCGGTCCAGGCGCTGGAGCGGCTCAAGCAGCTGCCGGACTGGCAGGACGCACGGGTCTCGCCGCTGCTGCTGGCCGCCAGGGCGGTCCTGGTGGCGATCCGCCGGCACCCGATGATCAACTCCACGTGGGACGAGGACGCTGGCGAGATCGTCATCAAGGAGTACGTCAACCTCGGGATCGCGGCGGCGACCGAGCGCGGGCTCATCGTGCCGAACATCAAGGACGCCGGCCGGCTCACCCTGCGGGAGCTGGCCGACGCCCTGACGGAGCTGGTGCAGACCGCCCGGGCCGGGAAGACCACGCCCGCCGACATGACCGGCGGCACGTTCACCATCACCAACGTCGGGGTCTTCGGGGTGGACGCCGGCACTCCGATCCTGCCGCCCGGCGAGGCGGCCATCCTCGCCCTCGGCGCGATCCAGGAACGACCCTGGGTCCACCAGGGCCAGGTGGTGCCGCGGCAGGTCACCACGCTCGCGTTGAGCTTCGACCACCGGATCATCGACGGCGAGCTGGGCTCGCTGTTCCTGCGGGACGTGGGCACGTTCCTGTCCGATCCGGAGGTGGCCCTGCTGGGCTGGACCTGACCCGCACGTCCGACAGCGGTGCTCCCCCGGCGGTGTGTCCGGGGCCGGCCGCGGCCGGCCCCGGACACACCGCTCCGTCGTTCCAGCGGGCAAGTGTGCCAGGTCACCGAATAATCGATGGTGAGCGTGCGTTCACATAGGTGTAATCGAAGCGACGTCACGAACCGGTGACACCGGACAGAGGGGGGAGCAGGAGATGGCCACTCGCAGGCACGGTCTGCGCGAGCGCCTGGTGGCCGCCCGTCGCGCGCGGGCGGTCCACCGCACCGTCGAGTCCATCCCGTCGCGCGCCGTCCGCGACGAGGTGCTGGCGATGCTCGGCCGGCGGTGACCCGGCCCCGCCCGGCCACCTGGGACGCCGGGCACGCCGGCGCGCAACGGCCCGTCCGGAGATCCGGGCGGGCCGCGTGCATGTGGGGTCACGTGCGTTCCGGGCATGCCGGGATAGCCCAGCAGCGGCCGGACCGGTACGGTTGTTGACTGCCGCCACCCTGGTCGCGGTCGTGTGCACCGGTCGCGGCTGGCATGCAGACAGGCAGAGGAGGCGCTGCCCATGACGTCCGAGGGCCACCCGGACCACCGACCGCCCGGCACCGACGACGCGCAG
>DATGOE010000140.1:0-20744 GCA_035306365.1 Natronosporangium sp. | reverse complement strand
GGGAACGCGACACCGGGCGCGGCGGTGACCGGCCGCACCCACCGGAGGGACGGGCTCGACCCTGCGACGGCCAGCGGGGCAAGATGGCGGGAGGACACCGGCGCGCCACGCCACCGCGTGGGCGCGGTCAAGGGACCTGGGAGAACCGACATGCAGGAGTTCGTGCCCGGCCTGGAGGGCGTGGTCGCATTCGAAACCGAGATCGCCGAGCCGGACAAGGCCGGCGGTGCGCTGCGCTACCGGGGTGTCGACATCGAGGATCTGATCGGCCGCGTCTCCTTCGCGAACGTGTGGGCGCTGCTGGTCGACGGGGAGTTCGGCCCCGGGCTGCCGCCGGCCGAGCCGTTCCCGGTGCCGGTGCACTCCGGCGACATCCGGGTCGACGTGCAGTCGGCGGTGGCGATGCTCGCGCCGTACTACGGCCTGCGCCCGCTGCTGGACATCTCCGACCAGCAGGCCCGCGACGACCTCGCCCGGGTGTCGGTGACCGCGCTGAGCTTCGTGGCCCAGTCCGCCCGGGGGCTGGGACTGCCGGCGGTGCCGCAGCGGGAGATCGACAAGGCGGAGACGATCACGGAACGCTTCATGCGGCGCTGGCGGGGCGAGCCGGACCCGCGCCACGTCCAGGCGGTCGACGCGTACTGGATCTCCGCCGCCGAACACGGCATGAATGCCTCGACGTTCACCGCCCGGGTGGTCGCCTCCACCGGCGCCGACGCCGCCGCCTGCATCTCCTCGGGAATCGGCGCCCTGTCCGGGCCGCTGCACGGCGGCGCACCGTCGCGGGTGCTGCACATGCTGGAGGAGGTGGAGCGCACCGGCGACGCGGCCGGCTACGTGCGCTCGGTCCTGGACCGCGGAGAGCGGCTGATGGGCTTCGGGCACCGGGTCTACCGGGCGGAGGATCCCCGGGCGCGGGTGCTGCGGCGCACCGCCCAGCAGCTCGGGGCGCCGCGGTACGAGGTGGCCGAGGCGCTGGAGAAGGCCGCGCTGGAGGAGCTGCACAACCGGCGCCCGGACCGGGTGCTCGCCACCAACGTCGAGTTCTGGTCCGCGGTGGTGCTCGACTTCGCCGAGGTGCCGCCGCACCTGTTCACGTCGATGTTCACCTGTGCCCGGGTGGCCGGCTGGAGCGCCCACATCCTGGAGCAGAAGCGGCTGGGCCGGCTGGTGCGCCCCACGGCCCGGTACGTCGGGCCCGGCCCCCGCCGGCCGGAGTCGGTGCCGGGCTGGGACAGCATCCCGCACCGGTGAGCCGTGACCACGCCCTCGACGGGTGACCACGCCCTCGACGGGTGACCACGCCCCCCACGGGTGACCACGCCCTCTACGGTTCGGGTGTGGTGCGCAAGCGGGTGGTGGTCGCCGGCCTCGTGCAGGGGGTCTTCTTCCGGGACTCCTGCCGCCGGGCGGCGCTGGAGCACCGGGTCGCCGGCTGGGTCCGCAACCTGCCGGACGGCACCGTGGAGGCGGTGTTCGAGGGCGAGGCCGACCGGGTCGAGCGGATGGTGGCGTGGGCGCGCCGCGGACCGGACCGGGCGGTCGTGGAACAGGTCACGGTGGTCGACGAGCAGCCGGAGGGCCTGACGTCGTTCCGGATCGTGCGCTGACCCACACCGCGGCCGGACGGGTCGCCGCGGGCCGACGTGTCAGGATGGGGCGGGAGGAGCATCCCGACCAGCGAGGAAGGAGTGTCGTGGCCGACCCGACCAGCATCCGCATTCCCGACGACCTGCGTCCCGCCGACGGCCGGTTCGGCTCCGGGCCGGCCAAGATCCGGCCCGAGGCGGTCGAGGCCCTGCGGGCGGTCGCCTCCTCGTACCTGGGAACCTCCCACCGCCAGCGACCCGTCCGCGACCAGGTGGCGCGGCTGCGGCGCGGGGTCGCCGAGCTGTTCGACCTGCCCGACGGCTACGAGGTGGTCCTGGGCAACGGCGGCACCACCGCGTTCTGGGAGGTCGCCGCGTTCGGGCTGGTACGGGACCGGGCGCAGTGCGCCTCCTTCGGCGAGTTCGGCGCCAAGTTCGCCAAGGTGCTGCAGGCCGCCCCGTTCCTCAGCCAGCCCAGCCTGCGTTCGGCCGAGCCCGGCCACGCCGCCTCGCTGGTGGCCGAGGAAGGGGTCGACGCGTACGCGACCCCGCACAACGAGACCTCCACCGGCGTGGCGGTGCCGGTGCGGCGGGTGCCCGGCGCGGAACCGGGCGCGCTGATGCTGCACGACGCGACGTCGGCGGCGGGCGGTCTGGCGGTCGACGTCCGCGACACCGACGTCTACTACTTCGCGCCGCAGAAGGCGCTGGCCTCCGACGGCGGGCTGTGGCTGGCGCTGCTGTCGCCGGCCGCGCAGGCCCGCGCGTACGAGATCCGCCGCAGCGGCCGGTACGTGCCCGCGTTCCTCGACCTGGTCACCGCGATCGAGAACTCCCGGCTGGAGCAGACCTACAACACCCCGGCGCTGGCCACGATCTTCCTCGCCGCCGAGCAGGTGGAGTGGATGCTCGCCCAGGGCGGCCTGGCGTGGGCGACCAAGCGCACCGCCGAGTCGGCCCAGATCCTGTACGGGTGGGCGGAGCGGTCGCCGGTGGCGCGGCCGTTCGTCTCCGACCCGGCGCTGCGGTCCCACGTGGTCGCCACCATCGATTTCTCCCAGGAGGTCGACGCCGCGCAGCTGGCCGCGGTGCTGCGGGCCAACGGCATCGTGGACACCGAGCCGTACCGCAAGCTGGGCCGCAACCAGTTGCGGATCGCGCTCTATCCGGCGGTGGACCCGGCGGACGTGAGCGCGCTGACGGCCTGCATCGACTACGTGGTGGCCAAGCTGTAGCGGATTCGCGATCCCGGCGCCGGGCACCGTGGTGTTACCGTCCCCTCCGTGACGCACCCCCAGGAGCCTCCGCCGTACCGTTACGGTCCGGAGCAGCCGTCCGGGTCGCCGCCACCCGCGGAGAGGTTCCGGTCCGAATCGGACGAACCCGACTCACCCGGGTCCGGCACCACCGGCTCACCGGGGTCCGGACAGGGCCCGTACGTCTCCGGCCCGCACCCGACCGGCGCGACGTACCAGCCCGAAAATCAGCAGCCCGAAAATCAGCAGGCCGACACTCAGCAGCCCGGCGGCGAGCCCCACCCGCAGATCCCGCAGCAGGCCGGTGGTCCGCCCGCGTACGGGTCCCCGCCGGGCCCGCCGGGCGGATACCCGTACGGCAGCCTGGCGGCGCCGACGCACCCGCTCGCGATCGCCTCCCTGGTCCTCGGCATCCTCACGCCGCTGGGCTTCATCCCCGGGGTGCTCGCGATCATCTTCGGCATCGTCGCTCTCGTCCAGATCCAGGAGCGCTGGCAGAAGGGCCGCGGTCTGGCGATCGGCGGCCTCGCCGCCACCGGGGGCTGGGTCGTGGTGACGCTCGTCGCCGTCCTCATAGGGGTCACGGTCAACGAGGGTTCCGGCCCCGACCAGGCCGGGACCGACCGCGACCGCCCCCCGGTGACCGACGGCGGGTCCGGCGGCGACAGCGACCGTACCCCGGCGGACCGGGTCGACGCGGGCCGCCGTACCCCGGTGGACCGGCTGCGGGACGGTATGTGTGTCAAGGAGCTGCCCTTCGGCGAGGACCAGGTCAGGACCATCCGCGTCGTGGACTGCGAGGTTCCCCACGTGGGCGAGGTGTACGCCGCGTTCGAGCTCGCCGACCGCGACTGGCCCGGCGACGAGGTCGTCGAAGCGGAGGCCAGAGACGGGTGTCACGAGCGGCTCCGGCAGGACCTCCCCCACGCCTGGGTCGACCCGGCCGTGGAGGTCTACTACCTGTTCCCGAGCGGGGTGTCGTGGGGCTTCGGTGACCGTCGGGTCGTCTGCATCACCCAGTACATGGACGGCACCCGCACCGGGTCGCTGTTCGACCTCGACGACTCACTGTCCGACGCCGACGACCGGACGAGCGGTGACCGTACCTCGGTGTACGACCTCGAGGTGGGTCACTGCATCCAGTCGCTGCCCGCCGGCCAGGAGGAGCACAGCACCTTCCTCACCGTGGACTGCGACCTTCCGCACGAGGCCGAGGTCTACGCCACGTTCGACCTCGCCGACCGCGACTGGCCCGGCGAGGACGCCGTGTTCGAGGAGGCCGACGACGCCTGTTACGGGCGGCTCCAGCAGGACCACCCCGACGCCTGGGCCGATCCGGACGTGCAGCTCTTCTACCTCTACCCGACCGAGGTGACGTGGAGCTTCGGTGACCGTGAGGTCGTCTGCGTGGCCCAGTACCTGGACGGCACCCGCACCGGGTCGCTGTTCGACTGACCGCGCCGCCGCTTAGCTGCCCGTCGTGTCCAAACTGTAGCGAACCCGCGCTCTGGGCGTCGGGCGGCGCGGTGTTACCTTCCGCTCCACCTCGCACCCCCAGGAGCCTCCGTACCGGTACGGCCCGGAGGGCAGGTACCGCATCCCGTACGACCGGCTCGAGGTGGGTCACTGCGTCGAGTCACCACCCTCCGACGGAGGGTGGTGCTGGACCTACCTCACCGTGGACTGCGACCTCCCGCACGAGGCCGAGGTCTACGCCACGTTCGACCTCACCGACCGCGACTGCCCCGGCGACGACGCCGTGGACAAGGAGGCCTACGAGGGCTGCCGGGAGCGGCTCCTGAACCACCCCAACGCCCCGGCCGACCCGAGCGTGTTGCTCGGCCACCTGTACCCGACCGAGGGGTTGTGGGCCATCGGCGACCGTAGGGTCGCCTGCATGGCCTACTTCTTCGGCGACCCCCGCACCGGGTCGCTGTCCGACTGACCGGACCGGCGTCGGCGTGCCCTGCTGACGACGCCGGCCGGAGCGCGTACCGTGTGGGGACAGGCGCCGGGCGGTTCCGGCGGCGGCTGCAGGAGACGGAGGCACGCGATGCGACCAGTCCGGTTCGTCGCCAAGTCGGAGGACGGGCGGGCGCTCGTGCTCGCCGACGAGGTGGGCCGCCTCCTGGCACTCCCGCTCGACGACCGGGTCACCGCCGCGGTGCGGTCCGACCACCGCCCGGAGGCGCCGACCACCGCCCAGTCCGCGGGGCCGCCGCCCTCGCTGTCACCGCGCGACATCCAGGCGCGGATCCGCGCCGGCGAGTCGGCCGAGGAGGTCGCGAGGATCGCGGGCGTCCCGGTGGACCGGGTGCTCCGGTACGCCGGGCCGGTGCTGCAGGAGCGGGCGATGCTTGCCCAGCACGCGCGTCGCACCCGCCTGAAGAACTCCGAGTCGGGCCTGTCCCTCGCCGAGGTGGTCGACGTCCGCCTGGACCAGCACGGCGTCGACGCGGAGAAGATCTCCTGGGACGCGTACCGGCGCGACGACGGCACCTGGCGGATCGTGGCGACCTGGCCGTCGGGCAAGGCGACCGCCCAGGCGGTGTGGGAGCTGGACCGCACCCGCACCTGGGTGCAGCCCTACGACGACATGGCCACCTACCTGTGTGCCGAGAAGCCCACCTCGTTGCTCGGCCCGGAGGCACCGGCGTCCGTGCCGTCGACGCGTGCCGGGCGCGGCCGGTCCCGGTCGGAGCCGTCCCGCGGCGGCCACGGGCTGCCCGTTCCCGCCGACGACGTGGTGCGCCGCCCGGCCCGGGACCCGATCCGCGCCGGTCGCGACGCGCTGATGGCCACACTGGAACGCCCGCTCGGCGCCTCCGGCCGCGGCCTGGACGCGCCACCGGCGGCCGCGGCCGCGACCGTGGCGGACAAGCCGCGGCAGCGCGCGGCGGCGCGGTCCACCTCACCGTTCGATGACGACACCGAGCAGCCCAAGGACGTGCCGGCCGTGCCGTCCCTGGCGGTGCTGCGGCCGCGGCGCACCGGCGGCGACGCCGGCGGGCAGGGCGGGTCGCGCCGGCAGGGGCCGAGCTGGGACGAGGTCCTGTTCGGCAAGCCGCCCGCCACCCGGGAGTCCTCCTCCTAGGCGCGCCCGCCGCCGGGGACCCGCCCCGCGAGGGGGCAGGGTCCGTGGCAGGCTGGACGGATGGACTACCGCAACCTCGGCCGTACCGGCCTACCCGTCAGCCGGCTGTGCCTGGGCACCATGAACTTCGGGCCGCAGACCAGCGAGCCGGACAGTTTCGCCATCATGGACCGCGCCCTGGAGCACGGCATCAACTTCTTCGACACCGCCAACGTCTACGGCTGGAGGCTCGGTGAGGGGGTCACCGAGCAGATCATCGGGCGCTGGTTCGCCCAGGGCGGTGGGCGGCGTGACAAGGTGGTGCTGGCCACGAAGGTGTTCGGGCGCATGTCCGAGTGGCCGACCGACCGCGGGCTGTCGGCGCGCCACATCATCCAGGCCTGCGAGGCCTCGCTGCGCCGGCTGCAGACCGACTGGATCGACCTGTACCAGATGCACCACATCGACCGGAACACGCCGTGGGAGGAGATCTGGCAGGCGATGGAGGTGCTGGTCACCCAGGGAAAGATCCGCTACGTCGGCTCGTCCAACTTCGCCGGCTGGCACCTGGTGCGGGCGCAGGAGGCGGCCAACCGGCGGCACTTCCTCGGCCTGGTCTCCGAACAGTGCATCTACAACCTGCTCACCCGGCACGTGGAGCTGGAGGTGCTACCGGCCGCCGAGCACTACGGGATCGGCATCATCCCCTGGTCGCCGTTGCATGGCGGCGCACTGGCCGGGGCGTTGCGCAAGCTCGCGGAGGGCCGCGCCGGCCGCAGCAGCTCGGGCCGGGCGGAGGAGGCGCTCAACGCCCACCGCAGCGCCATCGAGGCGTACGAGAAGCTGTGCGCCGACCTCGGCCACGACCCGGCCGACGTGGGCATCGCCTGGCTGCTGGCCCAGCCGGCCGTGACCTCCCCGATCATCGGCCCGCGGACCGTCGAGCAGCTGGACGGGTCGCTGCGCGCCCTGTCGGTGACCCTCGACGACGAGGTCCTGGCCCGGTTGGACGAGCTGTTCCCGCCGGTCGGCAAGGGCGGTCCGGGGCCGGAGGCGTGGGCCTGGTGAGCCGGGTGACCGGTGGCGCGGCCGCCGGTCAGCGCAGGCTCACGCCCACGAGCCGTTCGTGCACCGGCCGGGGACCCGGGTGGCTGCGGACCAGGTACACCTCGTCCACCGTCCACCCGGGGCCCTCGTAACCCGACAGGGTCGCCAGGTCGGCGGCGAGGTCGGCCTCGGGCAGCCGGTCGCCCGGGCGGGCGAAGGTCAGGTGGGGCCGCAGTGGCTTGGGGTCGTAAGCCACGCGGCGGCGCCGCAGGTGCGCGCGGACCGCGTCCCCGAGCGACCGCAGCTGGTCGACGTCGCCCCGCAGTCCCACCCACACCACGGTGAACCGGCGCCGACCGAACCGGCCCGCGCCGGCCAGCCGCAGCGCGGGCGGGCGGCCACCCGCGGCGACCCAGCTCTGGACGCCCTCGCGCACCGCCTGCCCGACCACGCTCACGCGCTCCTCGGCCACCTCCCCCAGGAACGCCAGGGTCACGTGCCACAGGGGCCGGGCGGTGAGCCGGACGTTGACGCCGGAGGCGGCCGCCGCGCCCAGCCGCAACCGGGACACCGCCGCCGCCAGGTCCGCCAGCGCCTCCTGGGTCGGGTAGACCGCCACGAACAGCCGCATCCGGCCAGGATAGGCGGACCGGCCGCGGGCCTCACCCGGCCCGGGCCACGTACAGCCCGGGCACCGGGCGGATGCGCAGCCGCAGCACCTCCCCGCGCCGCCGCAGCTGCCACAGCAGCGCGGTGGCGCCCGCGAGCAGCGACACCGCGCCGCCCATCCAGATCGCCGACTCCGGTCCGAAGTGCTCCGACCACCAGCCCACCGCCAGCGAGCCCAGCGGCGTGGTCCCGAGGAAGACCAGCACGTACAGGGCCATGACACGGCCCCGGTAGGCGGCCTCGCACCCCAGCTGCACACGCTGGTTGGCGGCCTGGGCGAAGAAGATCGCGAAGAAGCCGGTGGGCAGCAGCAGCAGCGCCACCAGCCAGTACGTGGAGGCGACGCCGACGAGCACGCAGAACCCGCCGAAGGCGACCGCCGCGCCGATCACCAGGTACGCCGAGGGCCGCGACCGGCGCCAGGAGCCCGCCAGCGCCCCGGCGAGCGACCCCGCGGCCAGGCAGGTGGCCAGCACACCGAACGCGGCCGCACCGGTGTCGTGGACCACCTTGGACAGCACCGGCAGGGTGACCTGGAAGTTGAACCCGGCCGCGCCGACGACCGCGACCAGCGCCATCGCCAGCACCAGGTCGTGCCGGTGCCACACGTACCGCAGGCCGTCGCGGATCCCGGCCCGTCGCCGCTCACCCGGCGCCGGCGTCGGCTCCCGGTGCAGCTCGGCGGGTCTCATCCGGAGCAGGCTGACCACCGGCGAGATCGCGGCGAGGGTGGCGATGAGGAAGGTGGGGCCGAGACCGACCGTGGCGATGGCGACGCCGGCGATGGCCGGCCCGGCGATCCGCGCGCTGTTGAACACCGACGCGTTCAGCGACAGGGCGTTGGGAAGCAGCGTGGTACCGACCAGCTCGGACACGAACGCCTGCCGGGCCGGGGTCTCGATCGAGTTGACGGTGCCCAGCAGCCCGGCGAACAAGTACACGTGCCACAGCTGCACCACGCCGGTGACGACCAGCAGCGCGAAGCCGATCGCCAGGCTGGCGAACAGGCCGTTGGCGAGGATGAGCAACTTCCGCTTGTCGTACCGGTCCGCGAGCGCGCCACCGACCAGGGTGAGCAGCAGCAGCGGCGTGAACTGGAGCGCGACCACGATGCCGACCGCGGCGGCGGAGTCGTCCGACAGCTGCAGGACCAGCCAGTCCTGTGCCACGAACATGATCCAGACACCGGTCAGCTTGACCAGCTGGCCGGTGGCGAACAGGCGGTAGTTCCGTACGGTCAGTGACTGGAACGTCCGGATGAGCCGTGCTCGCACAGCCGGGTACGCCTCCTTGGGTCGACACGTGTCCAGCGGTGGACGGATCGGTGCGGCGGCGGGGCCGCGCGTGCGGGCCGCGTCAGGCGCTGGCCAGGCGGCGCAGGATCTCGGCGGCGCGCCGCAGGATATCCCGATCGGCCGCCGGGAGCTCGGCCAGCCGCTGCGCCAGCCACTCCTCGCGGACCCGGTCGAGGGCGGCGACCACCTCCCGGCCCCGGGGCGTGGCGGCGAGGATCACCTGCCGTCCGTCCGAAGGGTGCGGGCTGCGCTGCACCAGGCCGCGTTCCTCCAGCTTGGAGATGATCTTGCTCATCGTCGGGGGTCGGACCCGCTCGATGTCGGCGAGCTCACCGGGCGTGAGCGCGCCGGCGAGCTGGAGGCTGGTCAGCGCCGACAGCTGGGTGGCGGTCAGGTCGCCCACCGGGCGGGTCTGCCGCACGCGCCGGTTCAGCCGGATGAGGGCGTCCCGCAGCGACACCGCGAGCTGCGCTGCCGACTGGCGCTTCGCCGTCACCGTCCGCTCCGTCACGATAGTTAGCCTAACTAATAAGCTCGGCTAACGACCAGCTGCTATGACCCGCGTCACCGGGGATCTTCGCAGCGTACCCGCGGGCGGGGCGGGCCGGAAGCGCGACCGCTTCCGTACGCTGGGGGGGTGCCCGACCACCGCCCGGCACCGGTCCCCGACCGCGGCGCCCCGTCCGTGCCGGGGCCGCCCGGCGGCCGCCCGCCGCCCCTGGATCCGCCGATGGTGCCGTTCGCCGTCGCCGGTCTCGCGGTCTGGGCGGTGGTGGGCCTGACCCTGGCCGTGGTCGACGGGCCGTCGTCCTGGATCCGGACGTGCGTGGCGGGGTTCCTCGTCGGCATCCCCGGGCTCGCTATCATGATCATCCACGACCGCCGGCGGGCCGCCCGGCGGCGGCAGGGCGCCGGTCACGTCAGCCCGCGGTGAGCGGCTCCACCTCGCTGTCGTCGTACACGGTCGGCAGCTGGGCGACCGCCGGCTCGTCGCGCTCCACCAGCACCTCGGAGTGGGCCCCGCACCCGTGGTCGGCACTGACCACCTTGCCGTCGTCGGGTGCGTACAGGTTCCCGCAGACCCCGAACAACTGGCCCAGCCAGCCGGCCAGCGGCAGCCAGAACCCGCACGAGCCGCACCTGGCCGACGGGGGCGCGGCCGTGGAGATCGGCGCGTTCGGACCCCGGTCCCCCTCGTACCACCGCCGAGCGGTGTCGATGCGCCCCTGCCGGGACATCACCCGCGCGCGGCCCAGGCCGAGCTCCCAGGCGACCTCCTCCACCGCCGGGTCGTCGGAGTGCAGGTACCCGGGGACCAGCCGCTCGTCGTCCGGCGGGGTCGGCAGCAGGTCACCGACCCCGAGATCCCCCGGCTTGAGCCGCTCGTCCCAGGGCACCCACTCCGGTGCGCGCAGCGCGTCCGGCCCCGGCAGCAGCACGGTCTCGTTGACGGTCACGCGGCGGCTGCGCGGCGCGCGGACCACCGTGACCGCCCAACGCCAGCCGCGGTACCCCGGTAGCAGGCAGTCGAACAGGTGGGTCACGACCCGGTCCGCCTCGGCCACCACCTCCAGGTATTCACCGACGTGCTCCGGTCCCACCTCGGTGATGGCGCTGCGAGCGAGGTCGACCGCGGCCGCACAGGTCGCGTCCAGCCGCGGGGAGCGCCCGCGCCGCGCGGTGGTCTGCCGGGTGGGTGGACCGGCGTCCCGCTCCGCGGGCTCGAGCCCGGCGTCGTGCACCGCGGACCCCCTGGACATGCCCTCATTCTTTCACCGTGTCGCCGACTGCCGCGAACCGGCCGGCGCGGTGGGCGAGGATGGTCGCATGCCGCTGCGCGAGACTCTCGCCGCCACCGCGACCGCGCTCGCCGGTGCCGCGAACACGCTCGCGCGCGGCGTCGCCGCCACCGTCCGCCGGACCCGCACGGCCGCGCGGTCGGCCGCCCGCACCACCGGCCGGCTCCGGGCCGCGATCGCGGGCGGAGAGACCGGCATGATCCGGATGTTCGACCTGCACGCGGCGTCGATCGCCGGCGACACCCTGATCACGGTCGGCCTGGCGGGCACGATCTTCTTCACCGCACCGCTGGGCGAGGCGCGCAGCCGGGTGGCGCTGTACCTGGCCGTCACCATGGTCCCGTTCGCGCTGCTCGCGCCCCTGATCGGGCCGCTGCTCGACCGGTTCCGGCACGGGCGCCGGTACGCGCTGGCGGCCACCATGCTGGGCCGCGCCATGCTCGCCTGGATGATCGCCGGTGAGCTCGACAGCGTGGCGCTGTACCCGGCGGTCTTCGGCGTCCTGGTCCTCTCCCGGGCGTACGGTGTGGCACGCGCCGCCGCGGTGCCGCGCCTGCTCCCCGGCCGGCTCGGGCTGTCGCAGGTCAACGCGCGCGGCAGCCTCTACGGCACCGCCGCGGGCGCGGTGGTGCTGCCGCTGGGCATGGCCGCGTACTGGTTCGGCCCGCAGTGGCCGCTGCGGGTGGCGGCCGGGATCTTCCTCGTCGGCATGGTGCTGGCCCTGCGCCTGCCCGCCCGGGCCGACGCCGACCCGCCCGAGGCCCCGCCCCCGCTGCTGCGGCGGGCGGTGCTGCGCCTGGTCCGCAACGGACAGCCGGTCATCACCGGTCGGCTGCTGGTCAACGTGCTCGCCGGCAGCGCCGGCCACCGGCTGCTGTACGGGTTCCTGCTGGTCTTCCTCGCCTTCACCATCCGGGCACCGGGACAGCTGTCGCTCAACCTCGCCGGGTGGAACCTCGGCGAGGGCGTGGCCATCGGGCTGGTCAGCGGTGCCCTGGTCAGCGGCACCTTCCTGGCGGTCGCAGCCGGCAGCCGGCTGCGGATCCACCAGCCGCTGGCGGTGCAGGCGGGCGGGCTGGCGGGCGTGGCCGCCGCCGCCGTCACCGCCACCGCCGCGTTCACGCTACCGGCGCTGCTGCTGCTGTGCGTCGTCACCGCCGTCTCGACCGGTCTGGCCAAGGTGGGGGTGGACTCGTCCCTGCAGGAGCGGGTCGCCGAGCGGTACCGCACCACCGCGTTCGCCCGCTCGGAGACCCTGCTCATGCTCGCCTTCGTGGCCGGCGGCGGGCTCGGTCTCGTGCCCGTGCCCGGCCGGTGGGGGCTCGGTGCTGTGGCGGTGCTGTCGACGCTGGCCGCCGGCCGGGCGGCCGCGCTGGCGCTGGCGCTGCGCCACGACCGGTTGTGGGGCAGGCCCGAGCCGGCCCCGACCCCCGACCGCCGGCCGGCGCTCGAGGGCGGCTCATGACCCGGCCCGTGCTGGTGGTCACGGCGGTGGAGCCGGAGCGGCGGGCCGTGCTCGCCGGCCTGCCGTCGCCGTCGCCGGTGACGGTGGCCGTCACCGGGGTGGGCCCGGTCGCGGCCGCGGCCGGCACCGCCCGGCTGCTCGCCCTCGCCGAGGCGGCCGGCACCCCGTACCGGACGGTGGTGTCGGCCGGGATCGCGGGCGGCTTCGCCGGCCGTGCACCGGTCGGTGCGACCGTGCTCGCCCGCCGCAGCATCCAGGCGGACCTGGGGGCGCAGGGGCCGGACGGGTTCCTGACGCTGGACCAGCTCGGGTTCGGGACGGTCGTGGCGGACGCCGACAAGGCCACGCTGGCCCGCCTCGCGGCCGGCATACCCGACCCACTGGTCGGTGACGTGCTCACCGTGGCCACCGTCACGGGCACCGCCGAGCGCGCCGCCGAGCTGGCCAGGGCCCACCCGGGCGCGCTGGCGGAGGGGATGGAGGGGTACGGCGTGGCGTGCGCGGCCGCCGCCGCCGGCGCCGCGTTCGCGGAGCTGCGCACGGTGTCCAATCTGGTCGGACCGCGGGACCGGTCCGCCTGGCGGGTCGACGAGGCGCTGGCCGCCCTCACCCGCGCGGCCACGGCGCTCACCGCCGTGGCCGGGTAGCGCGCCACTGCCGGCCGCCACCGAAATCCGGTCGTCGGTCCGCGTGCCCGCCCATAGCCTCACGCGATGGCGAGGATCAGCATCGACATCGTGGACGGCGGCGGACGGTGGGAGGCCCGCGACGGCACCCGGGTGGTGGGCCGGCTGCGCGCGGTCACCAGACCGGACCGCCGGGTGTTCCTGTCGTTCGCGGACTGCCGCGACGACGCGTACGCACCGCTGCTGGAGCGGGCCGCGACCGAGCTGCGCCGGTCGCCGCTGTACGCCTGGGTGAACGAGCGGGACGAGGTCACGCGGCGGCAGCTCGCCGGCCTGGGCTTCGTCGTCAGCCGCCGCGAGCACGCCTACCGCATACCGGTCGACCCGTCCCGGTTCCGGCTGTCCGACGCCGGTCCGCCGCCCGGGATCGCGGTGGTCAGCGCGGCCGACGCCGACCTGGACCGGCTGCGGCTGCTCGACGACACCCTGCGCGGCCGGACCCCGGGCACCGAAGGATGGCGGTGGAGGCCGTCGGAGTTCCGGGAGGAGACGTTCTCCGACGGTTTCCACCCGGCGACGTACCAGGTGGCGGTGGAGGAGCGGACCGGTGCCTACGTGGGCCTGGTGCGGCTGTGGATGAAGGCGACCGGGCCGCGGTTCGGGTGCGTGGGGGTACTGCCGGCCTGGCGGCGGACCAGGGTGACCTACGCCCTGCTGGCCGCCGTGTTCCGGGAGGTGCACCGCCTCGGCCACACGGAGGTGACGGGCGAGATCGACGCCACCAACCGGGCGTCGAACGCGATCGCCGCCCGCGCCGGCGCGGTCCGGGTGGGCGGCTTCTACGAGCTGGTCCACGGCGCCCGGTCACGGCCGGCTGCCGTTACCGTGGGGCCGTGACGGTCTCGCTGGCGATCTCGCCCTGCCCCAACGACACGTTCGTCTTCCACGCCCTCGTGCACGGGCTGGTGCCCGGCGCACCGCCGGTCGAGGTGACCTACGCCGACGTGGACGTCACCAACACCGCCGTCCAGCAGGACCGGTTCGACATCGTCAAGATCAGCGCGGCGGCACTGCCGTGGCTGCCCGACCGGTACGCGCTGCTGCCCTGCGGCGGGGCGCTCGGACGCGGATGCGGACCGCTGCTGCTCACCTCGGCCGGCCGGCGCGACCCCGACCTGTCCGGCGCCGGCGTCGCGATCCCGGGCGAGCTGACCACCGCGTACCTGCTGTTCCGGCTGTGGGCCGGCCGGCGCGCTCCGGCCCGGGTCGAGGTGCTCCCGTTCGACCGGATCATGCCGGCGGTCGCGGAGGGCGCGTTCGACGCCGGGCTGGTCATCCACGAGGCCCGCTTCACCTACCACCGGTACGGGCTGCGTACGGTCGTCGACCTCGGCGAGTGGTGGGAGGCGGAGACGGGACTGCCGATCCCGCTGGGCGCGATCGTCGCCCGCCGCGACACGGTGGAACCGGACCGGGCCGCCGAGTGGATCCGCGCCTCGGTCCGGGCGGCCTGGGCGGACCCGGCCGCGAGCCGCGAGTACGTGCTGGCGCACGCGGCGGAGATGGAGCCGGACGTGGTGGACCGGCACATCGCGCTCTACGTCAACGAGTACACGCTGGACCTCGGCAGCTCCGGCCGGGCCGCGATCGACGAGCTGCTGCGGCGCGCCGCCGCGGTCGGCGCCGCACCCGCGTGAGGCAGCCGAGTGCTGTGCGAGCCACGCCTGCACACGTGATGTCCGTCCGTACCGCCGAGCGGCCCGGCACAGCCGGTCCGACGGAGGACCGCATCTTCGGCACGTCCGACGCCGTCGTCGTACTCGACGGCGCCACTCAACCGGAGCCCGGCGGGCGCACCGGCGGATGGCTGGCCGAGGCGCTCGGACGCGAGATCCAGCGACGCCTGGAATCGTCCCGCGGCGACCTGGCAGCACTTCTCGCCGCCGCCATCTCGACCGTCGCCGACCGGTACGCACTGCGACCCGGCTCCGACCCGTCGACCACGGTGAGCATCGTTCGCTGGGACGACTGCTACGTCGACGTCCTGGTCCTCGGCGACAGCCCGGTCGTCGCCCTGACCACGGCCGGCGGCATCCGTCAGGTCCGCGACGACCGGCTGCAGGCGGTCGCCGCTGAGCAGCGCCGCCAACTACGGGAGAGGCCCGGCGTGGACCGGTGGCGCCAGCTCCACCAGGCCATGCTCCTGCAGCGCAACAAGCCCGGCGGCTACTGGATCGCGGAAGCCACGCCGGAGGCCGCCTGGCACGCCCGGCGGGCTCGCTGGCGCCGCGGCGACCTGGTTGCCGTGCTCGCCATGACCGACGGCGTATCGGTCGGGGTCGACCGGTACCGCATGCCGCCCGACTGGCCCTCGGCGTTCGCGCTGACCATGGACGACCCCTACCACCTGATCCAGGCCGTCCACGGGGCCGAGGAGAGCGACCCCGAATGCCGGCGCTGGCCACGTACCAAACGCCACGATGACAAGGCGGTCGCGGTCGTCTCCTTCCGGGAGCCGTGAGCCGTTCACCAAGGGCCGGTACCGTACCGGTGCGCCCTGCGCGCGCCCGGCCGTCCTGAGACGCGGTGGATGGTGGGTGACAACTTCCAGGTGGATGCCGTCGGCGCCGAGCGGGCCGGCATCCCGGCGATCCTCGTCCGCAGCGACCACCCCCGAGCACCACACCGGGCAAGGGACCTCGTCGAGGCGGCGGCCCTCATCACGGCACGCACCCGCGGGTAGAGCGGGGCTGGAGGCCGGCGCCCGCCTCGTCGCCCCCGCGCGCCGACCGTCGGGGCGTGACGCCCGGTCACGCGCGCGCGGCGGCGACCCGGCGCACCACCACCTTGTAGAGCTCCCCGGCGACCAGGGTGGTGGCGGCCATCGCCACGCACACCAGCCACTGGTCCGGTGACAGCGGGACCGTCCCGAACGCCACGGTCAGCCCGGGCAGGTGCACCACGGCCACCTGCAGCGCGGCCGTGAGCGCGATCGCCCCCCACAGCCACCGGTTGCGGAACAGGCACCGGAACGCGCTGGCGGTCCCGGACCGGGCGTTGAGCGCGTTGAACAGCTGGGCGAGCACCAGCACGGTGAACCCCGCGGTGCGGGCGTTGTCCAGGTCGCGGGTGCCCGGCATGAGGCCGCCGGGCAGATACATGTCGATGGTCAGCAGCGTGGCCACCGCGATCACGGCGCCGAGCACCAGCACCTGCGCCCACATCCGGGCGTCGACGATGGGCTGGCCGAACGGCCGCGGCGGCCGGCTCATGACGTCCTCGATCTCCGGGTCCACACCCATCGCCAGCCCCAGGGTCGAGTCGGTGACGAGGTTGACCCACAGGATCTGGGTGACCAGCAGCGGCAGTGCCAGGCCGTCCCCGGCGGCCGACAGGCCGAGCACGCCGGCGAGCACCACGCCGAGGAAGACGGCGAGGACCTCGCCGACGTTGGAGGACAACAGGAAGCGCAGGAACTTCCGGATGTTGTCGAAGATCCCCCGGCCCCGTCGTACCGCCTCCACGATCGTGGCGAAGTTGTCGTCGGCGAGGATCATGTCCGCGGCCTCCTTGGTCACCTCGGTCCCGGTGCGACCCATGGCGACCCCGATGTCGGCCGACCTCAGTGCCGGGGCGTCGTTGACCCCGTCACCGGTCATCGCGACGACCGCGCCGTCGGCCTGCAGCGCGTCCACGATGGCCAGCTTGTCCGCGGGCGCCACCCGGGCGTAGACGCTGGTGCGGCGCACCGCCTCCACCAGGTCGGACCCTTCCAGCCGGTTGAGCTCCGCACCGGTCAGGACCGGCGCGCCCGGCTCCACCAGCCCCAGGTCGGCGGCGATACGGCCGGCGGTCCGCGGCAGGTCACCCGTGATCATGAGGACCCGGATACCGGCCCGACGGGCCTGCCGGATCGCCTCGGCCGCCTCCGGCCGGGGCGGGTCGATGATGCCGACCGTGCCCGCGTACACGAGGTCCCGCTCGACCGACGCGTCCGCGGGCGGCGGCCCGGCGCCCGGGGGATGCCGCCGGTACGCCACCGCGATCACCCGGTACGCCTGCGCCGACAGCCGGTCCACGTCGGCGAGCACGCGCTCGCGCCACCCCTCGTCCAGCGGCGCGACCTCGTCGCCGACCTGGATCCCGGTGCACCTGGCCAGCAGCGCGTCCGGCGCTCCCTTGCTGACCACCAGGGTGCCGCCGCGGGCCTGCGGGTCCGGGTAGAGGGCGGTCATCATGCGGCGTTCGGAGGTGAAGGGGATCTCGCCGATGCGGCTCAGCCCCTCGGAGGGTGGCTCCGCCCTCCCGAGCTTCCGCTCCGCGACCACGAACGCGATGTCCGTGGGGTCGCCGTCGGCGGACCACCGCCCGTCGGCGTCCCGGCGCAGTGCCGCGTTGCTGGCCAGCGCGCCGCCGCCGAGCACCCACACCACCTCGGTCCACAGCGGACCCTCGCGCAGCGGTACGCCCTCGTGCTCCACCCGGCCGTCCGGCCGGTAGCCCACCCCGGTCACGTGGCACTCGCCGGAGGCGGTCACCACCCGTTCGACCGTCATCTCGCTGCGGGTCAGGGTGCCGGTCTTGTCCGACGCGATCACCGACGCGGACCCCAACGTCTCCACCGACAGCAGCCGCTTGACGATCGCCCGGCGGGCCGCCATCCGCCGCACGCCGATGGCGAGCACCATGGACAGGATCGCCGGCAGCCCCTCCGGCACCGCGGCCACCGCCAGGGCGACCCCGAACAGCAGCACCGTGGCGACGTCGGACACGTCGTCCACGCCGCGTACCGCGAGCACGGTGAGGACGACCACCGCGGCTATGGCGAGCACGGCCCGCCCGAGGACGCGCCCGAGACGCCCGATCTCCCGCTGCAGCGGGGTGGGCTCCTTACCCGTGCGGTGCAGCAGCCCGGCGATCCGGCCCATCTCGGTCGCCATCCCGGTGGCGGTCACGAGGGCACGGCCGGTGCCCTGCGCCACCGCCGTACCGCCGAACACCATGTCGGTGCGCTCCGCCAGCGGCGCCTCGCCCGGCAGCGTGGCCGGGTCCTTGAGGACCGGCTCGCTCTCGCCCGTCAGTGAGGCCTCCAGCACCGTGAGGGCGCTGGCGGAGACCAGCCGGGCGTCGGCGGCGACCGCGTCCCCCTCGCTCAGCACGAGCAGGTCGCCCGGGACCACCTGGGTGACCGGTACGCGGAACTGCTCCCCGTCGCGGATGACGCTCGCGGTGGTGGCGCTCATCCGCCGCAGCGCGGCCACCGCTGCCTCCGCGCGGGTCTCCTGGGTCAGGCCGATCGCCGCGTTGAGAACGACGATCGCCAGGATCACGGACGTCTCCACCGGCCACCCGGTGGCGCCCTCGACGAGCCACACGCCGCCGGACACGCCGGCGGCCGCGAACAGCAGGTAGATCAGGGGATCCTGGAACTGACCGAGGAACCTGCGCCACCAGGGCACCCGCCGGGCCGGTGTGAGCTGGTTGGGGCCGTACCGGGCAAGGCGGCGAGCGGCCTCGTCGCTGGACAGGCCGTTCCGCGGATCCGTCGCGAGCCGGCGGGCCACCTCGGCCGCGTCGACGGTGGACGGGTCCGGATCTGCGGGCGGGTCGGTCTCGGCCGGCCGGTCAGCCGCTCGCGCTGCCATCCAGCTCGCGGGCGACCGCGTGCACCACCTGGGCCACCTTGCGGGTGGTCCGCTTGTCCGGGAACCGGCCCTTGCGCAGGTCCGGTAGGACCTTGATCTCCAGCAGCTTGATCATGTCCTCGACCACCCCGTGGAGCTCCTCGGGCGGCCGGCGGCGCAGCTCGCTGAGCGTCGGCGGTGTCTCCAGCAGCCTCAGGCCGAGGGCCTGCGCCCCCTTGCGGCCGTCGATGATGCCGAACTCGACGCGTTGTCCGCTCTTGAGCTCCGTGACGCCGCTGGGCAGGGCGCTGCGGGGGACGAAGACGTCACCGCCCTCGTCGCTGGTGACGAACCCGTACCCCTTCGTGGCGTCGTACCACTTCACTCGACCGGTTGGCACGGCAGACCTCGACTTCGGCTGGGCTGAAGAAACATCAACTACCACTAGGCTAACCCGAACCTGTGGTGCAGTCCGCAGGAGTGGAGCCGCGACCGCCGCGCGCGAGCGCGGTCGCCGTCCGGCCCAGGCGGTAGCGTGGGACGGCGATGACGCGCACGCTCGCCGACCTGCTGCGCGACCGGACCGATGACGAGCTGGTCGCGCTGTTCCGCCTGCGCCCGGACCTCATCGTGCCGGTGCCGTCGGACCTGTCGGTGGTGGCGGAGCGGGTGCGGTCGCGAAGCTCGGTCGGCCGGGCGCTGGACCAGCTCGACCGCTTCCATCTGGAGATCCTCGACGCGGTGCGGCTGGCCCGTGGCCAGGACCAGACCGCCTCGCTGCCGCGGGTGCTCGCGACCGCCACCCAGGCCGGTGCGGAGCCGGGCGCCGTCCGTGCCGCGCTGGCGCGGCTACGGGACTACCTGCTGGTCTACGGTCCGGACGAGGCGCTGCGCGTGGTCGACGCGGTGGACGACGTGGCCGGTCCCTACCCGGCGGGGCTGGGCCGGCCCGCTTCGCAGCTGCCGGGCGCGACCGCGGCCCTGGTGAGCGACCCGGCCAGGCTGCGCCGGGCGGTGATGTCCGCGCCACCGGCCGCCCGGGCGGTGCTGGAGCGGCTCGCCGCCGAGGGACCGGTCGGGGCCCTCGGCGGTCGCACGCCGGGCGCGACCCCGGTGGACGGCGAGGCGGTGCCGCTCGACCGGGAGCCGGTGGACGACGCCGCGACCGCCCCGGTGACCTCCGACCGGGCGCCGCTCAACCCGGTGGCGTGGCTGGTGGAGCACCACCTGCTGGCGGTGACCTCCGCGACGACGGTGGAGCTGCCCCGGGAGGTGGGCGTGCTGCTGCGGCGGGACCGTGGCCCGCTGGGTGAGCTGCACCCGCTCCCGCCGACGCCCGCCACCACCGTCGACCCCGCGGCGGCGGACGCGGCCGGTGCCGGCCAGGTGATGGAGGCGGTGCGCCAGGCCGAGGCGCTGTTGGAGGCGCTGGCGGGCGCACCGGCGCCGTTGCGGCGCGGCGGCGGGATCGGCGTACGGGACCTGCGGCGGCTGGCCCGCGCGGCGGCCGTGCCTGACCCGGTGGCGGGGTTGCTGCTGGAGGCCGCACACGCCGCGGGGCTGGTCGGCGAGGCGCCCACCGGTGGCCGGAGCGGCACCGTGGAGCTGCTGCCCGCCGCCGGGTACGACCGCTGGCGGGCCTCGCCCCTGGCCACCCGGTGGCACCAGCTGGTGACCGGATGGTGGGCGATGACCCGTGCCGCCTTCGTGGGCGGGCGCCCTGGCCCGCTCGCGGGCCAGGGCGGCGATACCGGGCGGGCCGGTGTCCCGGGGTTGCACCGCACCGTGCTGAAGATCATGGCCAGTCTGCCGGCGGGCAGCGCGCCGACCCCCGACGAGGCGGTCGCCCTGCTCACCTGGCGCGCACCCCGCCGGACCGCCGGCCGCGAGGCGGCCGTGCGCGAGGCGCTGGCCGAGGCGGCCCACCTCGGCGTCACCGGGCGCGGGGCACTGACCTCGTACGGCGCGGCGCTGGTGGCGGAGCTGACCGGTGCGGCGGCCGAACCCCGCCCGGCGGCCCGGGTCGGCGAGGGCCACCCGGGCCGGCCCGACGCCGTGGCGCTGTTGGACCGGCTGCTGCCCGAGCCGGTCAGCGAGGTGCTCGTTCAGGCGGACCTCACCGTGGTCGTCCCCGGGCCCCCGGAGCCCCTGCTCGCCGCGGAGCTGGACCTCGTCGCCGACCTGGAGTCCGCCGGTGGTGCGACCGTGCACCGCGTGACCCGTGGCAGCGTGCGCCGGGCGCTGGACGCGGGGTACTCGGCCGGCGACCTGCACGCGATGTTCGCCCGCCGGTCGCGGACC
>DATGOE010000139.1:0-10849 GCA_035306365.1 Natronosporangium sp. | reverse complement strand
TGGCCGGGCAGGACCAGCGCCACCCGCCACCCGTCGGACAGCCACGCCTTGACGTCCCGGATCACCGCGGCGGTGTCCCCGTGGTACAGGGGCACCGGCTGGGCGGCCAGCGTCAGGGTCTCGCCGGCGTCGGCCACGTCGTCGGCGTCCCCGGTGTCGAGGACGTCCCCGGCGCCGAGGCCGGTGATCTCCTCCAGCTCGCGCGCCTCGGACCGGGCCGCTTCCCCGCCGGCTCCGACCGACCCGGCGAGCCCGCCGGTTCCCGCGAACGGGGAGAGGGTCCACCATCCGAACCCGTGACCGGTCGCCGCCGCCCGGACCTGCGCGAGCGTGCGGAACGCCACGGCGTCCAGGTCGACCGGGGCCTTCCCGCCGGTGGCCGCCGCCGCCCAGCTCGCCTCGCGGAACTCCTCGCTGGTGCGGACCATGTCGTGGGCGCGGGTGCGGATGCGCTCCGGGTCGCACAGGAGCACGAGCGAACCGGCCGGCAGGCAGTCGACCAGCAGCTCCAGCTCGCCGTCGGCCAGCGCCGGGGCCAGCGACTCCATGCCCTCCACGGGGATGCCCTCGGCCAGCCGCTCGGCGATGTCGGCCAGCTCCGGGTGGGCAGCCGCCAGCTCGGCGGCGCGCTGGCGCACCTCCGGGGTGAGCAGCAGCTCCCGGCACGGCGGTGCCTCCAGCTGGTCGGCGGTGGCCAGGGTGCGCTGGTCGGCGACCGAGAAGGTCCGGATCTCCTCGACCTCGTCGCCCCACAGCTCCATCCGCAGCGGGTGGTCGGCCACCGGCGGGAACACGTCGAGGATCCCGCCGCGCACGGCGAACTCGCCGCGCTTGGTGACCAGGTCCACCCGCTGGTAGGCGAGGTCGGTCAGGCGGCGGGCGAGGTCGGCCAGGTCGACCGTGTCGCCGGTCTGCACGCGGACGGGTTCCAGGTCGCCGAGACCGGCCAGCTGGGGCTGGAGGACGGCGCGGACCGGCGCGGTCACCACCGACAGGGGCCGCCCCTGCGGGTGCGCCAGCCGGCGCAGTACCGCCAGCCGCCGCCCGACCGTGTCGCTGCGGGGGGAGAGCCGCTCGTGCAGCAGCGTCTCCCAGGCCGGGTAGACCGCGACCGTGTCCTCGGGCAGCAGGTCCGCCAGTGCGGCGGCGAGCTCCTCCGCCTCCCGGGTGGTGGCGGTGACCGCCAGGACCGGGCGGCCGGCGCCACCCCGGTCGGTCGGGGCCGCCAGGGCCGCCGCCACGAACGGCCGGACGGCCGGCGGGCCGGTCAGGTCGACCTGCGGCGAGCCCGGTCCACCCTCGGCGGCGAGGTCGCGGGCGCGGGCCAGGGCAGGGTCGGTGAGCGCGGCCTGCAGCAGGCCGGCGAGCGTCATGGGCGGTCAGCCTTCCGGGTTTCGGGCACGCGGAACACCCCCGACGCCGGTACGGGCGGGGGTACGCGTTCCACCGTACCCGGGCGGGGCGACCGGACGAGGCGACCGTCCTCATGATCCAGTACCCGTGACCGGCAGCCGCGCCGGCGAGTCGTACCGATGCCGGGAAGTGGATCATGGGGTGCGGTGACCGGTCATCCGCCGACGATCTGGTCCACGGGCCGTTCCCGGTACGGGCGTCGCCGCCACCACGACGTCGCCGTGGTGGCCATGGTGCGGCGCACGTAGCTCTCCAGCGCCCCCGGGTCGCGGATCCGGTGCCAGGCCAGGTACGTCTTGACCAGCGCGGTCTGCAGCAGGTCCTCGGCCCGGTGACGGTCGCCGACCAGCAGGTACGCGGTCCGCGGCAGGCTCGCCGCGCCCCCGGCCACGAAGTCCCGGAACACCCGTTCCGCGGCCTGGTCCATGTCACCTCCCGATCGCGGCCCCAGGACGCCATCGGACGGGCTCCGGTTGACGCGGCCGGGCGAGTGGTATCGCCGGCTTGCCGTCACCTGATCCAATGGGACCATGCGCGACGGCCTGGAGCAGCGGCTGTCCACCGCGGCCGAGGAGCTGCGGGAGTACGAGCTGACCAGGCAGCGCGACACCGAGCTGGAGCAGCGCCTGGAGCAGGAGACCGACCGGGTCGCGGCGCTGCGGGAGGAGGCCACCCGGGAGGCCGGCGACGTGGTGCGCCTGGAGGGCCTGACCCTCACCAGGATCCTGGCGTCGCTGCGCGGCGCCCGCGACGACCGGCTGGCGCGCGAACGGGCCGAGGCTGACGCCGCCCGCTACCGGCTGCAGCAGGCCGAGGCCCGGCTGGCGGCGCTCCGCGCCGAGCACGAGGCGGTGCGGGCCCGGCTGGCTACCCTCTCGGGCGCGCCGGCGGCGTACGCGGCGGTGCTCGACGAGAAGGAACAGCATCTGCGACGGTCGGGCGGTCCGACCGGCCGCCGGTTGCTGGAGCTGGCCGAGGAGCACGGCCGGTCGACCGGCGAGCTGCACGAGCTCGACGAGGCCCGCCACGCCGCCGACGTGGCCCGGACGGCGCTGGAGGTCGCCGAGGACCGGTTGTCCCGCGCTGCGGGCTGGTCCACCTACGACACCTTCTTCGGCGGCGGGCTGATCGGCAGCGCGGTCAAGCACTCCCGGTTGGACGAGGCCGCCGACGCCGCCGCCCACGCCGACCGGTGCCTGGCGGCGCTGCGCACCGAGCTGGCCGACATCGACGCCGCCGTGCCCACCGCACCGCGGTTCCAGGTGGACGGTCTGGTCCGGTTCGTCGACATCTGGTTCGACAACATCGTCACCGATCTCGCCGTCCAGAGCCGGATCACGCGGGCGCGCGAGGCGGTCGCCCACACCATCCGGCAGGTCGACGGGGTCCGGCGGGCGTTGGACGAGCGGGCGGCCCGGGTGCGGGAACGCCTGACCGAGATCGCTGCCGCCCGCGAGGACCTGCTCACGGGCCCGGCGAGCTGAGCCACGCGCGGGCAGGCATCGCCGGCGTGGCCGCCGGCCGCGACATACCGGGTTGCCCACCCGGCCTGCGCCGTGACGCCGCACGCGCGACCATGGGCTCATGGAGACATGGGATGCGATCAGGTCGCGCCGCAACGTGCGCCAGTACGCCGACCGCCCGATTCCCGACGCCGCGCTGGAGCAGATCCTGGAGGCCGGCCGGCGGACCCCGTCGGCGCGCAACTGGCAGCCGTGGGACTTCGTGGTGGTCACCGACCGGGACCAGTTGGCGCGGCTGTCGAAGGTCTGGCAGGGGGCGCGCCACGTCGCCGCCTCCGCCGCCACCATCGCGCTGGTGGGTCCGGAAGACCCGGCGCAGCGCGAGGCCGCGCTGTACGACCTCGGTCAGGCGACCATGAGCATCATGCTCGCCGCCGCCGACCTGGGCATCGGGTCGGGGCACGCCTCCGTGGCCGACCATGACCTGGCCCGCGAGATCCTCGGGCTGCCAGCGGACCGGCGCTGCTTCTACCTCATCGCGCTCGGGTGGCCGGCCGACGGGCCGTTGCGGCCGCTGCGCCAGCCCGACCGGCGCCCCCTCGCCGAGGTCGTGCACCACGGCCGGTGGTGATCGCCGGACGGTGGTGATCCGGACGGACCTGGCCGGGCCGGCGCCCGGCCAGGTCCGTCCGGACCGGGGCAGTGCCACCGCGGGTAGCATCGGGGCGGCCGGGACAGCGCCGTCCCGCGTACGGATCTGGGGAGGGACGGCGCGACGTGACCACACCGGGCGGGACGACCGACGCGGCGCTCCGGTCGGACATCCGCCGGCTGGGCAACCTGCTCGGTCAGACGCTCGTCCGGCAGGAGGGGCGGCCGCTGCTCGACCTGGTCGAGGAGGTCCGTCACCTGGTCCGCACCGACCCGGAACGGGCCGCCGCCCGCCTGGCCGCCGTCGAGGTCCCCACCGCCACGCTGCTGGCCCGGGCGTTCTCCACGTACTTCCACCTGGCCAACATCACCGAACAGGTGCACCGGGCGCGCGAGCTACGGCGGCGGCGCGCCGCGGAGGGGGGCTGGCTGGAGCGCGCAGCCGCGCTCATCGCCGAGCGCGGAGTCGCCGCGGCCGAGGTGGCGGCGGTCGCGCGGCGGCTCGCCGTCCGGCCGGTGTTCACCGCCCACCCCACCGAGGCGGCCCGCCGGTCGATCCTGTCCAAACAGCGGGCGATCGCCGACGAGCTGGACGCGGAGGCGACCGACGCGCTGCGGTGGGGAGAGCCCGCCACCGCCCGCGAGCACCGGCTGGCGGAGCTGATCGACCTCATCTGGCAGACCGACGAGCTGCGGTCGGCCCGGCCCGAGCCGACCGACGAGGCCCGCAACGCCGTCTACTACCTGCGTGACCTGTACGCCGACGCGGCCGCCCGGGTGCTCGACGACCTCGCGGCCACGCTGGGCCGGCTCGAGGTGGAGCTGCCGCCCACGGCCCGCCCGCTGACGTTCGGCTCCTGGATCGGCGGGGACCGGGACGGCAACCCGTACGTCACCCCCGAGGTGACCCGCGATGTGCTGCTCATCCAGCACGAGCACGGCATCGCGGCGGCGGAGGCGGCCGTCGACGCGCTCATCGCCGACCTGAGCGTCTCCGACCGGCTGCGGGAGGTCTCGCCCGAGCTGTCGGCCAGCCTCGCCCGGGACCTGGCGGCACTTCCCGACCTCGACCCGCGGTTCCGCCGGGTCAACGCCGAGGAGCCGTACCGGCTGAAGCTGCGCGCCATCCGGGCCAAGCTCGCCAACACCCGTACCCGGCTCGCCACCGGCTCCCCGCACGTGCCCGGACGGGACTACCTCGGCTTCGGCGAGCTCGTGGCCGACCTGGAGGTGATCCGCACCTCGCTGGCCCGGCACGGGGGCGGGCTGGTCGCCGCCGGCCGGGTGGCCACGATCGTCCGGACCGTGTCCGCGTTCGGCCTGCACCTGGGCACCCTCGACATCCGCGAGCACGCCGACGCCCACCACGAGGTGCTCGCCGAGCTCTACGCCCGGGCCGGCGAGCACGACGCGTACCTGCGGCTGCCCCGCCCCCAACGCACCGAGCTGCTCGCCCGGGAGCTGGCCGGACGCCGCCCGCTGGCACCCCCCGACGCGCCGCTGTCCGACCGCGCCCGGCGCACCCGGGAGGTCTTCACGACGATCCGCCGGGCGCAGGCGACGTTCGGGCGGGAGGTCATCGAGTCGTACGTCATCTCCCACACCCGCGACGTCGACGACGTGCTCGCCGCCGTCGTGCTCGCGCGCGAGGCCGGCCTGGTCGACCCGCACGCCGGTACGGCGCGGATCGGCTTCGTCCCGCTGCTGGAGTCGGTGGCCGAGCTGGACGACGCCGGCGGCCTGCTGGACCGGCTGCTGTCCGTGCCGGCGTACCGGGCGCTGGTCCGCGCCGCCGGGGACGTGCAGGAGGTGATGCTCGGCTACTCCGACTCGAACAAGGAGGCGGGCATCACCACGTCGCAGTGGGCCATCCACCGCGCCCAGCGGGCGCTGCGCGACGTCGCGCACAGACACGGGGTGCGGCTGCGCCTGTTCCACGGCCGCGGCGGCACGGTGGGTCGCGGCGGCGGCCCCACCCACGAGGCGATCCTCGCCCAGCCGTACGGGACCCTGGACGGCGCCATCAAGGTCACCGAGCAGGGTGAGGTGATCTCCGACAAGTACACGCTGCCCGCGCTGGCCCGGGAGAACCTGGAGCTGACCGTGGCGGCGGTGCTGCAGGCCGCGGTGCTGCACACCGCGCCCCGCCAGCCCGAGGCGCTGCTCGCCGGCTGGAACCGGACGATGGACACGGTCTCGGCGGCCGCCCACACCGCGTACCGGCGGCTGGTCGACGACCCGCGGCTGCCCGACTACTTCCTGGCCGCCACCCCGACCGAGCTGCTCGCCGAGCTGAAGATCGGCTCCCGGCCGGCGTGGCGGCCCGGCGCCGCCCGCGACCTGTCCGGGCTGCGGGCCATCCCGTGGGTGTTCGGCTGGACCCAGTCCCGACAGATCGTCCCGGGCTGGTACGGCGTCGGGTCGGGCCTGGCCGCGGCCCGGGCCGCCGGTCTGGGAGACGAGCTGGCGCAGATGTACCGGCAGTGGCACTTCTTCCGCACCTTCTGCTCGAACGTGGAGATGATGCTGGCGAAGACCGACCTGGAGATCGCCCGGCGGTACGTGGCGGGGCTGGTGCCCGCACCCCTGCGACCGGTGTTCGACCTCATCGCGGCCGAGTACGACCGGACGGTCGCCGAGGTGCTCCGGCTGACCGGCGAGACCGCGCCCCTGGCCGGCCAGCCGGTCCTGCGCCGGACGCTGGCGGTCCGTGACACCTACCTGGAGCCGCTGCACCACCTGCAGGTGGCGCTGCTGCGGCAGTACCGGTCCGGCGGCGCCGGCGACCCGGCCCTGCAGCGGGCACTGCTCACCACCGTCAACGGCATCGCCGCGGGCATGCGCAACACCGGCTGACCTCACCGGCCGCGATGACTCGCGGCGACCGGGCGGGTGCGCCACGCACCCGGGGCGGCGGCCGGCGCCACGCGCCCGGGGCGGCGGGCAGCGCCATGCGCGGGGGCGACGGCCGGTTTGCCGGGCCTGCCGGCCGGGAACTCGTCAACCGGGCCTTCCGGGAAGGGAGTGGCGGATCATGGCAGCACGACACCGTCTGGAGGAGCGGACCGGCCGGCGGCACGGCCTGCTCACCACGTTCGCGGTCGTGGTCGGCGTGGTGTTCCTCGTCGTCGGAATCCTCGGCTTCGTGCCCGGCGTCACGACCAACCTCGGCGAGCTGGAGTGGTACGGCCACGAGTCCCGAGCCGAGCTGTTCGGCATCTTCCAGGTCTCCGTGCTCCACAACGCGGTGCACCTGCTGTTCGGCGTGCTCGGCCTGCTGATGGCGTGGACGGCGGTCCCGGCGATGGTGTACCTGGTCGGCGGCGGGGTGGTCTACCTGGCGCTGTGGATCTACGGCATGGTGATCGAGCGGGAGAGCGCGGCCAACTTCATCCCGCTGAACACCGCCGACGACTGGCTGCACCTCTTCCTCGGCGCCGGCATGATCATCCTTGGCCTGATCGGATGGGCGGCCCGGTCGCAGCGCGCCTGACCGGCGCGCCCGAGCGGCGCGCCGCTGCTCACCCCGCTGCCAGGTCCCCGTCTGAGGAGAAGACCAGGCCCACGCTGATCTCGCCGCGCCGCAGCGCCTCCTTGGTCAGCGGCCCACCCGCGTCCAGGGAGACGAACGGCCCGAACGTCAACCCGTACGTCTCCTCCAGGCCCGGCTGGCAGAAGGGCCGCTGCGGGCACTCCGGTGGCCCACCCAGCAGGGTCTCGGCACCGGAGCACCTCTCGCCCAGCTCGCTCAGCGTGCTCACACCGTACGTGTCGGCGAACGCCCGGGTGACCGCGAACGCGTTCTGGTCGGCCGCCTCGGACGGCTCCCCGAACACCAGGCCGACCTGCCCGCCGAGGTCCCGCAGGGCGGTCATGGTCTGCTGCACGTCGCTGCTGGCCAGCGGCTCCGGGTCGGCCCCGTTGACCTTCGCGTTCAGGAACTCCGTCAGCGTGCCCACGTACTCGGGGACGATGTGGATCTCACCACGCTCCAGCGCCGGCTCGTACAGCTCCCGGTTGCCGATGGTGCGGACCTCCACGTCGTACCCGGCCGTCTCCAGCACGATCCGGTACAGGTGCGCCAGGGTCTCGCTCTCGGGGAAGTTGGCCGCGCCGACCACCAGCTCACCACCGTCGCCCGCGCTGACCGCCGTAGCGAGGCTCTCCGCCTCCGCGAACGCCTGCGCCGCCTCCGCCGACGTCTGCCGGTCGATGGTGACGGCCTTGTTCAGCTCCACCAGCTTCGGCGTGTCGAGCGCCGCGGACACCACGTTGAGCGCCTCCACCACCTCCGGGGTGGCCACGTCGGCGTTGACCGCGGGGACGATGTTGTCGGCGGTCTGCAGGCCCTTGTCGTCGTCCAGCACCACCAGCTGGTCTCCGGCCACCGGCGCGCAGCCCTCGCCCGCGGCGCCCGGAGCCGGTCCCCCGGTGCCCGACTGGCCCGGCTCGCCACACGCCGCCACGAGCGCGGCGACCACGGCGAGGCCGCTGATCGGCAATGTCACACGTGCGAATCTGTACATCTCCCGTCCGCCCGCCTTCTGTGTCCCGGCGCGACACCCTGCCGGCCGCGTGTCTGGACGGGCGGTACCGTCCGCCCGCTGCCGCCCAGGCAATCGCGCGCACACCGGCATCGGCAACCCGCGTCCGCGATCGAAACCGAATCGTCACCTGAACGTCTGGTTCGCCCGACGCCCGGCCGCTACGGCGTCGGGTTGGCGCGACGCCGCGCGCCGGTCCGCCGCAGTGGGCGGGGCGTGACGGCCCGTTGGGCCAGCCCCAGGACGCCCTCCACGGCCAGCGCCAGGACCGCCACCAGGATGCCGCCGGCCACCACCTGGTCGCCTCCGGTGACCAGGCCGAGGCCGAACCCGGGCAGGATGATGTGGCCGAGGCCGCCGCCGTTGACGAACGCCGCCAGCGACGCCGTGGCCACCACCTGGACCGACGCGGTGCGGAAACCAGCGGCCAGGTAGGGCACGGCCAACGGCAGCTCCACCCGCCGCAGCAGCTGCCCACCGGACAGGCCCATACCCACGGCCGCGTCCCGCGCCTGGGCGTCGACCTCGGTCACGCCGGTGTAGGCGGTGGCGAGCAACGGTGGCACCGCGAAGATGGCCAACGCCACGATGACCGCCGGCCGCCCGAACCCGATCGGGGTCAGCGGGAGGATGGTCAGCGTCGCCAGCACCGGGATGGCGAGGGTCACGTTGGAGACCACGACGACGGTGTTCCGGCCGACCGCGCCGGTCCGCGACCGGCCACGCCGGTACGGGGCGGTGGCGGCCCGGTGCCCCAACCACAGGCCCACCGGCCACGCCAGCAGGCAGCCGATGAGCACCGCACCGGCCGACAGCAGCAGGTGTTCGCCCAGCCGGTCCAGGATGCCGCCCCGGTTGGTCCAGTTCAGCGGGTCGTTGAGCCAGGTGAGGGCGCGGGGCACCAGCTCGATGAACCGGTCCAGGAGGCCGGCCACTCCGGTCGGCTCGGCCTGGGCGGCCGGGCCACCGCCGGGGGTCGACCTCACCGGGCCGGCCGCCGCGTCGGTCAGCGCGCCGGTCGCTAGCCCGGTCACCGGGTCGGTCAGCACGTCGCCCACCGCAACCTCCCGCCCCGGTCAGGCGGCCCGCCGGCGGGCCCACGGGGTGGCGAGCCAGCCGGCGGCCAGCAGCAACAGGTCCAACGCCAGTGCCAGCGCGACGCACAGCACCGCGCCGGTGAGGATCTCGGCCCGGTAAAAGTTGGCCCGGAAGCCGCCGAGGATCAGCTGGCCGAGGCCGCCGTGGCCGACCAGCACCCCGATCGTGGTCATGGCCACGGTCGACACCGTCGCCAGCCGCAGCCCGGTCACGATCCCGGGCAACGCCAGCGGCAGCTCGATGCGCACCAGCTGGGCCAGCCGGCCGTACCCCATTCCCCTCGCGGCGTCGCGCACCTCCGCCGGTACCGCCACCAGCCCGGTCAACGTGTTCCGGATGATCATCAGTAGTGCGTACAGGACCAGGGGGACCAGCACCGACACCGACCGGATCCCGAGCAACGGGCCGACGAAGGCGAAGACCGCCAACGAGGGGATGGTGTAGAGGACGCCGGCACCGGCCAGGATCGGCCCGGTGGCCGGGCGTACCCAGTACGCGAGCACGGCCAGGGGCACGCCCACGGCCGCCGCGATCAGGACGGCTTGCCCGGTCAGGGTCACGTGCTCCAGCAGCCGCCTGAGGATCTCGTCGGCGTTCGCCTCCACGTACCGCCACGAGAACCAGGGGTTGCCGGGGACCCCCTGGGCGGCGGCCCCCCCGAGGTCTCCCCCGAGGCCTCCTCCGATGTCTCCCCCGACGTCTCCCCGGATCGGCGACATGGTCCGTCCATCCCTCGGTTGCCCGGGCCACGCTATCAGGCGCGTCCGACGTGGGGCGGCCCGCGACCGGCGGCCCGTCGGTCGCGCGGCGGTGCCGGCTACGATGGCAGCACGCTGCCCCGACCGTCAGTGACCCCCTCCGGGCGCGACCTGGGACCTCGGCACCCGTCGCGCGGAAAGGACTCCGGTGGACGCGACCGCGGACCCCGGCGCACGCAAGGCGGCCGCCATCACGCTGGAGTCGCTGCGCAAGGTGTACCCGGACGGCACGGTCGCCGTGCACTCGCTCGACCTGCACGTCCGGGCCGGCGAGGTGGTCGTGCTCATCGGCCCGTCCGGGTGCGGCAAGTCGACCGTCCTACGGATGATCAACCAGCTGGTGGCACCGACCGGCGGCCGGGTGCTGCTCGACGGCGTGGACGTCACCCGGTCCGACCCGGTCGCGCTGCGCCGGCAGATCGGGTACGTCATCCAGCACGTCGGACTGTTCCCGCACCAGACCGTGCGCGCCAACGTCGGCACCGTCCCGCGGCTGCTGGGATGGGACCGGCGCCGGATCGCGGCCCGGGTGGACGAGCTGCTGGACCTGGTCGGCCTGTCCCCGGACCTGCACGGTGACCGGTACCCCAGCGAGCTGTCCGGTGGCCAGCGGCAACGGGTGGGCGTGGCCCGGGCGCTGGCCGCCGACCCGGTGGTGCTGCTGATGGACGAGCCGTTCTCGGCGGTGGACCCGATCGCCCGCGGCCGGCTGCAGGAGGAGTTCCTGCGGCTGCAGCGGGAGGTGCGCAAGACGGTCGTGCTGGTCACGCACGACCTGGACGAGGCGGTCCGGCTCGGGGACCGGATCGCGGTGCTGTCGCAGGGCGGGCGGCTGGAGCAGTACGCCGAGCCGGCGCAGCTGCTGGGGGAGCCCGCCACCCCCTTCGTCCGCGAGTTCGTCGGCACCGACCGCGGCATCCGC
>DATGOE010000138.1:0-6941 GCA_035306365.1 Natronosporangium sp. | reverse complement strand
AGGTGGCCGAACGCGCCGACCGCCACCAGCAGCACGTCGCGGCGGTCGGCCTCGGCCAGCACGTCCACGCCGCCCACCCGGCGCCGGGCGGGCAGGTCGTCGGCGACGCTGCCGGTGGGGAACCGCAGCACGGTCGGCCCGTCGGTGACCGCCACCGCCTCGCGCAGCTCCTCCCGCAGGGTGGCGGCGTCACGCGGGGCGGCGATCCGCAGCCCCGGCACCACGCCGAGCACCGCCAGGTCCCAGATGCCGTAGTGGCTGGGGCCGTCGGGGCCGGTGATCCCCGCGCGGTCGAGGACGAACGTGACCGCCAGCCGGTGCAGGGCCACGTCCAGCAGCAGCTGGTCGAAGGCACGGTTGAGGAAGGTGGCGTACACCGCCACCACCGGGTGCATGCCGCCCATCGCCAGCCCGGCCGCGGACGTCACCGCGTGCTGCTCGGCGATGCCCACGTCGAAGACCCGGTCCGGGTGCCGGGCGGCGAGCTTGGCGATGCCGGTCGGCCCCGGCATCGCCGCGGTGATCCCGACGATGTCCGACCGCTCGTCGGCGAGGGCCACCAGCTCCTCGGCGAACACGTGGGTCCACTTGACCGACGGCGCCGCCAGCGGGCGACCGGTCTCCACGTCGAACGCTCCCGGGCCGTGCAGGCAGTCCTCCACATCGTCCTCGGCCGGGCGGTACCCGTACCCCTTGCGGGTGACCGCGTGCACGATCACCGGTCCGCCGAACGCCTTGGCCCGCCGCAGCGCCGACTCCACCGCCGACACGTCGTGCCCGTCCACCGGCCCGACGTACTTGATGCCCAGGTCCTCGAACAGTGCCTGCGGCGCGACCGCGTCCTTGAGCCCCTTCTTGACCGCGTGCAGCGTCTCGAACAGCGGCCGGCCGACCAACGGCGTCCGCTCCAGCGCCTCCCGCACCAGGCCCAGCACCCGCTCGTACCTGGGGTTGAGCCGCAGGGTGGCCAGGTGGTCGGCCAGGCCGCCGATGGTGGGCGCGTACGAGCGACCGTTGTCGTTGACGACGATCACCACCGGCTGCCTGGCGGCGGCGATGTTGTTGAGCGCCTCCCAGCACATGCCGCCGGTGAGCGCCCCGTCGCCGACCACGGCGACCACGTGCCGCTGCTCACCCCGCAACGCGTACGCCTTGGCGAGGCCGTCGGCGTAGGACAGCGCGGTGGAGGCGTGCGAGTTCTCGATCAGGTCGTGCTCGCTTTCGGCGCGGCTGGGGTAACCGGACAGGCCGCCGCGCTGGCGCAGCAGGTCGAACCCGCCCTGCCGGCCGGTCACGATCTTGTGGACATACGCCTGGTGACCGGTGTCGAACAGGATGCTGTCGCGGGGTGAGTCGAAGACGCGGTGCAGCGCCAGCGTCAGCTCCACCACCCCGAGATTGGGTCCGAGGTGGCCGCCGGTGCGCGAGACCTTCGCCACCAGGAAGTCCCGGATCTCGGCCGCCAGCACACCGAGCTGGTCTGCGGTCAGCGACCGCAGGTCGCCCGGTTCCCGGATCTGGCGCAGCACCCGCCACCTGTCGGACGCGTCGCTCATGCCCGCCGAGTCTAGCCGCGGGCGTCCCGCGCGGACCCCCGACCGGCGAGGGTCACGCGACCACCCGACATGCGGGCCGCCGGATCCGACCCGGTCGCCTCGCCACCGCCCTGTCCGGGCAGGACCCGTCCCCGGACGACCGGCCGTACCGGGGAGGGGTCCGCGTCCGGATCCGAGGGGGTGCGCTGGCGCTGCGGGTGGGTGTCGCGCGCCCGGCTGTACCACCGCCAGCACCCCTTCCCGGCCTCCTTGGCCTCGTACAGGGCCACGTCCGCGCACCGCAGCAGCTCGTCGCCGTCCATTCCGGGGGTGGCGACAGCGGCACCGACGCTGACACCCACCCGCAGCTGCCGGCCGGCCAGCCGGAACGGTGGCTCGAACGCGGCCACCACCCGCCGCGCGATCTCGCCGACCACCGCCGGGTCGGTGATGTCCTCCAGCAGCGCGGCGAACTCGTCGCCGCCGAGCCGGGCGATCGTGTCCTGCGCGCCGACGGCGGCGCTGAGCCGGTGCGCGGCCGCCACGAGCAGGTCGTCCCCGGCGGCGTGGCCGAGCGTGTCGTTGACCTGCTTCAGGTCGTCCAGATCCAGGAACAGCACGCCGACCCGCTCCGACCGGCGCGCGTGACGGGCCAGCGCCCGGTCGAGCCGGTCGTAGAACAGGGCGCGGTTCGCCAGTCCGGTGAGGGCGTCGTGGAACGCCAGGAACGTGAGCTCGCGCTGCAGCCGGCGCTGCTCGGTGACGTCGTGCAGGGTGACGACGACCCCGTCGACGGTCGGGTCCGTCCGCAGGTCCCGGAAGGTCACCTCGGCCCGGATCCGACGCAGGTCCGAGGTGACCACCGTGCACTCGGTGACCGCGCTGCCGCCTCCGGTGCCCTCGGTGAGCTGCCTCATGACCCGTCTGAGCGCCGGGTGGTCCTCGGCCGCGACGAGATCGCACAGCTTCGCCGGCGTTCCGCCCCCGAGCACGGCGGTCGCCGACGGGCTCGCGTACCGGACCGTACCGTCGGGGTCGGCGATGAGGATCATGTCCGCGGCGTTCTGCACCAGCGTGCGGAAGTACTGCTCGCTCGCGGTGCGGTTGATCTCGTCGGTGAGGCGGATCCGGTCCAGCGCGAGCGCGGCCAGCGCGGCCAGCGCCTCCACCGTCGCCTGCAGGTCGGCCAGCAGCGCTCCGGGCGCGGTGACGTAGAGCACGCCCACCTCTTCCGGGTCGCCACCGGCGCGGCCGGGCAGGAGGACCGGGCAGCGGTGGACGGTGTCCGGCGGGTCCCGCCGGCCGCCGCTGTCGGCGACGACCAGACGGTGGAGGGACCCGACGTGGCCGACCGGGCCGGACAGGCCCGACAGGTCGGCCCCCAGGTCGGCCGCGAGGTCGGCCGCGACGCCGGCCGGCGAGCCGGTCAGGCCGGCGCCCGCGAAGGCCGGCGGGCGTGTGCCAGCGGCCACGCGCGTGCCAGCGGCCACGCTCGTCGGCGTGTCGTGGACCTCCAGCACCACCTCGTGCGGGGCTCCGGCGGGCAGCAGCTGGGCCACCGCCGACCGCACCACCGAGGTCACCTCCGCCACCGTGGTCGCGGACACGAGCTGGGCGCCAGCGGTACGCAGGGTCTGCTCCCGCTCCAGACCGCGTCGCTGGCTGGACACCGCGTAGGCCATCCGCAGCAGGACGAGCCCGATCAGCACCGTGGTCAGAGCGCGTTGGACGATGAGCTCAGCCTGCTGGCGCAGGGCCGCCTCGACGAGCAGGTGCACGGGGAGGAGCAGCGCCCCCACCGTCACCACGGCCAGCCGGCGCCGGCTGAGGATGCGGCGGCTGGCCGGGAGCTCACCCGGCTCACCGAGGGTCACCATCGTCGGGTGCAGGGCGGCGGCACCCCACCCGGCGGCGAGCAGGAGCCATCCGACCATCTCCGGTCCGGGCAGCCACTGCCCGCGCAGGCGCGCGATGCCGACGACCATGCTGACGGCGAGCATGCCCAGCGTCCCACCGACCGATGCGAGCAGCGCCGGTGTCCACCGCACCGTGGCCGCCAGCTTCACCAGCAGCACCACCAGGAACACGCTGGTGACCGGGTAGGCCACCTCGATCAGGGTCGGCAGGTGGAAGTCCGTGGCGTCGCCGATCGTCGGGCCGATCAGCAGGGTCCAGGCCGGGAGCGCGACCCCCGAGGCGATGATCACGGCGTCCACGCCGTCGATGCGGCCCACCGCCCGCACCCCGACCCGCGCCAGGCTCGCCACCCCGGCCACCATGAGGGGGACGAACACCCCCAGGTAGACCAGCTCTGCCACGCGGCCGGGCAGGTCCGGCCTCTGGTCACCGATGGCGATCGCGGCCGCGTACCCGCCGCTCATCGCCAGCAGCGCCGCCATGATCAGATACCAGGGCGCACGGCGCCGGGGCCGGAAGCGGACCACCCCGAAGGCGACGGCGGCCACGCTCGCCAGGCCGACCGCCCACCAGATCCACCGCTGGTGCGTGGTCGCATAGGCCGCGCCGAGTGCGGCTACGAGCCCGGCGAAGCCGGCCGGGAGCCGCAGGTGTGTCACTGTTCCCCCCCGTTGACGCCGTGGTTACGGCTACGTGCACTCAAGGATACGGAGAGTAACCTCCCCTTAACACCCCCCACCCAGCGTGGGCTCGGCCACCCCGCTGGCGCCGGGCCCGGGCACGCTGCCGCGCCGGCCCGGCGCGCCGGCGGCCCGGTGCCACAGCCGCCACCGGCAGCCAGGTGCCACAGCCGCCGACGACCGGGCGTCAGATCTCCGGCGCCCGCTCGAAGTCGGGCACGTCCACGGTCGGACCGGGGCGGGTGATCTCGCGGTCGGCGCCCTCCCGGTCGGTGCTGGAGGCCAGCCGCCACGGCACGCTGGTCACCATCACTCCCGGCAGGTACCGCAGCCGACTGCGTAGCCGCTTGGTGCTCTGGTTGTGCAGGAGGTTCTCCCACCACCGGCCGACCACGTACTCGGGGATGAACACCGTGACCACGTCGCGCGGGGACGCGCGGCGTACGGACCGGACGTAGTCGACGATCGGGTCGGTGATCTCGCGGTACGGCGAGTCGACGACGATGAGGGGCACGTCCAGGCCCCGGCCCTCCCAGTCGGCGACGAGCGCCCGGGTCTCCGCCTCGTCGATGTTGACCGCCACCGCGGTGAGGGTGTCCGGGCGGGTGGCCCGGGCGTACGCCAGCGCCCGCAGCGTCGGCAGGTGCACCCGGTTGACGAGCACGACCGCGTGGTTGCGGGAGGGCAGGACCGGGCGGTGCTCCGGGGGCGCCAGCTGGCTGGCCACGTCGTCGTAGTGCGCCCGGATGCTGCGCATCAGCAGGTACGCCGCCACGACCAGCAGCAGGGAGATCCACACCCCGCGGTCGAACTTGGTGACCAGCACCGACCCGAGGACCACGGCCGACAGCCCCGCGGCGACCGTGTTGACCGACCGGGCGCGGTGCATCCGCCGCCGCGCCGCCGGGTCCCGTTCACCGCGCAGTGCCCGGTTCCAGTGGCGGACCATCCCGGCGTGCGACGCCGTGAAGGCCACGAACACCCCGACGATGTAGAGGTGGATGAGCCTGATCACGTCGGCCCCGAACGCGACCAGCAGCACGCTCGCCCCCACGCCCAGCAGCACGACCCCGTTGGAGAACGCCAGCCGGTCCCCCCGGGTGTGCAGGGCCCTGGGCAGGTACCGGTTCAGCGCGAGGGCCGCGCCGAGGCTCGGGAACCCGTCGAACGTGGTGTTGGCCGCCGACACCAGCACCAGCGCCGTGACCGCCACGACCGCGTACGCCACCGCCGGCGCCGCCTCGAAGACGGCGTCGGCGAGCTGGGCGGTGACCGGCGGCTGCACGTACTCCGGGCCGGCCCCGGGGATCTGGCGCTCGGGCACCTCCACGTACCGCACGTCGGCGGCCCGGGCGAGAGCGACGATCGCGATCAGGAGCGCGGACGAGACCAGCCCCAGCACCAGCAGCGCGGCGGCGGCGTTGCGGCTGCGGGGCGGCTGGAACGACCGCACCTGCGCGGCGAACGTCTGCACGCCGGTCAGCGCCACGGAGCCGGACGCCAGTGCCCGGGCCAGCACGAACACCAACGCGAACCCGGCCAGCCCACCACCGGTGGCGGTGACGGCGAGGTCGGCGCTGTCGGCCCGCAGCTGCTCACCGCGCACCAGCACCCGCCACAGCCCCCACCCGACCAGCACCACCATGCCGCCCAGGAACAGGTACGTGGGCAGGGCGAACACCGGGCCGGACGGACGCACGCCGCGCAGGTTCAGCGCCACCAGGAGCACGACCACGGCCAGCGCGACACCGACCCGGTGCTCGGCGGCGGCGGCGGTCAGCGCCGCCAGGTGGTCGACCGCGGCGGCCACCGACACCGCGACCGTCAGCAGGTAGTCGACCAGCAGGGCGCTGGCCACGATCAGCCCGCCGCGCCACCCGAGGTTGGCGGTGGCCACCTCGTAGTCGCCGCCGCTGGACGGGTAGGCCCGCACCGTCTGCCGGTAGCCGGCGACGACCGTCAGCAGCACCGCCACGACCGCGACCGCCACCCACGGCGCGTAGGCGTACGCCGCGGCGCCGGCCACGGACAACGACACCAGGATCTGGCCGGGCGCGTACGCCAGGCTCGACAGCGGGTCGGAGGCGAACACCGGGATCGCGACCCGCTGCGGTAGGACGGTGGCGTGCTCCTGGTCGGTCCGGTACGGTCGCCCCACCAGGAGCCGCTTGAGCAGCGCTGTGGAGCCAGCCACAACGGCCAAGCGTACGGTGCACGGGGGTGCGGTGCGCGCCGACCCGCACGGGGGTGCGGTGCGCGCCGACCCGCACGAGGGTGCGGTGCGCATGACCCGCACGGGGTCGGCCCGGTCGACGCCGCGCCACCGGACCCCGCACCGCATCCGACCCGTTGCGGGCGCGCGTCACCGGCGCGAGGTAGGTTCACAGCAGATGCGCAACCCGGGAAAGGGGACCTGTGCACATTGTGATCATGGGCTGTGGCCGGGTCGGCTCCACGCTCGCCGAGCGGCTCGAGGAGCAGGGGCACAGCGTCGCGATCATCGATCAGAACGCCGAGGCGTTCCGGAGGCTCAGCCCCCGGTTCGGCGGCCAGACCGTGACCGGGACCGGATACGACCGGGAGGTGCTGGCGGAGGCGGGAATCGACCACGCCGACGGGTTCGCGGCGGTGTCCAGCGGCGACAACTCCAACATCATCTCCGCCCGGCTGGCACGTGAGACGTACCAGGTGCCTCGGGTGGTCGCCCGTATCTACGACCCCAAGCGGGCCGAGGTCTACGAACGTCTAGGCGTGCCCACGGTGGCGACCGTGCGGTGGACCGCCGACCGGATCATGCGGCACCTGGTGC
>DATGOE010000137.1:0-11557 GCA_035306365.1 Natronosporangium sp. | reverse complement strand
TCCGCCGCCCGCTCCAGCGGGAACCGCTGCCCGATCACCGGGCGCAGCCGGCCCGCGGCGGCCGCCGCGAGGGCCTCCGCGGTCAGCTCGCGCAACCGCTCCGGCGACGCGCCCGACGGCCGTACCACGGTCACGCCCCGCCGCGCCGCCTCCGCGTCGTCCACGTCCGCCCACGCGCCGCTGGCCAGACCGAAGCTGACCATCCGCCCGCCGGGGTCGAGCAGCTCGAAGGCTCGCCGGGCCACGTCGCCGCCGACCCCGTCGAACACCACGTCCACCGCGCCGGTGGCCGACCGTACCGCGTCCGTCCAGTCCGGCCGGCGGTAGTCCACCGCCACCTCGGCGCCGAGCCCGCGCGCCACCGCCAGCTTGCGCGCACCGCCGGCCGCCGCGACCACCCGTGCGCCCGCCGACCGTGCGAGCTGGACCAGCAGCGTGCCCACCCCGCCAGCGGCCGCCTCGACCAGCACCCGGTCGCCGGGACGCACCCCTGCCGACTCGAGCACCAGCAGCGCGGTCCGCCCGTCGGCGAGCAGGGCCACGGCGTCGTCCAGCGGCACCTGGTCCGGCGCCACCCGCGGTTCCGGTGTCTCCTCCACCGCCAGCACCGCCGGTGGTCCGAACCGGCGCAGCCACACCGCGCGCACCCGCCGCTCCCCTCGCCCGCACCGTCGGCCACCAGGCCGCAACCTCACGCGAGGTCGAAGGTCAAGCCGCGCGGGCCAGGCGGCGGATCGCCTCCACGGACCGGTCCACGTCGGCCTCGGTGGTGGTGGCGTTGGAGACCGAGATCCGCATCAGGCGCCGGCCGCGCCACGTGGTGCCGCCCATCCAGCAGGTGCCGTCGCGCTGGACCGCCGCGATCACCCGGTCGGTGGTGGCGTCGTCGCCGAAGCTGACCAGCACCTGGTTGAGCACCACCTGGTTGCACACCTCGAACCCGGCGGCGGCCAGCCCATCGGCGAACCGGCGCGCCAGCGCGCAGCACCGCTCGACCAGGTCCGCCACCCCGGAGCGGCCCAGCTCGCGCAGGGCCGCCCACACCGCGAACCCGCGCGCCCGCCGCGACGACTCGGCGGTGAAGTCCGCCAGCGCCGGCTCTCCCCCGGACCCGACCAGGTACGAGGCCGCGTACGACATCGCCGCCGCGTGGACGTCCGGCCGGGAGCAGAACGCGAAGCCACAGTCGTACGGGACGTTGAGCCACTTGTGCCCGTCGCACGCCCACGAGTCGGCCAGCTCCACCCCGTCGACCAGGTGGCGCGTGGACGGGCTGGCCGCCGCCCACAGCCCGAAGGCGCCGTCCACGTGGACCCAGGCGCCGTGCTCGTGCGCGACCTCGCAGCCGCGGCGCAGGTCGTCACACGCCCCGGTGTTGACATTGCCCGCCTGCAGGCACACGATGGTCGGCCCAGCGGGACCGGCCGCCAGCTGCCGGGCGAGTGCGGCGACGTCGATGGCGCCGCGCGGGTCGGCGGGCACCTCCTCGACCGCCGCCGTCCCGAGCCCGAGCAGCCGCAGCGACCGGTCGATCGTGGCATGCCGTTCCTGGCTGGCGAGCACCCGCACCGGCGGTGCGCCCACCAGCCCGTCGCGCTCCACGTCCCACCCCGCCCGGGCCAGGACGTGATGGCGCCCCGCGCACAGCCCCACGGTGTTGGCGGCCTGCCCACCGGTGACGAACCCGACCGACGCGGACGCCGGGAGGCCGAGCAGCTGTTTCAGCCAGTCCCCGGCGGCCCGCTCCGCCGCCTCGGCCGCCGGTGACAGCACGGCGTTGAAGGCGCACTGGTCCCACCCGGTCGCGAGGATGTCCGCGGCCGTGGCCGCCGGCAACGCGCCGCCGATGACGAACCCGAAGAACCGCGGGCCGGCGCTGGCGACCAGGCCGCCCTCGGCCGCCTCGATGAGCTCGTCGACCACCCGCTCCGGCGGCGTGGGGTGTTCGGGCAACGGACCGGCGAACCGCGCCCGCACCTCGCCGAGGTCGCGCGTCGCGGACACGGGCCGGTCGGCCAGTCCGGCACGGAACCGGGCCGCTTCCTCGGCGGCCCGTCGCAGGAGATCCTCCATACGCCGAACCGTACGTGCGCCGGACCGACCCCGGCGCGGCGGGGCGAGCGTCACCGACGCCGGTCGGGCGCCACCGGGTCGCCAGCCGCCATCGGGTCACCGGGCCAGCGCGTCGCCGGGCGGCGCGCCACCGGGGTCAACGGGCACGCCTTACTCGGCAGCGCGGCACCGGGTGGGCGGTCACCGCAGGAGCCGGTGACCGGCGGCGGTCAGGAACCCGCGGGGATCGGGGGCATGACCGCGCACGGGCCGAACACGCCCTGGATGGCCCTCGAGAAGTCGTCGCCGACGGACCCCACCGCCTCCATGCCGCCGCTGGCGACCGCCTCGTAGTAGTCGATGAGGGTCTCCAGGGCAGCGGCGGTGTCCCCGGACGCGTGAGGTTCGACCTTCCGCAGGGCCTCCGCGTACTTTGCGAACATCTCGGAGAAGTCGTCCTGCGAGCTGAGTTCGGCGTCGTACTCCTCCATGGCGGCCATCAGCGCGTCGCAGTACTCGTCGCCCGTTGCCGAGTCACCACCGGAGTCGCCCGGTGCCGGCGCGGAACTGGGAGCCGCCGCCGACGGGCTCGTGCCACTGTCCGGCGAGCCGCCGCCGTCCCCGCCGCAGCCGGACAGTCCGATGCAGAACACCGCCGCCACCACCGTCAGCCAGGTCCCGAGCCTGTTGCGGATCAGTCGTTTCACGTCGCTCTCCTCCCGCCGTCCCGAGCGCCGCGCGGGATGGTACGCGCGGGACGCCGCAGGTAAGCATCGCACGCGGCCCCGCCCGGGTCTGTCAGCTACCCGACAGTACGGCCCCGGAGCGGGCGTCCGCGGTCGACCCGTGACCGGCATCCGCCCCGTGCTACCGCTTCTCGGCGAGGTCGTCACGGAATGTGGCCGGCGACAGCGGGGCGCGGGAGCGGTAGGCGGCCCGGCCCACCGCGTACCCGGCCACCGGGGCGGTGAACAGCTGCGCGAGGATCGCCAGCATCACGGTGACCACCGCGTGTGGCGTGGGCATGAGCACCGCCGCCCCGAGCAGGATGAGCGACACGCCGAGGACCGCTGCCTTGGCCACGGCGTTCGTGCGGTGGATGACGTCGGGCAGCCGCACCATACCCAGCCCGGCACTGACCATGAGGAACCCGCCCAGCCCGATGAGGACCTGCCCGACCACGTCCTGGACGCCCATCACCGGCTCCGCTCCACCAGCGCCGCCAGCGCGACCGTGGTCAGGAACCCGAGCAGGGTCGCGGCGAGCACCAGATCCAACAGGGCGGGCTGCTCCAGCCGTACCGCCAGCACCGCGACCGCGGCGACGAAGACCGCGAACCCGAAGTCCACGCCCAGCGCCCGGTCGGCGTTGCTCGGCCCGAGGATGACCCGGGCGGTGGCGGCCGCCATCGCCAGCGCCAGCCCACCGAGGACCACGTCGAACACCATCTCGCCTCACCTCCGTCCGGTCCGGGTCGCCTCGACCGGGCGCATCGCCGCGAGCAGGTGGTCCTCCAGCCGCCGCAGGCCGGCCAGGACCGCGTCCACGTCATGGAAGAACATTCCGTGCAGGTAGATCAGGGGCGGGTCGCGCACGATCTCCAGGACGAGCGTGCCGGGTGTCAGCGTCACCAGGTTGGCGAACGAGACGATCTCGGTGCGGGTCCGGCAGCGCAGGGGTACGGCGACGATCGCCGGCGCTACCCGGCTGCCGGGAGTGAGGATCTCCCACAGCACCTGGAGGTTGGACAGCAGGAACTGCCCGGTGAAGTAGACCACCAAACGGGCGATCCGCCAGGTGCGCACGAACCCGCGGCGCACCGGTCCACGTCGCGCGGTCACGGGGACATCACCGCCGAGATGTAGGCGGCCGGTTCGACCAGGCCGGCCGCCGCCGCCTGGGCCGCGGTCAGCAGCGGGTACGCCCCGAGGCCGAACACCACCGAGCAGGCCACCAGCACCACGGCCGGTGCCAGCAGCGCCGGGCGCACCCGCGCGGCGGCCACGACCGGCGCACCCAGGTCGTCCCAGCCGCCGACCCCGTCGTGGCCCCAGAACACGTTGTTCCAGATCTTGACCATCGCGGCCACGGTGAACAGACCGGCGAGGGCCGCGACGACGGCGAGCAGCCACTGCTGGTCCACCACCGCGGCGCGGATCACCGTCAGCTTGGCGACAAACCCCGACAGGGGTGGCAGCCCGGACAGGGACATGCCTCCCACCATGAACACGAGCGCCAGCAACGGCGCCCGGCTGACCAGCCCACCCAGCCGGTGCAGCTCACCGGTGCCGTAGGTGAGCTCGACCGCGCCGGCGCACATGAGCAGGCCGGCCTTGACCAGGACGTGGTGCACGAAGTAGAACACCGCCGCGGCCAGCGCCAGGTCGGTGAACAGCGCCGGGCCGACGATCATGTACCCGATGTGGCTGACCATCCCGAACACCAGGATGGCGCGGAACGTCCGCTCCCCCAGCGACCCCACCGCGCCTACCAGCATGGTGGCGGCCGCGAGCCCCACCAGCAGCCAGCGGTACGTGGCGTCGCCCGCGTACACCACCGCGTAGACGCGCAGGATCACGTAGACGCCGACCTTGGTGAGCAGGCCGGAGAACAGGGCGGTCACGGCCGGGGTGGTGTGCGGGTAGACCCGGGGGAGCCAGGTGTGCAGCGGGACCACGCCGGCCTTGACCGCCATCGCCACGAGCACCACGCCCGCCGCCACCGCCACCGCCGGCGACTGCGCCGCCGCGCCCGCCAGGGCACCCAGGTTGACGGTGCCGGTCAGGCCGTAGACCAGACCGACGCCGACGAGGAAGGCGGTCGAGGCGAGCAGGCTGACGGTGAGGTAGATCCGTCCCGCGGCCACCCGCTCGCGACCGCCGCCGAGGATCACCAGCGCGTACGAGGGCGCCAGCATCACCTCGATGAACACGAACAGGTTGAACAGGTCCGCGGTGAGGTACGCGCCGTACACCCCGGTCGTCAGCGTCAGGACCAGCGGCAGGAACATCCGGTGCCGGTCGTCGCCGGTGGCGGCGGCGAACGGCAGGCAGACCGCCACCAGGCCACCGGTGACGAGCACCAGCAGCGCGCTGAGCGCGTCGGCGGCCAGCACGATCGACACGCCGCCGGGCCACGCGCCGACGCTGAGGCTGACCACGTCACCGCCGAGGGTGCGGGCGAGCAGGACCGCCCCCACCGCGGCGACCGCCACGTGGGCGCCGACCGCCACCACCCGCCGCAGCCACCGCGGGCCGGGCAGGGCGAGGATCGTTCCCGCGGCCAGCAGCGGTAGCGCCACCGGCAGCGCGAGCAGCAGGCCGCTCACCGCGGATCCTCCTCATCGGAGGACTCCTCGGGCGGGTCGTCGTCGCCGCCGGCGCGCGCGATCGCCAGCAGGTAGACGGTCAGGCCGAAGGTGATGACGATCGCCGTGAGCACGAAGGCCTGGGGCAGCGGGTCGGCCATCCGGTCCGTGCCGGCACCGGACAGCAGGGGTGCGTCGCGCAGGCGCATCCCCCCGGCGGCCACGATCACCACGTTGGCCGCGTGCCCGAGCAGCACGAAGCCGAGGATGACCCGGATGAGGCCACGCTGGAGCAGCAGGTAGACACCGGCCGCGACCAGGACGCCGGCGGCGATCGCGGCGGTCACCGCGACTCCCGCAGGTGTCGCAGGACCACCCGCCGCGCGCGGACGTCCGGCGAGTGCAGCCCGGCCGTGCCCAGCCGGCTCACCGCGGCCACGAGCAGCCCCAGGACGATCAGGTAGACGCCGAGGTCGAACAGCAGCGAGGTGGTCAGCGGCACCCCGGCCACCGTGGCGTGCAGCGGCGTCAGGAACGGCTCCCCGACCAGCGCCGGCGCCAGGCCCACCGCCACGCTGGTCAGCAGGCCGGCGGCGACCAGGGGACGCGCACGCAACGCGCGCAGCACCGGTACGGGCCCGCCGGCCCGCCCGCGGGCGAACCAGCCGAACGCGACCGCCCCGCCGGCGACCAGCGCCGCGATGAACCCGCCGCCGGGCGCGTAGTGGCCGCGCAGGAACAGGTAGGCGGACAGGGCCAGCATCGCCGGAGCGAGCAGCATGTCCATGACGTGGAACAGCATCCGGCCCGCGGGCCGGCCGGCCCCGCCGGACACCGGCCGTCCGCCGCCCGCGCCGGCCGTGTCGTCCGCGCCGGCCGTGTCGCCCGGCTGACCGCCTGCCGCGTCGGGGCCGCCCGGGCCGGTCGCGCCGGTCGTGGCCACCGCCCGCAGCATGAGCAGCGCGAGCGCCATCACCCCGAGCACGGTGGCCTCACCGAGGGTGTCCAGCGCGCGGTAGTCGACCAGGATGGTGTTGACCACGTCCCGACCACCGGTGTCCTGCGGCGCCCGGCTCAGGAAGTAGTCACCCAGCGGCGACCGGTCCCGCCAGCCGGTGAACGCCAGCGTCGCGGCCGCGGTCAGCACCCCCAGCACGCCGGCCAGCACCGCGGCGGGCGCGCGTCGCCGCGCCGGCGTGGGGCGGAACCGGGCCGGCATGCCGCGCAGCACCAGCACCGCCACCACCGCCGTGAGCGCCTCCACGAGCAGGAGCGTGATCGCGACGTCGGTCGCGCCGGAGAGGACGAACCAGACGGTGACGAGCATCCCGACCACGCCGAGCGCCGCGACCGCCACGAGGGCGCGTCCGGTGCGGACCACCGCGGCCGTCGCGGCCACGAGCAGCACGAGCACCACCCAGTCGTACGCGCGGGAGGTCCCCGGTGCCGGACCGGGCAGCCCGCCGGCGCCCACCAGCGCCGCGATCCCCAGCCCCGCCAGGGCGAGCAGGGGCCACACGGCGAACGCGGCGACCGCGCCGCTGCGGTGCGGCCGGCCGAGCGCCCGGCCGGCGGCCTCGACCGCGTCGTACCCGCGGTCGAAGTACACCCCGGTCTCCGGCGCGGGCAGCCGCCACAGCACCGCCAGGACGCGGCGGCGCACCAGCAGCAGCCCGAGCCCGATGGTGAACGTCACCAGGGAGAGGGCGAGCTCCAGGCTCCAGCCGTGCCACAGCGCCAGATCCGGGGTGGCCACCCCGGCCTCCATCGCCGCCACCGCGCTCTTCTCCAGCGGCTCCAGCCACGACACACCCGGACCGAGCACCAGCCCGGCCACGGCCGCCACGGCTGCCGGGGCGAGGAACTGCCAGGCCGGCTCGTACAGCTGCCGCTGGATGGTCGGGCCGGCGAACGCCCCCCGGAAGATCCGGATCGCGTACGCGAAGGTGAGCGCGGAGGCCGCCACGCCCAGGCCGGCCGAGACACCGCCGGCCCACGGGGCGAAGTCGGCTTCGGCGAGCCCCTGGAAGATCGTCTCCTTGCTGACGAAACCTATGGTCGGTGGGACGCCGGCCAGCGACATGGCGGCGAGCGCGGTGAGGGTGGCGGTCACCGGCATCACCCGGCGCAGCCCGCCCAGCTCCCGGATGTCCCGGCTGCCCGCCTCCCGGTCGATGATGCCGACCAGCATGAACAGCGTGGCCTTGAACAGTGCGTGGGCGAACGTGTGCACCGTGGCGGCCGACAGTGCCACCGGTGTCCCCACACCGGTGACCGCCACCAGCAGGCCGAGCTGGCTGACGGTGGAGTACGCCAGCAGGGCCTTGAGGTCGTTCTGCCGCAACGCCAGGGCGGCCGCGACCACGGCGGTGGACAGGCCGACCGCGGTCAGCGACCCCTGCCAGGCGGCCGCGTCGGCGAACACGGGCGAGAACCGCATGAGCAGGTAGATGCCGGCCTTGACCATGGTGGCGGCGTGCAGGTACGCGCTGACGGGGGTGATGGCCACCATCGCGCCGGGCAGCCAGGAGTGGAACGGCAGCTGCGCCGACTTGGTGAACGCCGCCAGCGCCACCAGGACCGCCACGGGTACGGCGAACCCTGAGTCCGAGATCAGCTCCGGGTGGGCGACGATCGTGTCCAGGTCCGAGGTGCCGGTCGCGACGATGATGAGGACGACCGCGACCAGCAATCCGACGCCGCCGCCGGCGGTGACCAGCAGCGCCCGCTTGGCCGGAGCCGCCGAGTGCGGGCCGGTGCCGCCGATGAGGAAGAAGGACGAGATCGCGGTCAGTTCCCAGAACACGAACAGCAGCACGAGGTCGGCGGCGAGGACCAACCCGAGCATGGCGCCGGCGAACAGCGTCAGCAGCATGTACGTGCGGACGTGGTGGTCGCCGTGCAGGTACCGGGGGCAGTACGCCATGATCAGGGCGCCCACGCCGACGACCAGCACGGCGAACAGCGCGGCCAGGCCGTCCAGGCGCAGCGTGACGGCGATCCCCAGCGACGGGATCCACGGGACGGAGAACTCCACCGGCCGGCTGGCGACCGCGTCGACCACGGCCGGGGTCAGCACGACCCCCAGCAGCAGGAAGCCGACGGCCAGGACGTAGCCGGTGTCGCGCCCGAACCGGGGACTCAGCGCCGGCACGGCCAGGGCGAGCACGCCCATGCCGACCAGGGCGACGACCAGGATCACCGCGACCGCCCGCGCGCGCGCAGGCCGCCGGCCATAGGCTCCCCTCCCTCCTTCGGCTGCGCTACGCAGTCGGGGGCCGGACCGGGCGTCCCGTCGCCACCACCGGTGCTGTGTGGCTCACACGGGCGCGAGGCCCCTCGGGCCGAGGCCATGATAACCGGCCGCCCGCCATCGGCCGAACGTACCTGCAGGTGGCTGTGGCCGGGGCGGACTCAGGAGCGGGCGGCCAGCCGGATCAACCCGAGTCGGTACGCGACGGTGAGGGTCTCGATCCGGTTGTGGGTACCGAGCTTGCGGTAGAGGCGGGCCTGGGTGTTCTCCACCGTCTTGGCGGCGATGCCGAGTGCCCGGGCGGTCTGGCGGGTGGTGTGGCCGTCGGCGATGTGGTGGAGGATCTCCCGCTCGCGCGCGGTCAGCGCCGGGACGTCGCCGGTGGCGTTCGGTCCGGTGGTGCTGGCCACCCACGGCGTCGGGAAGATGCCCAGCGACATCGTCCGCGACACTGCGGCGCTGCGGTTGTCCACGTCGAGCTTGGTGTAGATGCGGCGACGGTGGTTGTCCACGGTGTGCGGGCTGATCCGCAGCAGCTCCGCGATGTCGTCGGTGGTGTGGCCGGCGGTCATCAGCGACAGGATGGCCATCTCCCGGTCGGTCAGGGCACGCCCGTTGCCCGGCGGCGGGCAGGGCGCCCGCCGCTGGCGGGCCCGGATCCGCACCATCCGGGCCATCTCGTCCAGGCCCGAGGTGCCGGGGACCAGTGCGGTCAGGCCGTGCCCCACCGCCTCGGCGTGGACCTCCGGCGACACGGTTGTGAAGATCACGACGACGTCGAGCACCGGGTGCGCCTCACGCAGGCGGGCCAGCGCCTGCACGGTCGACGACTCCAGCGAGTCGACCTCGACCAGGGCCACCTGCGGGCGCGTCAGGTCGCACAGCTTGCCCAGATGCTCCAGGGTGGGGACGTGCCCCAGGACGACGAAGCCGGGTTGGCCGGAGAAGTAGGCGGCGAGAGCCTCGCGCGCCAGCCGACGCTCGCACAGGATCACGAGGTGGATGAGTGGCTCGGTACCATCGCCCATCGTCAGCCCTTCCGAAGAGCGGAGCCGGCCCCCCATGACTAGCCGCCATCTTACATTGGCGAACGATGATATGGGAGCCCGCGCCGCACCCCAGTATGTTCGCATGACGAACGTTCGGTCGTGCTGCGTTCACTAGGGGATTCGCGTACTGGTGACGAATGCCTATATGTGCCAACCTCTAATCCAACGACGTCCGTGCGACGGACGCCGCTCAGGCGGGAGAAGCTCAATGTCCGACCCCGACGGATCCGCACCGGCCCGCCCCTCACCCCGGTCGCGGTTACCGGTGCTGGCCCTGGTGCCGGCCCTGCTCGGCCTGGCGTTCCTCGTGCTTCCGCTGCTCGGCCTGGTGGCGCGCACCCCGTGGACCACCCTGCCGGCCCGGCTGACCGAGCCCGGGGTGCTCACCGCGCTGGGGCTGTCGCTGCAGACCGCCACCGTGGCCACGGTCGCGTGTCTGGTGCTGGGGGTGCCGCTGGCGTGGCTGCTGGCGCGGACCCCCTTCCGTGGCCGGCGGGTGGTGCGCGCCCTGGTCACCGTCCCGATGGTGCTGCCGCCGGTGGTGGGAGGGGTCGCGCTGCTGCTGGTCTTCGGCCGGCGGGGGGTGATCGGCGGCTGGCTGGACGCCACCTTCGGCGTCACCATCCCGTTCACGCCGGCCGCGGTGGTCATGGCGCAGTCGTTCGTGGCCATGCCGTTCCTCGTCATCGCCGTGGAAGGCGCACTGCGCGGTGCGGACACCCGGTACGAGGAGGCGGCCGCCACCCTCGGCGCCGGCCGGTGGACCACCTTCCGCCGGGTGACTCTGCCGATGGTCGCCCCCGGCGTGGTCGCCGGGGCGGTGCTGTGCTGGGCCCGCGCACTGGGTGAGTTCGGCGCGACCATCACCTTCGCCGGGAACTTCCCCGGGCGTACCCAGACCATGCCGCTGGCGGTGTACCTCGCGCTGGAGACCGACCTGGAGGCCGCGATCGTCCTCAGCCTGGTCCTGCTGCTGGTCTCCGTCGCCATTTTGGCGAGCCTGCGCGACCGGTGGCTGGGAGGGGCCACGACGACATGAGCGGCCACCCGCCCGTTCCCGGCCAGCCGGCGCTCGACGCCCACCTGGTCGTGGACCGGGGCGGGTTCCGGCTCGACGTCCGGCTGGCCGTCGCCCCCGGCGAGGTGGTGGCGGTCGTCGGTCCCAACGGGGCCGGGAAGACCACCGCGCTGCGGGCGCTCGCCGGCCTGCTGCGCCTGTCCGCCGGCCACGTCTGGCTGGCCGGGCGCCCACTCGACGAACCCGCCACCGGCGTATGGGTGCCACCCGAGCGGCGCCGGGTGGGGGTCGTCTTCCAGGACCACCTGTTGTTCCCGCACCTGTCCGCGGTGGAGAACGTCGCGTTCGGACCGCGTTGTCGCGGTGCCGGGCGCCGGGAGGCCCGCCGGCAGGCGGGCGAGTGGCTGCGCCGGGTCGGTGTGGCGCACCTGGCCCGGTACCGGCCCGGGCAGCTGTCCGGCGGCCAGGCGCAACGCGTGGCGCTCGCCCGGGCGCTGGTGGGCCGCCCGCCGCTGCTGCTGCTGGACGAGCCGCTGGCCGCCCTCGACGCCGGCACGCGGGCGGACACCCGGGCCGAGCTCAACCGGCATCTGTCCACACACGACGGCGGTACGCTGCTGGTCACCCACGTCCCGCTGGACGCGCTCATCCTGGCCGACCGGCTGGTCGTCATCGAGGACGGCCGGGTCGTGCAGGAGGGCGACGCGGCGACCATCACGGCCCGGCCGCAGGCCGATTACGTGGCCCGGCTGGTCGGCCTCAACCTCTACCGGGGCGACGCCGACGGGCGCACCGTCGTGCTGGACAACGGGTTCAAGCTCACCGTCGGCGACGCCAACCACGGCCGGGTGTTCGTGGCCTTCCGGCCCTCGGCGGTG
>DATGOE010000136.1:0-22456 GCA_035306365.1 Natronosporangium sp. | reverse complement strand
GAGGAGACCCTGCTGCGGCTGAAGCGGCAGTGGCCGGACGCGGTGTTCGTGTCCGCCCGCACCGGCGCCGGCCTGGAGGACCTGACCGCCGCGATCGAGGCCCGACTGCCGCACCCGAGCGTGCAGGTCACCGCGACCGTGCCGTACGACCGGGGTGATCTGGTGGCCCGCCTGCACCAGCGGGGCGAGGTGATCGCGATCGGTCACGAGCCGACCGGCACCCGGGTCACCGCCCGGGTGGACCCGGAGCTAGCGGCGGCGCTCGCCCCCTACCGGGACGAGGACGGGGTCGCCTGATCAGAGGAGGCGGCACCCGCCGATCCGGGCGTGGTCATGGACGGCCGACGTGCGAGACTGTCGCGGTGGGTGGTCGGCTGACGTCGGTGCCGCTGGCACCGCGCGTCGTGCGTGCGGCGCTGGTGACGCTGGGCCTCCTCCTGCTGGTGGCCCCGGTGCCCGCGGTGGCGCAGACCTCGCCTGAGCCCTCCCCGTCCGGGGACGGGGCGCCGCCGGTGGAGGTGCCGCCGGCCGTGCCCGGGGAGGAGGTGTGCACCCCGACCGACGGCCGGCTGGTGGCCCTGTCCGGCATGGTGGCCCTGGACGAGAGCACCTACGTCGTGCTCAACGACGGGCGGCTGGGCAACGGGCTGTTCTTCCTCAACCAGGACTGCCAGACCACCGGCGAGCAGATCTTCCTGCCCGACCAGCTGGACCCCGAGGACCTGGCCTATGACCGGGAGGCCGGGGTGCTGTGGGCCGCGGACATCGGGGACAACGGCGCGGAACGACCGTACGTGGTGCTGTACCGGATCGACCTGGCCGACCGGGTCCCGGTCGTCTACCGGTTCCGGTACCCCGACGGCCCACGCAACGCCGAGGCGGTCGTCCTCGACGGCGACGGCACGCCGATCATCGTGTCGAAGGAGATCGGGTCGGCCGGACTGTACCGTCCGACCGGCGAGCTGGCCCCGAGCCAGTCGTTCGACGACGTGACACCGCTGGAGCGGGTGGGCGAGTTCACACCGGTCGACACCGGCACCGAGCATCCCGTGGGCCCGCCGGCCCGGATGGTGGTCACCGGGGGCGCCAACGCGCCGGACGGTAGCCGGGTGGCGTTGCGGACGCTGACCGACGCGTACGAGTTCGACGTGACCGACGGCGACGTGGTCGGGGCCCTCACCTCCGGCCGGTTCCGGATCACGCCGCTGCCGGACGAGCCGCAGGGGGAGGCGATCGCCTACAGCGCAGACGGGCGGTACTTCCTCACCGTCTCGGACACGTTGGACCATCCCGAGGACGTGGTGCCGGTCATCCTCCGCTACACCCCCACCGAGCCGGCGCCCGAGCCCACCTCCACGCCGCAGGCGCAGGCCCCGGCTCCGCCGCCGCGCGGTCGGTCGCTGCTGGACCGACTCGGTCCGCAGGGGATCCTCAACGTCGTCGCCGGGATCGGAGTGGTGGGACTGCTCATGGTGGTCACGGGCATCGTGGGCATCGTCCGGGCGCGCCGGGCCGGTGCGGACGAGCCGGACGGCTCGGAGGCGGACGACGGCGACGGGTCGACACCGGCGCACGTCGCGCCGGCCACCGGCCGTGCCCGGGTGGCGCCACCGCCGGACCCGCAGCCGGGCTGGGAGCCGGATCTCGGGACCGCCCAGGGGTACGACGGCCAGGCTGCACCACCGTACGCCGGACCCCCACCGGGTGCGGCACCGCCAGGTGCGGCCCCGCCCGCCGCGCCGCCGCGGTCCGGAGGGACCGTCTACACCGCGGGGTCGAGCGGCCGTGCGGACCAGGTGTTCGACCAGGACCACCCGGACGGGTACGCGGACGACCGGGGTACGTATCCCGACCGGCAGGAGGGGGCCTACCGGGCGCAGTCGGCCGGCTCCGCCGGCGGTACGTACACCGGCGGTGTCTACCAGTCCAACCCGGACGAGGTGCCCGACTACTACTCCGACGACCCGGACTACCCGTACGAGTTCCGCGAACGCGACCAGTGGTGATCCCGCGCGGTGGGAGCGTGGCGCCGGTCAGACCCGGCGCATGACTGCGACGACCTTGCCCATGATGGTGGCGTCCTCGCCGGGGATCGGCTCGTAGGCGGGGTTGCGCGGCATCAGCCAGCGCCGCCCGTCGCGGACCTGCAGCACCTTCACGGTGGCCTCGCCGTCGATCAGCGCGGCGACGATGTCGCCGCTGTCGGCGTCGGGCTGCTTCCGGACCGCCACCCAGTCACCGTCGCAGATCGCCGCCTCGATCATCGAGTCGCCGCGGACCTGCAGGAGGAACAGGGTGCCCTCGCCGACCAGCTCCCGCGGCAGCGGGTACACGTCCTCGGTCATCTCCTCGGCGAGGATGGGGCCACCGGCGGCGATGCGGCCGACCATCGGCACGTACGCCGGGGCGGGGCGGCGATGTCCGGACTCCTCCGCCAGCTCACTGGCGGGCCGGACGTCCACCGCGCGCGGGCGGTTGGGGTCGCGGCGCAGGTAGCCCTTGCGCTCCAGCACCTTGAGCTGGTAGGCGACGCTGGAGGGTGACACCAGCCCCACCGCCTCGCCGATCTCACGCACGCTGGGCGGGTACCCGTGCTCCTCGCCCCACTGGCGCAGGAACTCCATGATCCGTCGCTGCCGCGGCGTCAGGTCGGCGCCGAACCCACCGGGCATCGAGCTGACCACGGCCGGGACCGCCCGCAGCTCGGAGCTGCCCGCGCGCTGGCGCAGGCGGCTACGCGGTCCGGCGGTGCCGGCGGCCTTCTTCGGGTGCCGGGTCATGCTGCCTCCTCGGTGGTACGCCCTCGCGGCGTGACGGTTGTCGCACTGACGTGACGATCGTACAAACCTATGTACGACTTCCGGCTCCGGACGCGCCGGCGGATCCTCGACATCTCCCTCCGGGTCTGGTACACGAATAGTACACACGTACATCGAACTGGCGTTCGGAGGTGGGTGGCGTGTCGCGCGACCACGCTGATACCGACCGGCCCGTCGGGTGGCCCGCCGAGCCGTGCCGACCGGGGGACGGTGGGGCCGGGGGTCGCCGCCGGGACGTGGTCGGGCCCTGCCGGGCAGGCGGAGGGACGGTGGTGCCGCGGGTCCGCTGGGCGGGCGGAGGGGCGGTGGTGCCGCGGGTCCGCTGGGCGGCGCTGTGGCTGCTGTGCGCGGGTGTCCTCGCCGTCACCGTCCTGGCCTGGCTCGTGCTGGCCGCCCCGGCCTCACAGGCCTCGGGCACCCACCAGCCGGCCGTGGTGGTCGTCCAGCCCGACGACACGCTCTGGTCGATCGCCTCCCGCCACCTGCCCGGCCGCGACCCGTACCAGGCGGTCGACGAGATCCGGCGCCTCAACGGCCTGTCGGACCACGTCATCCACCCTGGGCAGCAGCTCCTGGTGCCGGCCCGGTGACCGGTCGGTCCGACCGGCCGGAGTCGGTCAGCCGACAGGCGACACCCGGGCGCCAGGGTTGCGCGACCCGATCCCGCGGCACTAGTCTGGGACCCCTACATCTAGTAGTCACACTGGTGTAGTTAAACCATAAGTTGGGGTTGGCACGGGTGTGCCCCGGGGGAGCTGGGAGGCGTGATGCGCTGTCCGTACTGCCGCCACGCCGACTCCCGCGTGGTGGATTCCCGGGAGGCCGACGACGGCGCGCTGATCCGGCGTCGCCGGCAGTGCCAGGAGTGCGGCAAGCGGTTCACCACGGTGGAGGAGGCGGTGCTCGCGGTGGTCAAGCGCAGCGGCGTCACCGAGCCGTTCAGCCGGGCCAAGATCATTGCGGGAGTCCGCAAGGCGTGCCAGGGCCGGCCAGTGGACGACGACGCGATCGCGCTGCTCGCCCAGCGCGTCGAGGAGACCATCCGGGCCCGCGGCGCGGCCGAGGTGCCCAGCCAGGACGTGGGCATGGCGATCCTGGGACCGCTGCGGGAGCTGGACGAGGTGGCATACCTGCGCTTCGCCAGCGTCTACCGGTCCTTCGAGTCGTTGAGCGACTTCGAGCGGGAGATCGCCGCGCTGCGGGCGGCCCGGGAGGAGCAACCGGCGGCCGGGGAATCGCCACCGGCGGCCCGGGAGCCGCAACGGGGGTCCCGGGAACCGCAGCCGGCGACCTGACACGGGCCCGCCCGGGCCGCGCGCCGGGGCGTGCCCGAGACCGAAAGAGGAGTACCGTGCGGCCGGTGGGGCCGCAGGACGCGGAGGGGGACAGATGAGCATGTCGGGGGACGAGCACGCGGCCGACCGGAGCGCGGCGCACGGGCCGGAGCCGACCGCACCGGTGGCGGGTGGCCCGGCTGCCGCGGGCGGGACCGGGCCGGCGTCGGGCGTGGATGACGCGGCCCGGCAGAACGGCTCCGGCGGCCCGTCCGACGGCGGTGGCAGCGGCGGTCCGGCCACGCGGACGGGCGGGATGCGCCTGCAGCGGGTGTGGACCACGCCGGGCGTGCACCCGTACGACGAGGTGACCTGGGAGCGCCGGGACGTCGTGATGACCAACTGGCGGGACGGATCGGTCAACTTCGAGCAGCGCGGCGTGGAGTTCCCCGACTTCTGGAGCGTCAACGCCTCCAACATCGTGACCTCGAAGTACTTCCGGGGCGCGCTCGGCAGCCCGCAGCGGGAGTGGTCGCTCAAGCAGCTCATCGACCGGGTGGTCACCACCTACCGGACCGCCGGGGAGCGGCACGGCTACTTCGCCACCACCGAGGACGCCGAGATCTTCGCCCACGAGCTGACCTACCTGCTGCTGCACCAGTACTTCAGCTTCAACTCGCCGGTCTGGTTCAACGTCGGCACCTCGTCCCCGCAGCAGGTGTCCGCGTGCCTGCCGTACGACGCGCTCGTCAGTACCCCGGCCGGACTGGTCCCGATCGGTCAGCTGGTGGAGCAGAACGCGGTCGGCACCAAGGTGTACGACGGCCGCGGCGTGACCCGGATCGTCGCCACGAAGGCCAACGGTGTGCGCGAGGTCATCCGCCTGCACACCCGCGCCGGATACACCATCGACGTCACCCCGGACCACCTGGTGTGGCGGTGCAGCGGTGCGACCACCGGACGGTTCGTCGAGGCGGGCACCCTGCGGCCCGGGGACCGGCTGCAGTGGCACCGGCGCGACTCGTACGGCGAGCGGGAGCTCGACCCGACGGAGATCAGCGAGGCGGCGCTGGCCGGATGGCTGCAGTCGGACGGGTTCGTCGGCCAGTACGCCCACGGCACCAACCGGTCGCTGACCATCGAGGCGATGACCGTCAATGAGGCCGAGCACAGGTGGGTGACGGACGCGATCGAACGGGTCTTCCCGGGTGCGCACCGCCACGAGCGGACGGTGGACACCGCCGTGGCCGACCTGGACTGCCGGCGGATCCGCCTGTACGGGGAACAGCTCCGACCGTTCGTGGACACGTGGGGCCTGCGGGTGCGACGGGAGCAGATGGAGGTCCCGGCCGCCTTGTTCACCGCGCCGCTGCCGGTGGTGGCCGCGTACCTGCGCAGCCTGTTCCAGGCGGAGGGGTACGTGTCGCTCCGGGAGCGCTCTGCGCTGGTGGGCATCGACATGATCTCGGAGCGGCTGATGCGCGGCGTGCAGCGGCTGCTGCTGCGGTTCGGGATCTTCTCCCGGCTGTCGTTCAAGGCCGACCGCCGACCGGACCGGGCCGGGTGCTGGTCGCTGCGCATCCAGAACGCCATCGACCGGGAGCTGTTCGCCGACGAGATCGGCTTCGTCGACCCACGCAAGACCGCCCGGCTGGAGGAGAGCTTCGGCAAGGCCGGCCGGACGGGCGGGCACACCAAGCAACTGGAGATCGAGCGGGTGGAGCGGCTGGGCGCGATGCCCGTCTACGACATCCAGACCGAGTCCGGCGAGTTTCTCGTCGACAACCTGAGGGTGCACAACTGCTTCATCCTGTCGGTCGACGACTCGATGGAGTCGATCCTGGAGTGGTACAAGCAGGAGGGCCTGATCTTCAAGGGTGGCTCCGGCGCCGGGGTCAACCTGTCCCGCATCCGCTCCTCCAAGGAGCTGCTCTCCTCCGGCGGCACCGCCTCCGGCCCGGTCAGCTTCATGCGCGGCGCGGACGCCTCCGCGGGCACGATCAAGTCCGGCGGCGCCACCCGGCGGGCGGCCAAGATGGTCATCCTCGACGTCGACCACCCGGACATCGAGGAGTTCATCGAGACCAAGGCGCGCGAGGAGCACAAGATCCGCGCGCTGCGCGACGCCGGGTTCGACATGGACCTGGGTGGCAAGGACATCGTCAGCGTCCAGTACCAGAACGCCAACAACTCCGTACGCGTCAGCGACGAGTTCATGCGGGCCGTGGAGGAGGGCGGGACGTTCGACCTGCGCGCCCGGCTCGACGGGTCGGTGGTGGAGACGGTCGACGCCCGGGAGCTGTTCCGCAAGATGGCGCAGGCGGCGTGGGAGTGCGCCGACCCCGGCATCCAGTACGACGACACCATCAACGACTGGCACACCTGCCCGGAGACCGGCCGCATCACCGCGAGCAACCCGTGCAGTGAGTACCTCCACCTGGACAACTCCTCCTGCAACCTGGCGTCGCTCAACCTCATGAAGTTCCTGAACGACGACGGGTCGTTCGACGTGGAGAAGTTCGTCCGGGCGGTCGAGCTCGTCATCACCGCCATGGACATCTCGATCTGCTTCGCCGACTTCCCCACCGAGGAGATCGCGCGGACCACGCGCGCGTACCGGCAGCTCGGCATCGGTTACTCCAACCTCGGCGCGCTGCTGATGGCCCTCGGCCTGCCGTACGACTCCGAGGACGGTCGGGCGCTCGCGGCGGCCATCACGTCGCTGATGACCGCCACCGCATACCGGCGCTCGGCGGAGCTGGCCGGAGTGGTGGGCCCGTACGAGGGGTACGCCCGCAACGCCCACGCCCACCAGCGGGTGATGCACAAGCACGCCGCCGCCAACGAGGAGATCCGGGCCAGGACCCCGACGGCGGTGGCGGTGGCCCGGGCCGCGGGTGAGCAGTGGCGGCTGGGCAACCAGCTCGGCGCGACCAACGGCTGGCGCAACTCCCAGGCCTCGGTGATCGCGCCGACCGGCACGATCAGCTTCATGCTCGACTGCGACACCACCGGCATCGAGCCGGACCTGGCGCTGGTCAAGTTCAAGAAGCTGGTCGGCGGCGGGTCGATGCAGATCGTCAACCAGACCGTGCCGAAGGCGCTGCGACGCCTGGGCTACCAGGACGAGCAGGTCGAGGCGATCGTGGAGTACATCGCCGAGCACGGTCACGTGGTGGACGCGCCGGGGCTGCGGCCCGAGCACTACCCGGTCTTCGACTGCGCGATGGGGCCGCGGGCGATCTCCCCGATGGGCCACGTGCGGATGATGGCCGCCGTCCAGCCGTTCATCTCGGGCGGGATATCCAAGACCGTCAACATGCCGGAGTCGGCGACGGTCGAGGACGTGGAGAAGATCTACTACGAGGGCTGGCGGATGGGCCTGAAGGCCCTGGCGATCTACCGCGACAACTGCAAGGTCGGCCAGCCGCTGTCCACCGCGAAGGGAGCCCAGCGGGCCGGCGAGCCGGAGAAGGTCGTCGAGTACCGGCCGGTGCGCAAGCGGCTGCCGAAGAAGCGGCCGTCGCAGACGGTCTCGTTCGCCGTCGGCGACGCCGAGGGCTACCTGACCGCCTCGTCCTACCCGGACGACGGGCTCGGCGAGATCTTCCTCAAGTTCGGCAAGCAGGGCTCCACCCTGGCCGGCATGATGGACGCCTTCTCGCTGGCGGTCTCCGTGGCGCTCCAGTACGGGGTGCCGCTGGAGAAGTACGTCGAGAAGTTCATGAACATGCGGTTCGAGCCGGCCGGCATGACCGACGACCCGGACATCCGCATGGCGACGTCCGTCATGGACTACGTGGCGCGCCGGCTGGCGCTGGACTTCCTGCCGTACGAGAAGCGGGCCGAGCTCGGGATCTTCACCGCTGAGGAGCGGGCCGCCCAGGTCCGCGCCGAGGCGGGGGAGGTGCTGCAGGAGGAGGGTGTGGACCTGACCGCGCTCGCCTCCGCGCCGGTCCCGGCCACGCCGCCGGAGCGGGCCAAGCGGGTCGCGCCGGAGCTCAAGGTGCCGCAGCCGCCGCGGGGCGGCCCGAAGACGGGCACGACGCAGGCCGGCTCCACGACCGAGGTGGCGGAGTCGGTCATCGGCAAGGCCGCCGACGCGCCGCTGTGCCTGACCTGCGGGACGAAGATGCGCCCGGCCGGCAGCTGCTACGTCTGCGAGGGCTGCGGCGCCACCTCCGGCTGCAGCTGACGGGGCACCGCCGAGCCCCGGCCGTACGGCCGGGGCTCGGCGGTGCGGCGCCGACGCCGACCGCCCGACGGGCGACGGTGGCGCTCAGTCGGTGGCCCCGCGCAGCCGCGCCGCCTCCTCCCGGGCCACCCGCCGCATCCGGCTGAACAGGTCGAGCACCATCGCGATCTGCCCGTCGTCGTCATCGGCCAGGGCCCGCGCCCAGGCGCGGGACATGCCGGCCAGCAACGGCCGCACCTCGGACAACCGCTCGGGGACCGGCCGGACGTAGACCCGCCGCCGGTCGACCCGGTCCGGCTCCCGCCGCACCCAGCCGCCCCGCTCCAGCCGGTCGATCATGCGGGTGACCGCACCGGTGGTGAGGCCCGTGTGGGTCGCGATGTCGCCGGCCGTGACCGGCCCCGGCCCGCTGACCACGGTGAGGCACGTGACGTCGGACAGGCTCAGCCCGAGGCGGTCGGCGACCGCCTGCCGGTACCGGATCGCATCGGCGATGACCCGGGTGAGCTCGGCCTCCAGTCGGGCCAGCAGGGACCCGCGGTCCTCGGAGCGGCCTGACATACGACGACCCTACCGGGCGAGACGCTGACTGACACATCATCTGCACCAGCAAGAAGACGGAGTCCGCGGCGCTGCCCCCCGCCGATCTTGGAGTTGCGGTGGTGGACTTGTCCGGTGTAAGCGACATACGTGCCACCGCAAGTCCAAGATCGGCGCGGGAAGGGGGCGGTGTCGGGTCAGGCGACCGGGGTCCGGAGTGAGGGCACCCGGTCCAGCACGATCCCGAAGTGCTCCCGGTAGGCGTGGAGCACCTCCGCGTCGCTGGCCAGCACCACCTCGCTGCGCTCCCCGTGGTCGGTGCGGATCAGGCGCCGGCCGCTCAACGTGAGGCGGCCGGTGTCGGTCAGCCGCGAGCACGTCAGCGACCGGGTGAAGTGCGAGCGCGGTGACGTGCGGTGCCACCAGCAGGTCGGCTCGAAGTCGACGAGGTCCCGGGGCCGCGGCTCCAGCCGGTACTCCGGCCGGCCGTCGCAGAGCACGTCCAGGTCGCCGTGCTCGCCCGGCACGATCCGGAACGTCCCGCCCGGGTCGGCCTGGTCGCCCCGCACGTCCAGGCGCAGCGGAGCTGAGGTTCTCGAACGGCACCGTCCGCAGGTGCCGCACCTGCAGGTCGCGCAGGGTGGCCACGTCCGGGCGTGCGGGCGGCGGTGCTCCGATCCGGTCGAGGTAGGCCGTCACCAGCGCGCCGTCCATGCCGTACCTCCCCCGGGACCTCCCGCAGGCCGGTGGCATTCTCGCACGCGCCCGCGGGTGGTGGATGAGACACTTCTCATCGCGCGCCCGTGGCCGGGCCCTCACCCGGCTGGCAGACTGGCGGTGTGAATGCGCAGCGGGTCGCCACCGGGGTCGGGCTCGCGGGTCTGGCGGCGCTGGTGGTCAGCGTGGGCGTGCCGACGCTGATCCCACCCGAGCCGGTGGACGAGATCGAGGTCGGGGCGACGCTGGACCAGGCGCCGGGCTCGAACCTCCCCGGCCTCTCCGGCGGGCTGGACGACCCGTTCGACGACCCGTCCGGCGAGGACGGCCGGGGTCCGGACGCAGGCGGTGACACCTCCGGGTCCGGCGACGGTTCGCTGGACAGCGCTGACGACCCGGCGGACAGTCCTGACGATCCGGAGGGCGACAGCGACGACTGAGCCATGTCCGCCGTCCCCCCGCAGCGCCCCCGGTGGGGCCTCGCGCGCCGGCTCCTGAGTCGCCTCCCGCGCCCGTCCCTGAGCCTGCGGCTGCGGCTGCTGGGCTGGGCGCTGCTCCTGGTGGCCATCGCCAGCCTGGCGTCGGTCGCGGTGGTGCGGCAGGTGCTGCTCAACGAGCTCGACCGCCGGGTCACCGCCGACCTCGCCCAGGAGGTCGGCGAGTTCCGGCTGCTCGCCGACGGCCGGGACCCCGCCACCGGCCAGCCGTTCGGCGAGGACCTGGCCGCGATCATTGACACGTACCTGTCCCGGAACGAGCCCCGGGAGGGTGAGGCGGTGCTGGTGTTCGTCGACGGCGCCCTGTACGGCGCCACGCCGGACCCGCCGCCGCCGCTGACCGACCCGGAACTGGTCGCGTCCTGGACGTCGCTGACCACCAGCCAGTACGGCGGCACCGAGCGGACCCCGGCCGGACCGGTACGGTGGCTCGCCGTCCCGCTCACCGCCGGCGACGCCGCCGTCGGCCACCTGGTGGTGGCGCAGTTCACCGCCGGCGAGCTGGCCGTGGTGGACCGGGCGGTGCGGCTGATGGTGCTGGCCAGCCTGCTGGTGATCGCGGTGGTCGCCGCCGGTGGCTACCTGGCGATGGGGCGGGCGCTGCAGCCTCTGCGGGCGGTCACCGAGACGGCCCGCACCATCGAGCAGACCGACCTGTCCCGGCGGATCGAGGTCAGCGGGTCCGACGAGGTCGCCCGCCTGGCCCGCACCTTTAACGCGATGGTGGCGCGGCTGGAGCGGGCGTTCGCCGAGCAGCGGCAGTTTCTCAGCCTCGTCGGGCACGAGCTGCGCACGCCGCTGACCATCGTCCGCGGGCACCTGGAGGTGATGGGCGACGACCCGGCCGACCGGCGGGAGACCGTGGCCCTGGTCACCGACGAGCTGGACCGCATGAACCGGATGGTCAACGACCTGCTCCTGCTGGCCCGGGCGGAACAGCCGGACTTCCTCCAGCTCACCGAGGTGGATGTGGCCGCGATGGTGTCCGACGTCTACGCCAAGGCCGCACCCCTGGGGGTACGGGACTGGCGGCTCGGCCCGGTCGAGCCGGTGACCCTGCGGGCGGACCGCCAGCGCCTGGAGCAGGCGCTGATGCAGCTGGTGCAGAACGCCGTGCAGTACACCGACGAGGGGGACGCCATCACGCTGTCGGCACGGTCGGTCAACGGCGAGGCGTACCTGGCCGTGCGCGACACCGGCATCGGGATCGACCCGGCGGACCTGCCCCGGCTCACCGAGCGCTTCTGGCGCGCCGCCGGCAGCCGCCAGCGGGTCGACGGTACGGGACTGGGGCTGGCGATCGTCAACGCGATCGCCCAGGCCCACCAGGGGAGGCTCACGATCGACAGTCAGCCCGGCGCAGGGTCCACCTTCACGCTGGTGATACCGCTGGGCGGCGGGGCGAGACGGGAGAGTGACCGGGATGAACCGGGTGCTGATCGCCGAGGATGAGCCGCGGATAGCGGCCTTCCTGGAGAAGGGGCTGCGGGCCGCCGGGTACACCACCGCCGTGGTGACCAACGGGGTGGACGCCGCCGCCCGCGCCCGCTCCGAGGACGTGGACCTGCTGATCCTGGACCTCGGCCTACCGGGACAGGACGGTCTGGCGGCGCTGGCGCAGATCCGCCAGCGGGGCGAGCGGCTGCCGGTGATCGTCCTCACCGCGCGGGACGCGGTTCCGGACCGGGTCACCGGCCTGGACCTGGGCGCGGACGACTACCTGACCAAGCCGTTCAGCTTCGAGGAGCTGCTGGCCCGCATCCGCGCCCGGCTGCGCACCCCCGGCCGGGCCAACCAGACCACGCTGGTCGCCGGGAACCTGCGGCTGGACCTGGTCCGGCGCACCGCGACCGTCGGTGGCCGGGAGGTCGAGCTCACCGCGCGGGAGTTTCTCCTGGCCGAGACGCTGGCCCGGCACCCGGGCCAGGTCCTCAGCCGGGAGCAGCTGCTGGACCGGGTGTGGGGGCTCAGCCACGACCCGGGATCCAACGTCGTCGACGTGTACGTCGGCTACCTGCGGCGCAAGCTGGGCCCGGACCTCATCCAGACGGTCCGCGGCATGGGATACCGGATGGTCGGATGATCCGGCCGGCTCCCGATCCGACCGCGCCGGCGTCGGGCCCGGACCTGTTGTCCGGGCCCGACGCCGGCGACATCCTGGACGCCGTCGTGGCGCAGGCCGGCGGGAAGGTGTGGTCGTGGCGGCTCCACCACCTGGACGTCCAACCGGGACGCGGGTGCACCGCCGGCTACCGGGTACGGGTGCGGTGGCCGGACGGCCGGGAGGCCGACGAGCGCTTCGCCGCCTACACCGGCGCCGCCCCTCCGGGTACCACGGTGGTCGGCGACGGCACCGACCGGGTGGCGGTGTGGCGGTTCCCCCACGACCCGTACCTGCCGGCGCTGGCCACGGCGTACGACGCCGGCGCCGTGGGCCGGCTGATGGCCTCCTTCGGGCTGCCGCCCGGACCGGTCCGGCTGGTGCTGCGCGCCTACCGGCCCCGCCGGCGCGCGGTGGTCGAGGCGGTCGGCCCGCGCGGGCGCCTGTTCCTCAAGGTGGTGCGCCCCGAGCAGGCCGAGCCGCTGCACCGGCGGCACCGCCTGGTCACCGGGGCGGGGGTGCCCGCCCCGCCCAGCCTGGGGTACACGCCCGAGGGGCTGGTCGTGCTGGAGGCGCTGCCCGGCAGGACCCTGCGGCAGGCGCTGCTGGCCGGCGGCGAGCGGCCGCCGTCGGCCGCGGCGGTCCAGGCGCTGCTCGACCGGCTGCCGGCGGAGTTGGCCACCTTGCCGCGCCGCCCGGGGTGGCGGGCGCGGGCACCCCACTATGCCGCGGTGGTGGGCACCGCCCTGCCGTCCGAGGACGGTCGGGCCCGGCAGCTCGCCGCCGAGATCGCCGCCGGCGGCGGGGAGGGTCCGACCGTACCGGTGCACGGGGACCTGTACGAGAACCAGCTGCGGGTCGCCGGTGGGCGCATCTGCGGGCTGCTCGACCTGGACACCGCCGGGGCGGGGGAGCGGCTGGACGACCTCGCCTGCCTGCTGGGCCACCTCGGCGTGCTGGCGCAGGTGCGCCCGGACCGCGCGGCGGTGGTGAACCGGCTCGGCTCGCGCTACCTGGCCGCGTTCACCCGCGCGGGCGACCCGGTCGACCTGCGGTACCGGGTCGCCGCGGTGGTGCTGTCGCTGGCCACCGGGCCGTACCGGGTGCAGGAGGACGGGTGGCGCGACGCCACCCGACGCCGGCTGGACCTGGTGGAGCGGTGGGTGGACAGCGCCCGCAGGGTCAGCCGGATCCGACCATGAGACGCTTCTCATCGCCTCCTCAGCCGCTCCTCACCGGACGGCGCCACGGTAGGGATACCGGCGCCGCGGACGCCCGCGGCGCGTGAGGCGAGGAGGAGCGATGCGTATCAAGCGACCGTGGCGGGTGGTGGCCGGTGCGGGTACGGCGGCGGTGCTGGTCGGGCTGGGGGCCACGGCCGTGGCCGCGGACGACGGCGCCGGCGGGGTCGACCTGCAGGACCGCGGCGACGTCACGCAGCTGACGGCGGACAGCGGCGGGAGCGACGGCGGCTCGGTCGCCGACTCGCCGACCGACTCCCCGGCGGACGCGACGGCGGACTCACCGGTGGACGCGACGGCGGACTCACCGGTGGACGCGACGGCGGACTCTCCGGTGGACGCGACGGCGGACTCACCGGCGGACTCGGCCGCCTCCGCCGCCTCGGCGGACTCCGCCGACTGACCGGCGGCCGTCCAGCCGGAACCGGTCACCGGACCGGGACAGCGGTGGGCCCGCCGGCCCGGCGGTGGGCCAGGCGTGCCCACCGCCGGGCCGGTAGGGTCGGTGGGGTGAGGATCGGTTTCGGCCTGCCCGTCTCGGGTTCGTGGGCGACCCCGGAGAACATGATCCACGTCGCGCGGCGCGCCGAGGAGCTCGGCTACCACTCGTTGTGGACCTTCCAGCGGCTGCTCACGCCGGCGGACGCCGCCTGGGGAGAGCCCTACCGCAGCGTGCACGATCCCCTGCTGCCGTTGGCGTACGTGGCGTCCGCGACCACCCGCATCCGGCTCGCGGTGGCGGTGGTGAACCTGCCGTTCATCTCCCCGGTGGTGCTCGCCAAGCAGATCGCGACCCTGGACGTGCTCTCCGGCGGCCGGGTCGACGTCGGGCTGGGCAACGGCTGGGCGGATGAGGAGTTCATCGCCACCGGCGCCACCAAGCGCGGTCTGGGCCGGCGGGCGGAGGAGTACCTCACCCTCCTCAAGCGACTGTGGACCGGCGAGGTCGTCTCCCACGAGGGCGAGTTCTACCGCGTACCCGGAATGCGGCTGGGGCCCACACCGGTGCAGCGGCCCCATCCGCCGCTGCTGCTGGGTGCGTACGTCCCGTCCGCCCTGCGCCGCGCCGGCCGGTTGTGCGACGGGTGGGTGAGCAGCAGCCGCGCGGACCTGTCCCGGCTGGGGGAGGCGGCCGCCGAGGTGCGGGCCGGTGCCGAGCAGGCCGGGCGGGACCCGGACACGCTGCGGCTGGTGTGCCGGGGACCGGTGAAGGTGCGTCCCACCAGCGGACCCCACCGGGTGCCGCTGACCGGCACCCTGGACCAGATCCGCGAGGACATCGACGCCATCGCCGCACAGGGCATGACCGACCTGTTCATCGACCTCAACTTCGATCCGGAGGTCGGGTCGCCCGACGCCGACCCGGCCGTGTCGCTACGCCGTGCCGACGAGGCGCTCGAGGCGTTCGCGCCCGACGTACCCCCGGACAGCCGACCGTGACGGAGGTGCCGGTCCGCGCCGCCGGTCACCGCGGCGGTACGTCGACCCAGGCGGTCTGCGGCGGTTGGGTACCGTCGGCCCCGGCCTCCCCGGCCACGACGAAGCCGAGGTCGCGCAGCTGCTGGCCGGCGGTCCGGTCGGCGGTGCTCCGCCGTTGCCGCCACTGCACCGCGTCCCCGCCGAAGCCGGAGCCCTCCTGCGGGGTGGTGCCGCGCAGGTACGCCCGTTCCAGCAGGCGCACGTTGCCGGCGTAGTAGTCCGCCTCGGACTGGTTGCGGAAGCTGCGTGCCCCGTCCCGTACCGCCCGCGCCAGGTCCTCCCGGCCGGCCGCGGCGAGCCGGTCCGCGACCGCCTCCGCCGTCCCGGTGATCCAGTCGACCTTCGCATGTGGACGGCGGCCGTTGTAGCGGTCGCCGTCCAGCCACGCGTACGCGTGGTCGCCGTCGACCGCGAACACGCCGACCCGCTGCATCCGGAACCCGGCGGTCTCCAGCGGCACCCGCAGGCAGGTGTCGAGCAACCAGTCCTCGCCCGCGCGGACCTCTCCGGACGGCAGGGTCACCCCGCCGGACCCGTCGGGCACGGCGAGACAGCTGCCGTCGGGCAGGAACGGAACGAACGTCAGGCGGCCCACCCGCTGCGGGTCGCCGTCACACGGCCGGTAGGTCACGCCCGCCACCCTGCCGTGGGTCGGCGCCCGGCGCCACCATCGCCGCGAGCTGGCCGGCGACCCGCCGGGACAGCACCGCGTCGACCACCACCACCGCGTGCCGCCCGTGCAGGCTCCCGCCGGGAGGGATCACCCTCGGTGCGTCGAACGCGGGCGCCGCACACACTCCGGTGTAGGCACTGGAACGGACGAACCACCGCCAGCCCTCGCCCAAACCGGTGAAGACCAGCGTGTACGGGTAGGGGGCGGGACTGACCAGTCCGACCCACGGCTCGGTGGAGCCGTTGACCGTCGCCTCCCGGGCGGACGTGGCGGTGAACACCCGCGGCGGCCGGGCGGCGCGGGCCGCCCGCCAGAAGAAGCCACCGTAGCCCGCGCCGCCCGGCCGCCCGTTGGTGGCCGGGCTCGCGAGCACGATCTGGCGGTCGTCGGGTGCGGTGAGGGTGTACGCGACGTCCAGCACCCACGCGTCCGACCGACCCGGCAGCAGCCGGGCGGCCAGCCGGCGGTGCTCGTCCAGCAGCAGCCCGCCGTCCCGGTCCCGCCACCGTAGACGGTGCGCCAGCCGGTCGTCGCCGCGTTCGGTGAACTCGACGTGCTCGATCCGGCCGTGGTCGTCCCGCCAGGCGTAGCCGGTGCCGCGCACGTAGGTGCGGCCGCCCCACAGGTTCGTGCCGGAGACGTCCGGCAGGGCCAGGGAGGCGCCGAGGTGCCAGCGGTGGTCGGCCGGCAGCGCGTCGGTGACCGGCAGGCCGGCGAGGGTGCGCACCGGGTGCAGGTACGGCCGTGGGGCCAGCGTGGGGTGGAGGTCCGGTGCGAGGATGTAGTCGACGACGTTGCGGCCGGCCAGCCACAGCGATACCGCGTCCATGCCCTCCCCCGACGACGACCGTGCGGCACCTCTCTCGTCCAGACGCCGCGGGTCGCGGGAGAGGTTGTCCACCCGGGTGACGGCTCAGGCGGGGGTCGTGGGGCGCCGGCGCAACCAGCCGGCGAACGCCGCCAGAGCGGCCTCGGCATCGGTGCGGCCCATCCCGATACGGAACCGGTCGGACGGCACCGGGGTCAGCCGGGAGGCGAACACACTCGGCGGTAGCAGCAGCACGCCGGCCTGTTCCACCAGGTCGCGGCACATCTGCTCGGCCGAGCCGGGACCCAGGTAGCGGGGGAAGCAGACGCACCCGCCCCGCGGTGGCGCGAACTCGAACCGGTCGGCGAACTCGGCGAAGAACGCCTCGAACAGCGGCAGGTTCCGCGCGATGATCCGGCGGCCGCGGTCGAGCAGCCGGTCGCGGGCCTTCAGCGCGATCCGGGCCAGGATCTCGGCGGGTACGGAGTTGCAGATGGTGGTGTAGTGCCGGGCCCGCTCCAGCCGGCGCAGCACCCGCGGGTCGCGGCAGGCGATCCAGCCGATGCGCAGCCCCGGCAGGCCGTACGCCTTGGACATCACGCCCAGCGACAGCGCGGTGGGGGACAGGTCCGCCGCCGGCGGCAGGGTGGTGGCGGCGTCCGCCTCCATCCCCCGGTACACCTCGTCGCTGAACAGGTGGATGCCGCGCTCGTCACACAGGGCCGCGAGCGCCCGCAGGGTCGGCTCGTCCACCATGGCGCCGGTGGGGTTGTGGGGGAAGTTGACCGCGAGCAGGCGGGTGGTCGGCCGCAGCGCGTCCCGCACCGCGTCCAGGTCCAGCGCCCACCCGCGGCGCGGGTCGAGCGCCACGCCGGTGACCTCCCCGCGGGCGGCCGCCACCGTCTCCACCGACTGGTAGGTGGGGGTGACCACCACCGCGTGGTCGCCGGTGTCGAGCAGGACGTGCATCGCCAGGAAGATGCCCTCCTCCGCCCCGGACAGGCAGATGACGTCACCGGCGTCCACCCGCTCGTACCCGGCGGCCACCGCCTCCCGCAGCAGCGGGTCGCCGTACGTCTCGGTGTAGCCCAGCCGCAGCTCGTGCCAGGCGCGCCGGTCGGTCTCGTCGGCGAGCTCCAGCAGCTCCCGCAGGCTCAGGGCCTCCAGGTCGGACGCGGCCAGGTTGTGGCGGGCGGTGAACTCCCACCGCGAGAAGTACGTCTCCAGGCGGAAGTCAGGCAACCACATGCCGGCACCGTAGCCCGGGCCGCCGACCGCCCGGGCTACGGTGCTGGAGTGTCCAGTTACGTGGTGATCGGCGGGGGCGTGGTCGGGCTCGCCACCGCCCACCGGCTGCTGCTCGACCGCCCCGGCGCCGAGGTGACGGTCGTCGAGAAGGAGGACCGGGTCGGCGCGCACCAGACCGGCCACAACTCCGGCGTCGTCCACGCCGGGGTCTACTACCGGCCCGGCAGCCTCAAGGCCCGGCTGTGCACCGCCGGCAACCGGTCGATGGTGGAGTTCTGCACCGAGCACGGCATCCCGGTGGAGGTCTGCGGCAAGCTCATCGTCGCGACCGACCGGTCGCAGGTGCCGCGGCTGCACGACCTGTCCGAGCGGGCCCGCGCCAACGGGTTGCGGGTCAGCCTGCTGTCCCCGGCCGAGGCGGCCGGGTACGAGCCGCACGTCTCCTGCGTGGCGGCGCTGCACGTGCCGAGCACCGGGATCGTCGACTTTCCCGCGGTCTGCCGCACGCTGGCCACGCTGATCGAGAAGGCGGGCGGGGCGGTGCGGCTGTCCACCCGGGTCACCGGGCTGCGGCGCGAGGGCGGGCGGCAGCGGGTACTGACCACCGCGGGGGAGCTGGTGGCCGACGTGGTGGTCAACTGCGCCGGCCTGTACGCCGACCGGATCGCCCGCCTCGCCGGGCTCGACCCGCCGGCGCGCATCGTCCCCTTCCGCGGGGAGTACTACGAGCTCCGCGAGGAGAGCCGCGGGCTGGTACGTGGCCTCATCTACCCGGTGCCCGACCCCCGGCTGCCCTTCCTGGGCGTCCACCTGACCCGGATGATCGACGGCACGGTCCACGCCGGGCCGAACGCGGTGCTGGCCACCGCCCGGGAGGGCTACCGGTGGGGGCGGATCAACCTCCGGGACGTCGCCGACCTCGCCTTCTGGCCGGGGACGTGGCGGCTGGGTCGCCGGCACCTGCGGTACGGGTGGACGGAGGTGCGCCGGTCGCTGTCGCGCCGGCGGTTCGCCGCCGACCTGGCCAAGCTGGTGCCGGACCTGACCGCCGCGGACATCGTGCCGGCCGGTGCCGGGGTGCGCGCGCAGGCGGTGCGGCGCGACGGGGCCCTGGTCGACGACTTTCTCGTGGTGTCCGCGCCCGGCCAGCTGCACGTGCTCAACGCCCCGTCCCCGGCCGCGACCAGCGCGCTGGAGATCGCCAGGCACCTGGTGGCTCGGCTGCCGGCGGGCCGGTAGCGGCCGCCGGCCGATGCCCGGCCGGCCCGGCGCGCACGGGGGCGCGGCGGTCAGGCGGCCGTCACGAAGACCCGGGACGCCACCGCGTACGGCAGCCGCACCTGGCTGCCCGCGCAGTCCACGACGACCGCGTCCGGCTCCCGGGTCACGGTCACCTTCGCCCCCGGGTCCACGCCCGCGGCGTGCATCCGGCGCAGCATCTCAGGGTCGGTCTGGACGCTCTCGCTGATCCGCGCCACCACCACCGGGCTGCTCAGGCCGGGGGTGGCGAGGTGGCGTTCGTCCTCGGCCGGACCGGGCCGGGTGTCGGCAGCCGCCGACGCGTCCAGCTCGGCCAGGCCCGGGATCGGGTTACCGTACGGCGACCTGGTCGGCCGGCCCAACAGCTGGTAGACCCGCCGCTCCACGTCGTCGCTCATGACGTGCTCCCACCGGCAGGCCTCGTCGTGGGCGGCCTCGTAGGGCATGCCGATCACGTTGACGAGCAGCAGCTCGGCGAGACGGTGCTTACGCATGACCGACACCGCATGCGCCCGCCCGGTCGCGGTGAGCTGCAACTGGCGGTCACCCTCCACGGTCAGCAGCCCGTCCCGCTCCATTCGCGCGACCGTCTGGCTGACCGTGGGCCCGCTCTGGTGCAACCGCTCGGCGATGCGGGCGCGCAGCGGGGGGATGCCCTCCTCCTCCAGCTCGAGGATGGTGCGAAGGTACATCTCGGTGGTGTCGACCAGGTCGTTCACGCCGTCCCTCCTGCGGCAGATGGTACCCCGTACCCCCGCCCGAGCCATGTACGTATGTACGATTCCGGGCGAAACGGACGGCGTCGCCGCGCCGGACCGTCGCGGCGCCCGGGATACTGGGGCACGTGACCGAGCGCGCCGATCCACTCATCGACGTACCCGCCCTCGCCGACGCGCTGGCCGGGTCGCACCCACCGACCCTGCTGGACGTGCGGTGGCGCCTGGGCGGGCCGTCGGGCGCCGGCGACTACGCGGCCGGCCATCTGCCCGGCGCCGTCTTCCTCGACCTGGACACCCAGCTGTGCGGACCGCCGGGGCCCGGCGGCCGGCACCCGCTGCCGGCACCGGCACGGCTGGAGGCGGTGCTGCGGGTGGCGGGCGTGCGCCAGGGTGCGCCGCTGGTCGTCTACGACGCCGGTGACGGCGCCGCCGCGGCCCGGACCTGGTGGACGCTGCGGTGGGCCGGGCATGACCGGGTGCGGGTGCTCGACGGCGGCTACGCCGCCTGGGTCGCCGCCGGCCAGCCGGTGGCGGCGGGGACGGAGGTGCCCCCGCCGACCGGCGACGTGGCCGTGCGTCCGGGTGCGATGCCCGAGCTCGACGCCGCATCGGCGGCCCGGATGGCGGCCGACGGCGTCCTGCTGGACCTGCGGACGCCGGTGCGGTACCGCGGCGAGGACGAGCCGGTGGATCCGGTCGCCGGACACATTCCGGGGGCGGTGAACCTGCCCGCCGCCGACCTGCTCGCCGACGGCAGGTCACTGGACCGGGAGGCGCTGCGGGCGCGGTTCGCGGCCGCGGGGGTGACCGGTGACCGACCCGTCGGGGCGTACTGCGGCTCCGGCGTGACCGCCGCCCAGGCGGTGCTGGCCCTGCACCGGATCGGGCGTACCGACGCGGCGTTGTACGTCGGGTCCTGGAGCCACTGGATCACCGATCCCGACCGTCCGATCGCCACCGGGGCGCAGCCGTGACCGCGACCGTGGTGGTGTGGGACGAGGCGCTCCTGGGTTACGACATGGGCGACCACCCCCTCGACCCCGTCCGGGTGGAGCTCACCATGGCGCTGGCCCGCGCGCTGGGGGTGCTGGACCGGCCGCAGGTCCGCGTCATCCGTCCGGAACCGGCCGACGACGCCACGTTGCAGCTGGTGCACGAGCCCGGGTACGTCGCGGCGGTCCGGGCGGCGCCGGACGAGCCGTACCCGACCGGCTGGGGCCTGGGCACGCCCGACAACCCGGTCTTCCCGGGCATGCACGAGGCCAGCGCGCTGGTGGTGGGGGCGAGCGTGGCCGCGGCCGAGGCGGTCTGGCGGGGGGAGGCCGACCGCGCCGTCAACATCGCCGGCGGCCTCCACCACGCGATGCCGGCCCGCGCCTCCGGCTTCTGTGTCTACAACGACCCGGCGGTGGCGATCGCGCGGCTGCTCGAGCTGGGCGCGGAGCGGATCGCGTACGTGGACATCGACGTGCACCACGGCGACGGGGTGCAGGCCCGGTTCTGGAACGACCCGCGGGTGCTGACCGTCAGCGTGCACGAGTCGCCGCTGTCGTTGTTCCCGGGCACGGGCTTCCCGGGGGAGACCGGGGGACCGGACGCGCCGGGCACCGCCGTCAACCTGCCGCTGCCGGCCGGCACCGGGGACGCCGGCTGGCTGCGCGCGTTCCACGCCGTGGTGCCCCCGGTGGTGCGGGCGTTCCGCCCGCAGGTCCTGGTCACCCAGTGCGGTGTGGACTCCCACGCGCTGGACCCGCTCGCCGACCTGCGCCTGACCGTGGACGGGCAGCGGGCGGCGTACCTGGCGTTGCGCGACCTCGCCGACGAGGTCTGCGGCGGCCGGTGGGTGGTGACCGGCGGCGGCGGGTACGCGCTGGTGGAGGTGGTGCCCCGCGCGTGGACGCACCTGCTGGCCGTGGTGAGCGGCGAGCCGCTGGATCCGGCCACCCTCACCCCGCCCGAGTGGCGGGAGCTGGCCACAGGCCGCCGGCCGGGTGCCCGGGTGCCGTTGCGGATGACCGACGGCGGTGAGCCAAGGTGGCGCCCGTGGCAGCCGGGTGAGGACGCGTCGGACCCGGTGAACCGGGCGATCATCGCCACTCGCCGGGCGGTCTTCCCGCTGCACGGGCTGGACCCCCACGACCCCCGCGACTGAGCCGCACCGGCGGCGGTCGGGCGGGTCAGGCGCCGCGGCGGTGCGGCGGTGCGGCGGTGCGGGTCAGCTCGCGTGGGCGATCAGCCGGCGGGAGCGTGCCGGCTGGCGCAGCTTGCGCAGCGACCCCTGCTCGATCTGGCGGATCCGCTCGCGGGACAGGCCGCACTCCTGACCCACCTCGTCCAGGGTCCGCTGGCGCCCGTCGTCGAGCCCGAACCGCAGCCGGATCACCCGCTGCTCGCGCTGCGACAGCGTCGACAGCACGGTCTCCACGCTGCCGCGCAGCCGGCGCCGGGACGGGGAGTCGGCCGGCGGCGGACCCGGGTCGCGCACCGCGAGGAGATCCACCAGTGCGGCGTCGCCGTCGTCGCCGACCGCCTGCTCCAGGCTCACCGGCTCCCGGTCGTACGAGAACAGCTCGACCACCTGCTGGCGGGGCACGCCCGACGACTCGGCGATCTCGGCGACGGTCGGCTCCCGGCCCAGGCGCGCGGTGAGCTCACCACGGACCCGTGCCAGGTGGTTGATCCGCTCCACCACGTGCACCGGGATGCGGATGGTGCGCGCCTGGTCGGCCAGCGCCCGCGTGATCGCCTGGCGGATCCACCAGGTGGCGTAGGTGGAGAACTTGTAGCCCTTGGTGTAGTCGAACTTCTCCACCGCCCGGATCAGACCCAGGTTGCCCTCCTGGATCAGATCCAGAAACGCCATCCCCCGGCCGGTGTACCGCTTG
>DATGOE010000135.1:0-8717 GCA_035306365.1 Natronosporangium sp. | reverse complement strand
GGCGACGCGGTCGCCGCGCGGCCGCGGAGTGTCGTCCGGGATCATGCGGACGTCCAGCCGCCGGCGGAACACCCAGTACGTCCAGGCCTGGTAGGCGATGACCACCGGCAGGAAGATCAGCGCCACCCAGGTCATGATGCGCAGGGTGTAGGGCGCGGAGGAGGCGTTGGCGGTGGTCAGGCTGTACGCCGGGTCGATGGTGGACGGCAGCACGTTCGGGAACAGGGCGGTGAACAGCGCCGCTACCGCCAGCCCGATCGCACCGGCGGTGCCGGCGAAGGCCCAGCCCTCGCGCCCGGCCCGGTTCGCGACCAGGCCTGCCACCAGCGCGAGCGCGGCGGCGACCGCGAGCAGCCACGCGGCACCGCGCGCCTCCACCTCGACCATCGTCCAGCCGAGGAACGCCACCCCGACCACCGCGGTCACCGGGCCCAGCTGGCGGGCCAGCCGGTTGGCGCGCTGCCTCACCTCACCGCGCGTCTTGAGGGCCACGAACACCGCGCCGTGGGTGAGGAACAGGCCAAGGGTGGTGGCACCGCCCAGCAACGCGTACGGGTTGAGCAGGTCGACCAGGTCGCCGGCGTACTCGCCGGTGGCGTCCACCGGCACGCCGCGCACGATGTTGGCGAACGCCACGCCCCACAGCACCGCCGGCACCAGCGACCCGGCCACGAGCGCCAGGTCCCACCGCGCGCGCCAGGTCGGATCGTCCCGCTTGCCGCGGTACTCGAAGGCGACCCCGCGGACGATCAGCGCCACCAGGATCAGCAGCAGCGGCAGGTAGAAGCCGGAGAACAGGGTGGCGTACCACTCCGGGAAGGCGGCGAACATCGCCCCGCCGGCGGTGAGGAGCCAGACCTCGTTGCCGTCCCAGACCGGGCCGATGGTATTGATCACCACCCGCCGTTCCCGGTCGTCGCGGCCGAGGATCGGCAGCAGCCCACCGACCCCGAAGTCGAAGCCCTCCAGCACGAAGTAGCCGGTGAACAGCGCCGCGATGGCGATGAACCAGAAGGTGCTCAGCTCCACGGTGGCTCCCCGTCAGTAGGCGAACGCCAGCGGACGGTCCTCTTCGGACTCCAATTCCTCCTCGGACGGCGGCGACACGTCCGGCAGGCCCTGGCGGGCGTACGTGAGCAGCAGCCTGACCTCGATCACCGCCAGCACCCCGTAGATGAGGGTGAACACGATCAGCGACGTGGCCACCTCACCCACGGACACGTTCGGCGACACCCCGTCGGCGGTCAGCATCTGGCCGAAGACCACCCACGGCTGGCGGCCCATCTCGCGCATGATCCAGCCCAGGGAGTTCGCGGCCAGCGGCAGCAGCGGCAGCACCAGCGCGGCCCGCAGCAGCCAGCGGGAGGTCGGGGTACGGCCACGGCGCTGGGCCCACCACGCCCACAGCACGATCAGCGTGGTGAGCACGCCCAGCCCGATCATCAACCGGAAGCTCCAGTAGGTGACCGGCAGGTTCGGCGCGTACGAGCCGGGACCGAACATCTCGGCGTACCGGACCTGCAGGTCGTTGATGCCGGCCACCTCGCCGCGCCAGTCGCCGGTGGCCAGCCACGACAGCAGGCCCGGCACCCGCAGCGAGAACACCTCCTCGGTGCCGTCCAGGGTGCCGATGGTCAGCAGGGAGAACGCCGCGGGCGACTCGGTCTCGAACAACCCCTCGGCCGCGGCCATCTTCATCGGCTGGGTCTCGGTCACGACCTTGGCCTGCAGGTCGCCGGTCACCACCAGGACCAGGCTGGCCAGCACGGCCACCACACCGCCCAGCCGCAGCGCCGAGCGCCAGGCCGGGTCGGTGTCCGGCGCCGGCCGGCGCATCAGGTGCCACAGCGACACCGCCACCAGCAGCGATCCCGCCACGATGAAGCAGCCGGCGATCACGTGCGGGTAGGTGACCAGCAGGACCCGGTTGGTGAGCACCGCGCCGACGTCGGTCAGCTCCGCCCGGCCCGCCTCGGCGTTGATCCGGTACCCGACCGGGTTCATCATCCAGGAGTTGGCGGCCAGGATGAAGAACGCGCTCAGCAGCGTGCCCACCGCGGCCGCCCAGATGGTGGCCAGGTGCACGCGCCGAGGCAGCCGGTCCCAGCCGAAGATCCACAATCCGATGAACGTGGACTCCAGGAAGAACGCCAGCAGCGCCTCCATCGCCAGCGGCGCGCCGAACACGTCACCGACGAACCGGGAGTAGTTGCTCCAGTTCATGCCGAACTGGAACTCCTGCACGATCCCGGTCACCACCCCCATGGCGAAGTTGATCACGAAGAGCTTGCCGAACAGCTTGGTGAGCCGCAGCCAGCGCTCGTCGCCGGTGACGTACCAGGCGGTGTGCATGCCCGCGACCAGGAACACCAGGCCGATGGTGAGCGGGACGAACAGGTAGTGGTAGACGGTCGTGACGCCGAACTGCCAGCGCGCCAGCTCGAGTGCGTCCATGCCGCGGGCCTCCTCGCGGTGGGGTGCTGACCACTACTACCGGACGTAGTACTTAGCACGCTACTACGACTTGTAGTAGAAGATCCCGACCGGGACGCGAGTGTGGCCCGGCTCACGCGCCGGCCACCACGCGGTAGCCGTGCTCGGCCAGCCGCTGGGCGAGGTAGCTGTCCCGGTACCAGCCCGGCTGCTCCACCAGGTCGCGGTGGCGTCCCCGCTGGCGCACCCGGCCCTGGTCGAGGACGACGACCTCGTCAAAGCCCTCCAACCCGGACAGCTGGTGGGTGACGAGGACGACCGCCCGGTCGGGGCCGGCGGCCGCCAGGACCCGGGCCAGGACGCCGGCCGCGGCCGCCGGGTCCAGTCCCTCGGTGGGCTCGTCCAGCAGCAGCACCCGCGGCGCGGCCAGCAGCGCCCGGGCCAGTGCCAGCCGTTGCCGCTGCCCGCCGGACAGCTGCGCCCCGTCCTCGCCCACCACGGTGTCCAAGCCGGCCGGGAGCTCCCGCAGCCAGCCGTCGAGCCCTGCCGCGGCGCACGCGGCATCCAGGTCGGCCGGGGTCGCGTCCGCCCGGCCCAGCAGCAGGTTCTCGCGCACGGTCGTGTGGAACACGTGGGCGTCGGCCAGCAGCCCGCCAACCAGCCGGTGCCGCTGGTCGCGGCGGTACGCCGACAGCGGCCGTCCGGCCACCGTGACCGTGCCCTCGTCGGGCGCCAGCTGGCCGGCGAGCACCGCGAGCAGGGTGCTCTTGCCGGCCCCGCTGGGGCCGACCACCGCCACCCGCCGCCCCGGTGCCAGGTCGAGGTCGACGCCGTCCAGTGCCGGCGCGGAACCGTCCCGGGACCGTACGCGGATGCCGCGGGCCGACAGCGTCACCGGCCCGTCCGGCACGTCACGGCCGCCGTCCCGCGCCCCGGGGCCGTCCGGCACCGCGCGGCCGCCCGGCCCCGCCACGGCCGGGGTCAGCAGTGCCGCGACCCTCGCCAGCGGGGTGCGGATCTCGACCCACCGGCGGGCCGCGGCCAGCAGCGCCAGGTTGGCCTCCACCGCCGCCAGCGTGCCCACCGCCAGGGCTCCCACCACCGCGCCGTCGATGCCCGTCCGCACGCCCACCACGACCATCCACGCGGCGGCCACGCCGCCGAGGAGCGTGCCGGTGGCATCCGACGCCACGCCGGCGGCGGCCAGCCGGGACTCCACCCGCGCCAGGCGCGCCGCCCTGGCCCGCGCCTGGGCGGTGGCCCGGGCGGTGGCCCCGAACGCGGCCAGGTCCGCCGCCCCGCGGGTGAGGTCGACGGCGTCGGTGGCCACCGCCGCTCGCAGCGGCGCCACCAGCTCGGCGCTTCGCCGCGCCGTCCGCGCCGCCACGGCCGGCAGCAGCACACCGGTGGCGAGCAGGGCGGCCGCCAGCACCGGGGCGGCCGGCGGTGCCAGGACGGCCGCGCCGGCGACGACCGCGGCGCCGACCACGGCGGCGGCCGCACCGGGCACCAGCACCCGCAGGAGCAGGTCCTGCACCGCCTCCACATCGGAGACCAGCCGCGACAGCAGGTCACCGGACCGCGCGGGGGCACCGGTCCGCCCCCGGGCGCGGCCGTCGACCCGGCCGGGCGGCCCCGACTCGACCAGCGCGGCGAACATGCGCGCCCGCACCTCGGCGAGCACCCGCAGCACCGCGTCGTGCCCGGTCAGCCGCTCGGCGTACCGCAGGCCGCCCCGGCCGACCGCCAGCGCCCGGACCGACACGATCGCCACCGTCAGCGCGGCCAGCGGTGGCTGGCCCGCGGCCGTCACCAGCAACCAGGTGGCCGTCGCCATCAGCGCCAGCCCGGCCAGGTCCGCGGCCACCGCGAGCGCACCGGCACCCACCAGCCGCCACAGGTACGGCCGGGCGACGGCCAGCACCACCCTCACGGCCGCACCACCCCCGCCCCGGCCGGGACCGCACCCGCCAGCGGCGTCCGGCCGTCGGCGGGCACGTCGGCGACGACCCGGCCGCCGACCAGGCGCACCACCCGGTCGGCCAGCGACAGCAGCGCCGGCCGGTGGGCCACCAGGAGCGTGGTCCGCCCCGCCACCAGGCGCGCGGTCGCCTCGCACACCGCCGCCTCGCTCGCCGCGTCCAGCTGCGCGGTGGGCTCGTCCAGCAGCACCACCGGGGCGTCCCGCAGGAACGCCCGGGCCAGCGCCACCCGCTGCCGCTGCCCGCTGGACAGCCCGTACCCCCGCTCGCCGAGCACCGTGTCCAGCCCGTCCGGAAGCCCGGCGACGACCTCGTCCAGCGCCGCCGCGGACACCGCCGCCCGTACCGCCCCGGCGGTGGCGTCGGGGGCACCCAGCCGGATGTTGTCGGCCAGCGTGCCGGCGAACAGGTGGGGCCGCTGCGGCACCCAGGCCAGGGCGCGGCGCCACGCGTCGAGGTCGGCGTCGGCGAGATCCACCCCGCCGACCACCACCCGGCCCGCGGTCGGCCTGACGAACCCCAGCAGCAGTGCCAGCAGGGTGCTCTTGCCGGATCCACTCGGCCCGATGAGCGCCACCCGCTCCCCGGGCATGATCCGCAGCGACACCCCCGACAACGCGACCGTCCGGTCGTAGGCCACGGTCACGTCGGCGAGCTCGACCAGCGGCGCGCTCCGGACGGGACGCGCCGCACCAGGGGCGACCGGGTCGACCCGATCCACCGGGCCGACGGGGACGGCCGGGGCCGCCGGTGTGGCCAGGGTGAGCGGGCCGGCCGGCGGGTCGCCGAGGGTCGCGAACGCCTCGTCCAGGGCGGTCAGCCCCTCCACGCTGGCGTGGAACCTCGCGCCCGCGGTGCGCAGCGGGGCGAACGCCTCGGGAACGAGCAGCAGCACCAGCAGGCCGGTGTGCAGGGACATGCCGCCGGCGAGCAGCCGCAACCCCACCGGCACCGCGACCAGGGCCACCGCCACCGCCGCGACCAGCTCCAGCACCAGGGCGGACAGGAAGGCGATCCGCAGGGTCCGCATGGTCGCCACCCGGTGCCGGTCGGCCATCTCCCGCACGGCGCGCACCTGCGCCCGGGCCCGGCCGAACACCCGGAGCGTCGGAAGGCCGGTGACCATGTCCAGGAAGTGGCCGCCCAGCCGGGACAGCCGTCGCCACTGGCGCCGGGTGGCCACCCGCGTCTGCCACCCGACGAGCATCCCGAACACCGGCACCAGCGGCAGGGTCAGCGCCACGATCACCGCCGACGGCCAGTCGGCGAGCGTGAGCTGGGCGAGCACCGCGACCGGTACGGTCACCGCCAGCACCAGGTGCGGCAGGTAACCGGTGACGTAGGGGTCGAGACCGTCCAGGCCCCGGCCGGCGAGCGTGGCCAGCTCACCGGCGCGCTGGCCGGCCAGCCACCCGGGTCCGCGCCGCCCGACCGCCGCGAACAGCTCGCCGCGCAGGGCCAGCTTCACCCGCGCCGCGGTACGGGCGGCGACCACTCCGGACAGCCACACCCAGCCCGCCCGGGCAGCGACCGCCGCCACGAAGCCGGCCAGTGCGTTCGAGTCCAGCCGACCCTGCGCCGCCGCAGCGAGGACGGCCGCCAGGGTGACCGCCTGGGTGATGACGATCGCGGCCGCCACCGCCCCGAGGAACCCCAGCACGGCCAGGTGGCGCCGCACCTCCGGGACGCGGCGCGGCAGGCGCGGGTCGAACGGACGCGTGGTCACCCTCCCAGGAACAGCGCCAGCGGCGCGGCCGCCAGCGCCGTGCACAGCCCGAGCGTGGCGGCGCCGCGCACCAGCGGCGGCGGGCGGTGGTCGCACAGCCGCTCCAGCCGGGCCGCGATCGCCCGGTCGGCCACGGCCAGTGCCCCGGCCGGAGCGTGGACCGCCGGGGCGTCGGCGAACCGGCGCAGCGCCGCGGCGAGGGCCGCGGCGTGGTGGCGGCGCGCCCGGTCGTCGGCGCGCATCTCCACCAGGAGCTCCACCGCCTCGGACGCGGCCAGCAGCCACCCCAGCGGTGGCAACGCCCGGGTCAGCGCCAGGAAGGGGAGCAGCACGATGTCGTGGCGCTCCACGGCGTGGGCGCGCTCGTGGCTGAGGACCGCGTCGAGCTCGGCCCGGCGCAGCAGCGCCAGCGCACCGGCGCTCACCACCACCGTCGGGCGCAGGCCCGGCAGGCAGTAGGCGGCGGCGGTGGGGTGGTCGAGCACGAGGGCACCGGGCACGGCCGGGTCCCGCCGGCCCACGAGCGTCAGCAGGTCGCGGTGGCGCCGGCGGTCACGGACCACCTCCAGCGCGGAGGCGCCGGTCACCCACAGCAGTCGGGCGGCGACCGCGACCCCGACCGCGACCGCGGCGAGCCGGACCGGTCCCATGGCCGGCGGCAGGTCGCCGCGGACCAGGTCGCCGACGAGGCGGGTGGCGGCGCTGGCGGTGGGGCCGCCGTACGGGGCCAGGCCGAACGCCAGCGGCACCCCGATCAGGGCCAGGCCGATGGCCAGACCGAGTGCCTGCCAGCTCAGGATCGCCACCCGGGGTAGACGCCAGGTCCAGCGCGCCCGGGCCAGCAGCCGGACGGCCAGCACGGTGCCGGCGAGGACGGCGGCGAGGACGGCGACCTGACCCATGCCTCAGCCCTCCCGCTCCCGGGCCTGGTCCTCCAGCGCCCGGCGCAGCAGCTCCGCCTCCGCGCCGCTGACCGAGCGGGCGAACCGCACCAGCGCCGCGCCGCGGTCACCCGCGCCGGCGGGGGCGCCGCCGGGTCGGGCGAGGTCGAGGGCGTCCAGCATGAGCTGGGCGATGTACGCCTCGCGGGGGGCGGCCGGGCGGTAGCGCCAGGCGCGCCCGTCGCGGTGCCGGACCACCATGCCCTTGCCGGCCAGCCGGTCGAGGACGGTCATCACCGTCGTGTAGGCGAGCTTGCGGTCGGCCAGCGCGTCGGCCACCTCGCGTACGGTCGCGCCGTCGGTGGGGTCGGCCGGGGCGTCCCGCGCCCACAGCACCTCCATCACCGCGCGTTCCAGCTCACCGAGCCCCGCCACGTAGCCGACTCTACTACGGTGCGTCGTAGTACGTTCAGTGGGCGGCCTCACACGCTCCGGTCCCGGAGCTCGCCCTTCTGGGCCCGCGCCGGTGACCCCGTGTCCGCCCCTGCGGTGACCTCACCGCTTGCGGGCGAACCACACCTCCTCCGACGGCCACCGGCGCGCCCACTCGAGCGGAACCTCCTCCGGTATGTACGTGTTGGTTGCGCCCTCCGGCGCCCGGACCTCGATCAGGTCCTCGACCTCCAGGCCGCAGTCGCGCAGCAGCCGGATCCGCTCGCCGTGGGGCAGGTAGAACTCGACCCCGCTGTCCTCGTCCGGCCAGGTGAGCCGGTGCAGCCCGAACAGGTCCCGCACGAGGCGGTCGCCGGCGGGTCCGGAGTCGGGCAGGCACAGCATCAGCAGCGTCGACCCGGCCATGAAGACGAGCCGGCCCCCCGGCCGCAGCAGCCGCGCCGCCTCCGGAATCCACCGGTACGGGTCGCACCACACCGCCGCCCCGTACTCGCTGATGACCAGGTCCGCGCAGGCGTCCCGCAGCGGCACCCGTTCGGCGTCGGCGTGCAGCAACGGGAACCGCAGTCCGAACTCGCGCTGCATCTGCCGCGCGGTGGCGAGTTGCTCGGCCGACGCGTCCACCCCGATCGGCCGCGCGCCGCGGCGGGCCAGCCACGCCGACACGTACCCGGTCCCGCACCCCAGCTCGACGGTGTCCCAGCCGGCCACCTCCGCCGGCAGCACCGGCAGTTTCGACTGGGGAATCTCCCAGGTCCCCCAGAACGGCTCCGCGGCGGCCCAGTGCCGCCGCGCCCGGGCACCGAACATCCGCGCGAGCTGCGTGTCCCAGTAGCGGCGGTTGACGGCGACATGGTCGGACGTGACGGTCGACACGCGCCCATTTCAGTTGACCCGCGCCCCACGGTCAACTGCATTGCGGTGCGCGCGCCCGCGCCCGGCCGCACCAGCGGGCACGCAAGGAGCCGTTCGTCAGCGCGCCAACGGGTTGTCCCAGCGCAGGCCGGGGAAGCGGCCGAAGCCCACGTCGTGGGAGCGGAGCGTCGCCTCCCGTTCTATGGCGTAGGCGGCTCTATGGCGTAGGCGGCGAGTTGCACGTCTGTGGTGCGCGACGCCCGACGCTGGCCGGATCAGGCGCTGGCCCCGGGTCGCGGCGCCGGTGCCCGGCGACGGCGGACGCAGACCAGCAGGGCGGCGACCCCGGCGCCGGTGAGCAGGAGGTAGGCCCACCCGATCGAGGTG
>DATGOE010000134.1:0-4061 GCA_035306365.1 Natronosporangium sp. | reverse complement strand
GCGCTCGGTGTTCGAGCTGACCGAGCCGCAGTGGCGGGGCCGGGTCGGCGTCGCCCCGACCAACGGGTCCTTCCAGGCGTTCGTCACCGGGATGCGGGTGCTGCACGGCGACGAGCGGACCCGGCAGTGGCTGGAGGACCTCGCCGCCAACGACCCGCAGATCCGCGACTCCAACGCCCCGATCGTGGCCGACGTGGACGAGGGCCGGATCGACGTCGGCCTCGTCAACCACTACTACCTGTACGAGCGCGCCAAGGAGCTGGGCGTGCCGGTCGACCAGCTTGCCGCCCGCAACTACTACTTCCCCGACGGCGACATCGGCAGCATGGTCAACGTCTCCGGCGTCGGCGTGCTGCGGCACTCCGCCGACGACCCGGACGTCCGCGCGCTCGTCGAGTTCCTCCTGTCCGAGGACGGCCAGCTCTACTTCGCCGAGGAGACCTCGGAGTACCCGATGATCGAGGTGCCCGGCCCGGCCGGCCTGCCCAGCCTGTCCAGCCTGCCGGCACCCGAGATCGACCTCAACGATCTCGACTCCCTCCAGGAGAGCGTCGCCATGATCGCAGAATTGGGGTTGGCCTGACCGGTCGAGGGTCGCCGCAGCCGGCCGCACCGCGGACGGTGGCCGGACCCTGGCCGGCGACCGCGGCGGCCGGCGGGTCGCGGAAGGGCACACCGCCGCCCGGCGGAGCGCACGGCGGCGCCGCCGCCCCGGCCGCCGCGTCCGTGCCGGTCCGCGTACGGGCGGCCCTGCACCGCCTGGCACCGCGGCCGCTGCTGCTCGCCGCCGCCGCCGCGGCGGTGTCGGTCGCCCTCGTCCCGCTGGTCTACCTCGTCGTCCGCACCGCCGGGATGGCCGCCGAGCAGGGGCTGGACGTCCTGTTCACCGGTCGCGCCCTCGAGCTGGCGGTGCACAGCGTGGCGCTGGCCGCGGTGGTGACCCTCGGCTGTGTGGTGCTGGGCGTGGCGTCGGCCTTCCTGGTCACCCGCACCGACCTGCCGGGCCGCCGGGCCTTCGGGGTGCTGGCCGCCCTGCCGCTGGCCATCCCCTCGTACGTCGCCGCGTACACCTGGGTCGCCGCCGCCGACCTGGTCGACCGGACGTCGAGGTTCGAGGGGTTCTGGGCCGCCGCCCTGGTGCTGACCCTCTGCTCGTACCCGTACGTCTTCCTGCCCACCGCCGCGGCGCTGGTCGGTGCCGACCCGGCCATCGAGGAGGTCTCCCGGTCGCTCGGCCGCGGTGGCTGGCGGACCTTCACCGGCGTGACGCTGCGGCAGATCCGCCCGGCGGTCGCCGCCGGCGCCCTGCTGGTGGCCCTGTACGTGCTCAGCGACTTCGGCGCGGTGGCGATTCTGCGCGCCGACACGTTCACCCGCGCCATCTTCGTCTACTTCGACCTCGGGCTGTCCCGGCCGGCGCTGGCGCTGGCCACCGTGCTGGTGGCGCTGACCGTGGTGGTGCTCGCCGCGGAGAGCACCACCCGCCGGCGCGGCGCCCGGCTGGCCCGACCCGGCGCCGGGGCACGCCGGCCGCCGGCCCGGGTGCGGCTGGGCCGCCACCGGTGGCCGGCGGCGGCCGGCATGGTGGCGGTGTCGGTGCTGGCGCTCGGCGTGCCGGCGGTCTCGCTGGCTCGCTGGTTCGCCGCCGGCGTCTCCCGGCCCGGATCCGCGGGCGAGATCGCCGCCGCGACGGGCGGGTCGCTGTGGGTGTCGGTGCTCGGTGCGGTGCTGACCACCGCGCTGGCGGTCCCGATCGGCCTGCTGGTGGCCCGGACCCCGGGGATCCTGTCGGCCGGGCTGGAGCGGCTCAGCTACCTCCCGCACGCGCTGCCCGGCGTGGTCATCGGGCTGTCCCTGGTGTTTCTCGGGGTCAACGTGCTCTATCCGCTGTACCAGACGGTGTGGCTGCTGGCGCTGGCGTACGCCGCCCTGTTCCTGCCGCTGGCCGTGGGTGGTGTGGCCGCCTCGGCGGCGCAGGCCCCACCGGTGCTGGAGGAGGTGGCCCGCTCGCTGGGGCGGCGGCCGGCCACCGTGCTGCGGACGGTCACCCTGCCGCTGGCCGCGCCGGGCGTCGGCGCCGGCGCGGCGCTGGCTTTTCTCACCTGCATGAAGGAGCTGCCGGCCACGCTGCTGCTGCGGCCGACCGGGCTGGAGACGCTCGCCACCCGGTTGTGGACGCACACCGGCGTGGCGCAGTACGCCGCCGCCGCACCCTACGCCGCCCTGCTCGTCCTCATCGCGGCCCTGCCCACGTGGTGGCTGGTCCGGCGTACTGGCATGCTCGGGAGGGAAGGGAGCTGACATGGCCCACCTGATGGTGCGTGGCGTGCGCAAGGCGTACGGCCGGGTCCAGGCGCTCGCCGGTGTGGACCTGGCGGTGCCCGAGGGCTCACTCACCGCCGTGCTGGGGCCCTCCGGTTGCGGCAAGACCACGCTGCTGCGGTGCGTGGCCGGGTTCGAGCGGCTGGACGCGGGCGAGGTCGAGGTCGGTTCCCAGATCGTCGCCGGCTCCGGCGTGCACGTCCCGCCGGAACGCCGGCGGGTGGCGATCGTCCCGCAGGAGGGGGCGCTGTTCCCGCACCTGTCCGTGGCCGGCAACATCCGGTACGGCCTGACCCGTTCGCAGGTGCGGGCCGGACGGGTGGACGAGGTGCTCGAGCTGGTCGGGCTGGCCGGGTACGGCGACCGGATGCCGCACCAGCTCTCCGGCGGGCAGCAGCAGCGCGTGGCGGTGGCGCGGGCACTGGCCCCCCGCCCGCCGCTGGTGCTGCTGGACGAGCCGTTCAGTGCCCTGGACGCCGGCCTGCGTGCCGAGGTCCGCCGGGACGTCCGGGAGGCGCTGCGCGCCGACGGCGCCACGGCGGTGCTGGTCACCCACGACCAGTCCGAGGCGCTGTCCATGGCCGACCAGATAGCGGTCATGCGCGACGGGCGGATCCTGCAGAGCGGCACGCCGGCGGAGGTGTACGGCCGGCCGGTGGACGCCTGGGTGGGCGACTTCGTCGGCGAGGCGGTGCTGCTGCCCGCGTTGGTGACCGACGGCGTGGCCCGTACCGCCATCGGCGACCTGCCGGTGACCGGCGGCGGATCCGGTCCGGGCACGGTGCTCGTGCGGCCGGAGCAGGTGGAGGTGCTCGACCCGGGCACGGCCGGCACCGTCCCGGCGACCGTGGCACGGCAGGACTTCTTCGGGCACGACGCCCTGCTGTCGCTGCGGCTGGGCGACGGCGTCGAGGTGCTCGCCAGGGTCTTCGACCTCGCTCGGCCGGGCCTGGCGCCCGGTCGGCGGGTGGGTCTGCGGGTCCGCGGGCCGGTCCTGGCGTACCCGCAGACGGCGACCGGGGCGCCGGCCGGTCGCCCCGAGGGCGACCGGTCCGGCGCCCCGGCCCTCCACCCCTGACCGGCGCCGCGGCCGGCCGTACCGGTGTCAGCCGAAGATGGGCACGTTGACGCGCCCGGTGACCGAGTCGGCCAGGCCGGCGTCGGCGGCGACCGCGGCCTCACGCGCCGGGCAGGGCACCGTCCGGGGGCACGACCGCCTGGCCGGCCAGCTCGCGGCGCGACCCGACGCCGAGCTTGCGCAACGCACGCGCCACGTGCGCCTCGACGGTCCGGGACGACAGGAACAGGGCCTCGGCGATCTCGCGGTTGGTCAGCCCGTTGCGGACCAGGCGTACCACTTCCCGTTCCCGCGGGGACAGCATGTCGCCGTACCCGCGCCGGCCGCGGTGGTGGGGCAGCCGCCGTCCCAGGCTCCGCAACAACTGCCGGCAGCGGGCCACGTCACGAGTGGCGGACAGGCGCTCGTACCCGGTCATCGCCTCGGTGATCTCGGCCGTGCCGTCCTTGCCGGCGGCCAGCAGGCAGCGGCCCCGGCCCTCCCACGCAGCTGCGGCGTCGTACGGGCGCGGCACCGCCGCGTACCCCCGGGCGGCGACCCCGTACAGGTGGGCGCCGGTGTGGTGGTCGCCCTCCGCCTCGGCCAGCGCCGCCCGGGCGGCCGTCACCGCGACCTGCGCCAGCGGGCTGTCGCGGCCGCTCACGCCGGCGGTGAACTCGTC
>DATGOE010000133.1:0-4601 GCA_035306365.1 Natronosporangium sp. | reverse complement strand
TCGCTGCTGGGTGGGGGCGCCACGTGGCTGGCGCTGGTCGTGGCCGTCAACGCGGTCGTCGGCCTCGCCTACTACCTGCGGGTGGTGGCCGTGCTCTACACCCCGCACCCGTCCCCGGCGGCCGTCCGGGCGGACGGGTCGTCCGCCCGGACGGCCGCCGCCGCGGTGCCGTGGGCGGTCGGCGCCGCGCTGGCGGCGGCGACCCTGGCGGGGTTGGTGGTGGGCCTGGCGCCGCAGATCGTCCTGGACGTCGCCAGCGGTACGATCTTCGCGACCGGCGGCTGAACCCCGGCCGACCCCGTCAGGTGCCCGTCGCGGGTGCCGGACCCGGCCGCACCGCACCGGCCGGCGCGTGTGGTTGTCGAGGCGACGGGAAGGCGGTCGGCGCGGGGCGCGTTCACACTGGTGACAACGGGGAGTGGTCCCGGGCCGCGGTCGCGCCGGACGAGCACGGCGCCGCTGCTGCGGTCGACGGGACCGTGTGGAGGAGGCAGCACACGTGCGCAGCTACAACGGTCTGAAGACGGCCGCGTTGCTCGGCCTGATGACCGCGCTGGTCCTGGTGATCGGTAACTGGCTGGCGGGGACGACCGGGCTGGTGGTCGCCCTGTTCGTGGCCCTGGCCATGAACGCCGCCACGTACTACTGGTCGGACAAGATCGCGCTGCGGGCGATGGGTGCCCGGCCGATCAGCGAGGCCCAGTTCCCGGAGCTCTACCGGATGGTGCGCGAGCTGTCGCAGCAGGCGGGCCAGCCGATGCCGCGGCTGTACCTGAGCCCGGCGATCCAGCCCAACGCGTTCGCGACCGGCCGGAACCCGGACAACGCCGCGGTCTGCGTCACCCAGGGGATCGTCCAGCTGCTCGACTACCGCGAGCTGCGGGGAGTGATCGGGCACGAGCTGTCCCACGTCTACAACCGGGACATCCTGATCTCCAGTGTCGCGGCGGCCCTGGCCGGGATCGTCACGATGCTGGCCCATTTCGTGTGGCTGTTCGGCGGCCGGAACGAGAACAACGTCTTCGGCGCGCTGCTCATGCTCATCCTCGGCCCGCTGGCCGCGTCGATCATCCAGCTGGCGATCAGCCGGAGCCGGGAGTACCAGGCCGACGAGTCCGGCGCGCGGCTCACCGGTGACCCGCTGGCGCTGGCCAGCGCGCTGCGGAAGATCCACGCCGGTACGCGGCAGGCGCCGCTGCCGGCCGAGGGGGAGCTCGCCGCGAGCGCCCATCTCATGATCGCCAACCCGTTCCGGGGCGGCGGTCTCGCCGCGCTGTTCTCCACCCACCCGCCGATGGAGCAGCGGGTGCGGCGGCTGGAGGAGATGGCGCGCCACCTGCGCGGGTACCCGGCGTTCTGACGCGTCACAGCCAGTCGCGGACGCCGGCCTCGTGCCCGATCCGCGTCACCTGGGCGTCCAGGTCCCGGCCCATCGCCTCGCGGCCGGCGGCGTGGCGGGCCACCGGCAGCACGGTCCGGCGCCAGGCGTCCTCCAGCGCCATCGCGAGCGCCGCGTACGCCGCGAGCACCGCCAGGACCAGCCCCACGACCCCGGCGGTGACCCGCCAGCCGTCCGAGCCGGTCCACTCGTACCCGCCGGTGACCGCGAACCGCAGCGCGGTGGTGGCCAGCACCGCGGTCGGGACGATCTTGCCGGTGGCGCCGGCCGCTGCCGGTACGAGCATCGCCGCGCCCGCCACCCACAGCAGGAGGGCCAGGACGCGGCTGGTGAGGCCGAACGGGGCCGCCAGGCTCACCAGTGCGACCGACAGCCAGGTGCCGGCCAGCAGGCCCATGCCGGTGCCGGCCGCGATGTCGCGGGCGAGGAAGCCGAGGATGCTGGCCAGCAGCTGGGTCGGGAAGACGAAGGCCAGCAGGACCAGCCCCACCACCGGCCCCTCCTCCAGCGGCACCCAGCGCAGCTGCTGGGCGGCCACCACGGTGGTGGCGGCGGCCAGCGCGAGGAACCCCAGGGGCAGCGGGTTCGCCAGCGGCCGGAGCACCACCCGCGCGGCGACGTCGCGGACGCCGCCGGGAGGCGTCCCGTGGTCGGCCTCCCCGGGCGGGTCCGTCCGGTCGCCGGGCTGGGAGCTCCGGTCCGTCATGGGACGGCTGTACCCGGTCGTCCGGGGCGCAAACGTCACGAACCGTACGGCGGCACCGCGGTGTTTCCCGCCCCCGTCACCGGGTACGGCGGACACGTGTACCCGGGACTCGTGCGCCTGACCGGGCCCCGGACGCTCGGCACGGGACCTCGCACCGTGCTGGTCGCCGGCTCCCGGGCGGGTACGGCGTCCGTCCCGGTCTCGGTCGTGCTCGTGACCCACAACCGCCGGGAGAGCCTGCGGCGGGTGCTGGAACGGATGGTCGCGCTGCCCGAGGAGCCTCCCGTCATCGTGGTGGACAACGCCTCCGGCGACGGCACCCGCGAGGCCGTGCTGCGCGAGTTCCCCCAGGTCACGCTGCTCGCGTGCGAGGCCAACCTGGGCGCGGCCGCGCGCAACCTCGGCGTCGAGCGGGTCCGCACCCCGTACGTGGCCTTCTGCGACGACGACACCTGGTGGGAGCCCGGCTCGCTCGCCGCGGCGGTGCGGTTGCTCGACGTCCACCCGCGGGTGGCCTCGGTCACCGCGCGGATCCTGGTGGAGCCCGGCGGCCGGGAGGACCCGATCACCCCGGAGCTGCGCGACTCGCCGGTGCCGGCTCCACCCGGACTGCCCGGCCCGGCGCTGATGAGCCTGCTGGCCGGCGCGTCGGTCCTGCGGGTGGACGCGTTCCGGCGGGTCGGCGGCTTCTCGCCCCGGCTGTGGCTGGGTGGCGAGGAGGAGCTCATGGCCCTGGACCTGGCGGCGAGCGGGTGGTGGATGTGCTGGGTCGAGGATCTGGTGGTCCACCACCAGCCGTCCACGCTGCGCGACCCCCGACGCCGGCGGCAGCTCGGCATCCGTAACACGCTGTGGACGACCTGGTTGCGGCGGCCGGTTCCGGCCGCGCTTTGGCGCACCGCCGCCCTCCTGCGCCGCTTCCCGCGCGACCGCGCCACGGCCGCCGCGGTGCTGGAGGCGGTCCGGGGAGTCCCGTGGGTGCTGCGGGAGCGGCGGGTCGTGCCACCGCACGTGGAGGCGGCGCTGCGGATCCTCGACCCGGTCCAGCTGCGCTCCCCGGCCCGGCGCTACCTGGGCTGACGCGGGCCCGCTCGCGGGTCGGACAGGTCGCGGTCGGCGGGCCGCGGATCGAGCGGGTCGGTCAGCGGCCGTACCGGCCCTCCAGCACGCCGCTGGCGAGCACGAGCCCCTCGACCGCCCGCTCCACGTCGCGCGCCCGTGGCCGGGCCGGCAGCCGGGGCGGGCCGGACAGCGCGTACAGGTGGAAGCGGTAGCGGTGCGGCCGGTCCCCGACCGGTGGATGGGGGCCGCCCCACCCGGGAGTGCCGAAGTCGTTCGGCCACTCCCGCCCGCCCGGCGGCGGCTGTCCCTCCGGCGCCGCCGTGACCGTGGGGTCGATGCCGGTGACCAACCAGTGGAGGAACGGTCCGCCCGGGGCGTCCGGGTCCTCGCACAGCAGCAGGAGCTCCTCGGCGGTGTCCGGAACGCCCGACCACTCCAGCGGTGGCGACACGTTCCCGTCGGCCCGCGAGAACCGCTGGGGGATCTCTCCGTGGTCGGCGAAGGCGGTGCTGCGAAGGGCGAGACCGGTCACGTCAGCTCCCCGGTGGTCGCGCGGGACGGGTGGCCGTCGTAGCCCTACCCGGGCGGGCGGGTGCCGAAACGGCCCGCGGGCGGGCGGCGGCGTGGCCGGTCCGCGTCCGGTGCCCCATCGTCCGCGTCCCACTGCCCGGCCGGCCTTGAGCTGGAAGTAGTGATCTGACTACGATACGTAGTCAAGGGCGGCCTGAGCCGCGCATGCGGCGCCGCTGACGGCCTGGCGCCCGCGTTCCACGTGTCCACCGGTCACGGGGGGAGCCGATGGACAACATCGTCAGATGCCACACCTGCGGGCGCGCGCACCGGGTCCTCGCGACGGCGTTCGAGCCGCCGTGGTGTGACGGGTGCGGCCACCACCTCGCCTGGGTGACCCGGGCGGGTGCGGACACGTTCGCCGATGCGGTGGCGCGGGTCCGCGTGCCGGTCCTCGTCGACCTGACGGCGCGCTGGTCCCGGCGCTGCCGGCTGGTCAGTCCGGTCCTGGACCGGATCGCCCGCCAGCGCCCGGGAACGGTCAAGCTGGTCCGGGTCGACGTGGAGAGCGCCGCGGCGCTGGCGAGGCGGCTGTCGGTGGTGGTCGTGCCGACCCTGCTCGTCCTGCGCGACGGCGAGGAGGTCGCCCGGCGGGCGGGCGCGGCGTCCGCGGTCCAGCTGCGCAGGTGGGTCGGGCACACGCTGGCGGCACTGGGGCCGGTGGAGGTGCCCGGATCCGTGCGCGAGCCGGTGCCGGTGTAGGAGAGCGTCGCCACCGGTGCCGCACCGGCGGCCGGTCCGGTCCAGCTAGCCGGCGGACGCCGGTCGGGTGCGGTAGACGCTGGTGACGTACGGGTCGTCGACCACACCGCCGTGCTCCTCGACCAGGGCGGCGACCCCGTCGAGGAAGGCGCGACGGTGGTC
>DATGOE010000132.1:0-20265 GCA_035306365.1 Natronosporangium sp. | reverse complement strand
AGGACGTCGTGGGCGGGTTCAGCTCCCGGGGGCCCAGCCAGTTCGAGCTGCTGGCGCCCACGTTCGCCGCGCCCGGGGTGAACATCCTGGCCGCCAGCGCCGCCGCCGGCGGCGACGCCCACCGGTACGAGGTGCTGCAGGGCACCTCCATGGCCTCCCCGCACGCCGCCGGGGCCGGCGCGCTGCTCGCCGCCCTGCACCCGGACTGGTCCCCGGCGAAGATCCGCTCCGCGCTGGCGGGCACCGCGGTCACCGAGGGGGTCCTCGCCGAGGACGGCACCACCCCGGCCGGCCCGCTGGCCGTCGGATCCGGCCGCATCGACCTCGACCGCGCCGGCCGGGTCGGCCTGGTGATGGACGAGACGTACGCCAACTTCGTCGCCGCCAACCCGGCCACCGGCGGCGACCCGAAGACCCTGAACCTGCCGGCCATGGTGGACAACTCGTGCGCCGGCACCTGCTCGTGGACCCGGACGCTGGAGAGCGTCGTCGCCGGCGACGCCACCTACACCGCCGTGGCCGACGCCCCGGCGGGGATGACGGTCACCGTCACCCCGTCGGAGTTCACCCTGGCCGAAGGTGCCGCCCAGACCGTGTCGATCACCGTCGAGGTGGACACCGGCGTCCTGCCCGCGGGCCAGCGTGCCTACGCCGACCTGCGGTTCGTCACCGACGCCACGCACCCCGGCGGCCGGGCGGTGGCCGACGTGCACTACCCGGTGGTGGTCGTGGCCCAGGCGCCGCTGCCGGAGGAGCCGAGTGTCACGGTGGAGCCGCGCGAGCTCACCTCGACCCAGGCGCCCGGCGAGGCGGTGACGCTGCCGCTGACCATCGGCAACCAGGGCACCGCCGACCTCACCTGGCACGTGACCGACACCGGCCCGGCGGCCACCCCGCGCCGCGGCGCCACCGTGGTGGCCGCCGGCGGCCCGGATGCGGCGCCCGCGCGCGGCGGCGCGACCCTCGCGCCCGACCGCAGCGCCGCGGCGGCCGACCGGCCGGCCGTGACGGTCCCGCCGCGGTCCTCGGACCGCACGGCGGCGCGTACGCCCGACCAGGACGGTCCGGTACGGACGCTGACCCACTCGCTGTCCCAGGCGGTGGTGGGCGGCGCCGCCATCGCGTGCTCGCCCGACCAGGGCGTCACCACTACGGAGAACGCGTTCCTGCGCACGTTCACGCTCACCGACTTCGACATCACCGGCGGGTTCGACGTGCAGGAGGTGGAGTTCGGTGTCGAGCAGCTGAGCGTCGCCACCGCCCTGACGGTCAACCTGTACACGCTGGTCGACCCGGACGGGGAGCTGGTCGACGGCAACCTGGAGCTCGTCGGCAGCGCCACGCAGACCGTCCAACCGCGCGTGCTGTCCCGGGTGACCGTGCCGGTCACCGGCCACGCCGACGCCGGGTCCACCCTGGTGGTCGAGGTGGCCGCACCGGACCTGTCGGGTGTCGGCGGCTTCTGGCCCGGCGCCAACGGCGCGGGACAGACCGCCCCGTCGTACTTCCGCTCCGACTCCTGCGGCTTCCCGGAGCCGGTCGACCTGGCCGCCATCGGGTTCCCGGCCATGCACCTGGTCATGAACGTCACCGGCCTGACCGAGCCGCCCGCCTGCGACGCGCCCGCCGGGACGCCGTGGGCACAGGTTGACCCGACCGCCGGCGTGGTGCCGCCCGGCGGCGAGCAGGAGGTGGCCGTCACGTTCGACGCGGCCGGCATGGACACCGGCACCCACCTGGCCACGCTGTGCCTGGCCACCGACGACCCGGCCCGGCCGGTGGTGGTCGTGCCGCTCACCCTGGTGGTGGAGGGGCCGGACCTGGACCTGGACGTGCGGGTCAGGTTCGAGCGCGGGTGGTTCTACGCCGACCTGACCTGGACCGGCGCGGGCGGCGGCGAGGCGGACATCGTCCGCGACGGGACGGTGGTCGCCACCGTCCCGGACACCGGCACCCACACCGACACCATGGGCAGGCCGCTCAACGGCACCGCCTTCACCTATCAGGTCTGCCGCGCCGGCACCAGCGTCTGCTCACCGGAGCGGACCGTGGTGGCCGACCGGCGGGGCAACGGGGGCGTGAAGGGCCCACCGGTGAAGATCACCACGACCGCGCTGCCGGAGCTGCACGTGCTCCGGACCTACCAGCACACGCTGACCGCCACCGGCGGGACCGGCACCTACCAGTGGACGGCCACCGGCCTGCCCGACGGTCTGGTCCTCGACTGGCAGACCGGCACGCTGCACAGCGACCCGGCCGGTCCGGCGGTCACCGACGCCTCCGGCCCGGTCGAGATCACCGTCACGGTCAGCGACCCCGGTGACCCGCGCGGCAGCCACAGCCGGACCTTCCAGCTGGAGGTGGTGGGCATCGACCAGCTCGCCGCCGGCTGGGGCCACACCTGCGCGGTGGCCGGCGACGCCACGGCGTACTGCTGGGGCCGTAACGCCACCGGGCAGATCGGCAACGGCGTGGTGGGCGGCGACGGGGTGCACGTACCCCTGCCCACGCAGGTCCTCGACCCGTCGGGCACCGGCCCGTTGACCGGGGTGGTCCGCATCGACGGCGGCGACGGCCACACCTGCGCGCTGACCGAGGCCGGCACCGTGTACTGCTGGGGCGCCAACTTCGACGGCCGGCTCGGCAGCGGAGAACCGACGCTCGAACCGCAACCGCTGCCGCAGCAGGTGGTGGCGCCCGACGGCGCCGGCCCGCTGACCGGGGTGGCCGACATCGTCGTGGGCGGCCAGTTCGCCTGCGCGGTCACGGTCGACGGTGACGCCTACTGCTGGGGCAACAACTCCTCCGGCAAGCTCGGCACCGGCAGCATCGGTGGCAGCCAGCCGCGGCCGGTCCCGGTCAGCGACCCGACCGGCACCGGGACGCTCACGGGCGTGACCGCCATGGCCGCCGGCAGCAACCACGCCTGCGCGGTCGCCGAGGGGGTCACGTACTGCTGGGGCGGCAACTTCCGGGGCCAGCTGGGCAACGGCGGGTCGGCCTTCGCCGAGCCGCTGCCGGTGCCGGTGCGCGATCCCGACGGCGCGGCGCCGCTGGCCGACGTGGTCGCCGTCTCCGCCGGCGCCGGCCACACCTGCGCCCGGACCGCCTCCGAGGAGGCCTACTGCTGGGGCAGCAACCTGGTCGGGCAGCTGGGTGACGGCACCGGTGTCGACCGGCTGCTGCCGGTGCGGGTGCGCGACGACGACGGCCCGGACCCGCTGACGGGCGTGACCGGCATCGTCACCGGTGACAACCACACCTGCGCCACCGGATCCGACGGCGCGGTCCGCTGCTGGGGTTCCAACTTCTACGGACAGCTCGGCGACGGGCAGCCGGGTACCGACCGGTGGCTGCCGGTGGCGGTGAGCAACCGGGACGGTGACGGGTCGTTCACCGGCGCGGTGACGGTCACCGCCGGTAACGGGCACAGCTGCGTGCTGACCTCGCAGGCGGTGGCGTACTGCTGGGGCGCCAACTTCAACCGCCAGCTCGGGATCGGCGACACGCCCGACGACCACCGGCAGGCCCGGCCGGAACCGGTCCGGCCCGGTCCACCGGTGTGACCTGACCGCGTACGGTCCGTCCTCGCGAGGGTACGTCCGGGTGCTGGGACAGCGGGCTTCGCCCGCCGCCCCAGCACCCGGACGCACGGTAGGCTCCCGTTGGGCCCCCGGACGCGACCGTCCCGCGCACCCCGCCGGGCGCCTCCGTGGTGGCCGTGGAAGACGGGTGCGGCCGACGCGAGGCGCCATGGTGGATGACGAGGTCCTGGAGAGCCGGGTGGTGGCCCCGGCGCTGGTCGGCCGTGAGGAGGAGTTCGGCCGGCTCGCCGCGGCCGTGTCCGCGCCACCGGCGGTGGTGGTCGTGGAGGGCGAGGCCGGCATCGGCAAGACCCGGCTGGTGACCGAGTTGGCGCGCCGACCGGAGATGGCGGGTCGGCGCCTGCTGACCGGCCGGTGCCACCGGATGCGGGAGTCGTTCCCGCTCGGCCCGGTCATCGAGGCGGTCCGTGGCCTGGGGGACGACCTGGCCCGGTTCCGACTGTCCGCGGTGGCCGGCTCGTTGCGGCCGCTGCTGCCGGAGGTGGCGCACCTGCTGCCCCCGGCGCCGGAGCCGCTGTCGGACCGGGTGGCCGAACGTCACCGGGTGTTCCGGGGGCTGGCCGACCTGTTGGCCGCGGTCGGTCCCGTGGTGCTCGTGCTGGAGGACCTGCACTGGGCCGACGAGCAGACCGCCGACTTCGTCGCCTACATCCTGGCCGAGGCGCTGCCCGACCTGTCGCTGGTGCTCACGTTCCGCGGCGAGGAGGTCGACCCGGCGGTGCGGGCCCTGCCGGCCAAGCTGCCCGACACCACCACCCGCACCGACGTCACGCTCGGGCCGCTGGACCAGGCCGCCACGGGCGCGCTGGCCGCCGCCATCATGGGCGTGGACCGGGTCTCCGAGGAGTTCGCGGCGTACCTGTGCGAGCGGGCCTCGGGCCTGCCGTTCGCGATCGAGGAGCTGGTCGCGCTGTTGCGGGCCCGGGGCACGCTGGTGCGCCGGGGTGGGTCGTGGGCCCGCCGGACCCTGGCCGAACTGGACGTCCCGGTGCGAATCCGGGACTCGGTGCTGGAGCGGGTGAGCCGGCTGTCCGATGCCGCCCGGGCGGCGGTGGAGGCCGCCGCGGTGCTCCAGGTGTCGGAGCCGGCCGCGGTGGTGGAGGCGGTGAGCGGGTCACCGGACGCGCTGGCCGGTATCGCGGAGGCGCTCGGGTCCGGCCTGCTGGCCGAGGACGGCACCGCGGTGGGCTTCCGCCACCTGCTGGCCGCGCAGGCGGTGTACGAGGACCTGCCCGGCCCGCGGCGGCAGGAGCTGCACGCCCGGGCGGCCGCGGTGCTGTCCGGTGTCGACCCGGTCCCGCTGGGTCAGGTGGCCCACCACCTGCGCCACGCCGGCCAGCTCGCGGAGTGGGTGGTCGCCGCGGAACGTGCCGCCGACCAGGCGCTTGCGCTCGGCCACGACGCCGAGGCCGCGCGGCTGCTGGAGGAGGTGCTGCGGCAGGGGTCGCTGCCGGCGGACACGGCCGGGCGGCTGGCGGTGAAGCTCGCCAGCTGCGCGGTGGATGCGCTGCGCAGCAAGGAGGTCATCGGGCTGCTGTCCGACGTGCTCAGGCGCGACCTGTCCCGGTCGGTGCGGGGTGAGCTGCGGTTCCGCCTGGCGCTGCAGCTGCACGAGGTCGGCGACGATCCCGAGCGCGCCCGCCGGCTGAGCGCCGAGGCGGTCGACGAGCTGGACGACCGTCCGGACCTGCAGGCGTGGGCGATGGTCGTGCTGGGCATCCCGGTGGTCGAGGGCGTGCCGGTGTCGGAGTGCCGCGACTGGCTGCAGCGGGCGCTGAAGACGCTGCCCCGGGTGACCGACCCGACCTTCCAGACCTTCCTCCTTGGCAAGATCGCCATGGTGCTCATCTCGATCGGCGATCCGGTGTGGCACCGGTTGCGGGAGGACATCGAGGAGCGCACCGGTGGGCGTCCGGACCACCGCGCGGCGGTCAACGCGTACTGGTCGATCGGCGCCCAGGCCTGCTACGCCGGGTACCTCGCCGTCGCCCGCCGGATGCTGACCGCGGCGCTGGACGGTGCGGTGTCCGGTGAGAACCGGCGGCTGCAGCTGTGCGTCCGCTCCGGGCTGGCGCTGCTGGACTACTGCACCGGGCGGTGGGCGACGCTCGACGACTCCCTGGACGGGGTGATCGAGGAGCTCGCCGGCGACCCGCGGGCCTGCCTGGACGCGCGGGTGGCGGCCGACTGCCTGCGGTTGCTGCGCAGCGGCAGTGTCGAGGCGTACCGAACGCTGGCCGGCACCGTCGCGCACGCGGTGGAGCTGGGCGGCGTCGACCTGTTGTGGATACCCGCGTCGGTGTGGCTGCGGTTCGCGCTGTCCCGTGGCGATGCGGCGGTCGCCGCCCGGGAGGTCGACCGGCTGCTGGGCATCCTGGCCGACAAGGGAGTGTGGGGTCCGGGGGTGCGGGCGCTGCCGGCGATGACCGAGGTGCTGCTCGCCGCCGGTGGCGTGTCGCGGGCGCGGGAGCTGGTCGACCGGTTCGCGACCGCGCTGCGCGACCTGGACGCGCCGCTGGCGACGGCCGGTCTGCCGTACGCCCACGGGCACCTCGAACGGGCCGCCGGCGACCTCAAGGCGGCGGCCGAGCGGTTCACCACCGCCGCCGCGCGGTACGACGAGCTGGGCTGTCCGTACGAGGCGGCGCAGGCGCGGGAGCACGCCGCGCTGACACTGTTCGACCTGGCGGAGGACTCGGCCGGGCCGGCGCTGCTCGCGGCGCTCGCGACCTACCGGGACCTCGGTGCCGGGTGGGACACCGCCCGCGCCACCCAGGTTGCCCGCTCGGCCGGGTTGCCGGTGCCGGCCCGGCACCGGGGCGGGCGGCGCGGCTACGGCAGCGAGCTGTCCCCGCGGGAGCGGGAGGTGGCGGAGCTCGCCGCCGGCGGCCGGTCGAACAAGGAGATCGCCGCCCATCTCTACCTGTCGGTCAACACGGTCGCGCGGCACATCACCTCCGCCATGCGCAAGCTCGACGTGCGCTCCCGGGCGGCGATCGCCCACCGGCTGGCGGAGCTGCGCCGGCGCCAGTGACGGCGCCCGGGCCGCCGCGGACCGTGCCGACCGTGGGGGCCAGGAAAAATGACGGCATTTGGTCATGGCGACCGGGCACCCGGATGGGCCAGCCTGACCGCGTGAACGACGCCGACCACCGCCAGCAGCCCAGCCGTACGCCGTCCGCCCCGGGTGCGCGGCCAGGGCGCGACGATCCGGCACCGGTCGCCGGGAGCCGACCGGCCGCCACGCCGGGCGGTGCAGCTGACGCGGGCGGTGCGGCCGTCCGGCACGGGACCGACGCGCAGGACAGCGGGACCGGGACGCGCCCGGCCGGCGGAGCGGCGACGGACGGCGGTGGGCCGGCGGCGGACGGCGGTGACGAGGACGGCTGGGTGCCGGCCTGAAGCGGCGACCGTGCGCGCGACCCTGGCCGACCGCAGGTGGACCTGGAGGGAGACAGCTATGACCGGTGGGTCGACGGCACGTCGGGGCTGCGCCGGGGTCGCCGTGGCGACGGTGGTGCTCACGGTCGGCCTCGCACCCGGGTCCGCGGCCGCGGCCGTACCCGTTCACCCGGCGCCGACAGGCGCCGTGGCGCAGCCGGCCGCGGCGCCGTCGACGACCACTGTGGACTCCGCCGGGTTCGCGTGGGAGTCCGTGTTCACCGGCCCCGGCCTGAGCGACGCGGTCACCGCCGTCACCACGTGGGACGACGGCACCGGTCCGGCGCTCTACATCGCCGGCGGGTTCGACACGGCCGGGGACAGGGTGGTCAACCGGATCGCCCGCTGGGACGGCACCGGCTGGTCGGCGCTGACCGGACCGTCCGGCACCGGCGTGTCCGGCGACGTCGCCGCGCTCACGGTCTACGACGGCGACCTGATCGTCGGCGGCAGCTTCCTCACCGCCGGTGGGGTCACGGTCAACCACATCGCCCGCTGGGACGGCACGTCCTGGTCGGCACTGGCCGGCCCGGGCGGCGTCGGCGTCAGCGGCGGTCTGGGCACCGGCGTGTTCGCGCTGGAGGTGGTCGACGGCGACCTCATCGTCGGCGGTGCGTTCACGCAGGCCGGCGGCGTGACCGTCAACCACGTGGCCCGCTGGGACGGCACGACCTGGTCGGCGCTGCCGGGCGGCTCGGCCCCCGGGGTGGGCCACTCCTTCGTACCGCCCGCGGTCATGGCGCTGCACGAGTTCGACGGTGACCTGATCGTCGGCGGCCGCTTCACCCAGGCCGGTGGGCAACCGGCCAGCGGCATCGCGGCCTGGCGGGACGGCACCTGGTCGACGCTGGGCGACGGCGTCGGCGGGACGTCCGTGCCCAGCGTCTCGGCGCTGACGGTCCTCGACGGCACCCTGGTCGCCGCCGGGCAGTTCCCCGAGGCCGGCGGGACGGTCGTGGACAACGTCGCCACCTGGGACGGCACCGCCTGGTCTCCGCTGACCGGGTCCGCCGGCACCGGCACGGACCGGTTCGTCGAGACGCTGGCCGTCTTCGACGGGGACCTGATCGTGGGCGGGCCGTTCCGCACCGCCGGTGGCCGTGAGGTCAACAGCGTGGCGCGCTGGGACGGCGAGGACTGGTTCCCACTGTCCGGACCGGACGGTGTCGGGGTCGACACCGGCGCACCCTCGGTGGTCGCGCTGGAGGTGTTCGACGGCGCGCTCGTCGCCGGTGGCTGGTTCGACACCGCCGGCGGCGTGGTCGTCAACCACGTGGCCAGGTGGGACGGCACCACCTGGTCGCCACTGGCCGCCACCGGTGCCGCGGGCCTGAGCGGGTTCGTACCCAACGTCAGCGCCCTGGTGGTCTACGAGGGCGAGCTCGTGGTGGGCGGCAGCTTCACGGTGGCCGGCACGGTGACGGCGGGCCGCGTCGCCCGCTGGGACGGCCAGCGGTGGAAGCCGCTGGGGGACGGCTTCGACGACTTCAAGGTGCGCACCCTGGTCGTCTACGAGGGTGACCTGATCGCCGGCGGCGCCTTCACCCGCGCCGGCGGGGTGGAGGTCAACCGGATCGCCCGGTGGGACGGCCAGCAGTGGGTTCCGATGCCGGGGCCGTCCGGCACCGGGATGAGCGGCGAGGTGATCGCCCTGGCGGTGTACGACGGCGAGCTGATCGCCGGCGGCCAGTTCACCCACGCCGGCGGGGTGCAGGTCAACGGGATCGCCCGCTGGGACGGCACGTCGTGGTCGCCGCTGGGCGGCTCGGCCGCCAACGGCACCGACGGGTGGGTGCGCAGCCTCGTGGTCCACAATGGTGAGCTGATCGCCGGCGGCCAGTTCACCCACGCGGGCGGCGTGGAGGTCAACGGGATCGCCCGCTGGGACGGCACGTCCTGGTCGCCGCTGCCCGGACCCGCCGGGGTCGGCGTGTCCGGGCAGGTGGACGCGCTGGCCGAGTACGGCGGTGACCTCATCGCCGGCGGCGGCTTCTCCCAGGCCGGCGGAGAACCGGCCAGCGGGGTCGCCCGCTGGGACGGCACCCAGTGGTCTCCGCTCGGTGGCGGGGTCGACGGCCTGGTCAGCGCCTTCGCCACGTTCGGCGGCGACCTCATCGCCGCCGGGCTGTTCACCCACGCCGGTGTCGTCCCCGCCAGCCGTGTCGCCCGCTGGGACGGCACGTCGTGGTCGCCGCTGGAGGGGCCGGCCGGCAACGGCGCCGACGACTGGGTGACCGCGCTGCTGACCGCGGACCTCGACGGTGCCGGGCCGCAGCCGGAGAAGCTGTACGCCGGAGGGTGGTTCACCGCCACCGGTGGGGTCGCCAACTGGTACCTGGGCGTGTACGGCCCGCGGGAGCTCACCACCTCCCCCGACCCGCTCGACTTCGGTGAGGTGGCCACCGGCACCACCGCCGGGCCGCTGAGCCTCACGCTCGCCAACACCGGCACCAGGGACCTCGCCGTCTCCGGTGTCACCGCGCCGACGGCGCCGTTCGCGGCAGCCGGTGGCACCTGCGGCGCCGCTCCGTTCACCCTCGGCGCCGGGGCGAGCTGCACGCTGGACTACACCTTCAGCCCGACGGTCGACGGCCCGGCGATGGCCACGGTCACCGTCACCAGTGACGCGCGCACCAGCCCGGACGCGGTGACGCTGCGGGGTACGGGCACGCCGCCGGTGCCGCGTCTGACGGTGGATCCCGACCGGCTGGAACCGGTCGTGACCCTCGGCGGCACGGAGACCCTCACCGTGACCGTCGCCAACCCCGGCGACGCACCGCTGCACTGGCAGGTGGTCGAGGGCCGCCAGGTCGAGGCGGTCGTCACGCCGCCGGACGGTGGTGGGACCACCGTGCCGACCACACCCGTGCCGGACGACGTCCACGGCTTCGGACATGCACCGGCGGCGCCGGACGGGGCCGGCTCCCCCCCGGCACCCGCGGCGTCCGCTTCCGACCCGCGGCCCACGTCGGCGCCCGCTTCCGACCCGCGGCCCACGTCGGCGCCCGCCTCCGGACCGGCGCCGGCACCGGCCGAGCCTGGGATCACCATCACGCACTCCGCGTCCCAGGACATCACACCCGGCAACACCGTCGCCTGCCTCTCGTCGGTCACCACCACCGCGGAGAACCACTACCTGCGGACGTTCACACTGCCCGACTTCGGCATCACGGACGACTTCCACGTCCGCGAGGTGACCTTCGGGGTGGAGAGCCTGACCGCCACCGCCTTGATCACCGTCAACCTCTACACACTGGACGGTGAGCTGAGGTTCGACAACCTGACCCCGATCGGCAGCCGGACCGAGCAGCTGACCTTCCAGGCGCTGACCATGGTGACGGTGCCGGTCCGCGGCACCGCCCCGGCCGGGTCGACGCTGGTGGTCGAGATCGCCGCCCCGGACCTGACGGGCCAGGGGGCCTTCTTCCCCGGCTCCAACCCGGCAGGGGAGAGTGGGCCGTCGTACGTCGCCGCACCCGACTGCGGGGCGCCGGAGCCGATCACCTACGAGAGCCTGGGCGTCACCGGGGTCCACCTGGTCATGACGGTCACCGGCCGGAAACCGGTCGAGTGCGACCTGCCGCAGTGGCTGGGTGTGGAGCCGCGCGGCGGCACCGTGGCCGCCGGCGACAGCCAGGGGGTCCCGGTCGACGTCGACACGACCGGGCTCACCCCGGGCACGTACGAGGCGAACCTGTGCCTGGCCAGCGACGACCCGGACCGCTCCCTGGTGGTCGTCCCGGTGGTCCTCACCGTCGAGGCGACGCCGCTGACGCTGTCGGCCCGGACGGTCTTCGCGCACGGCCAGTTCACCGCCGAGCTGACCTGGCCGGAGACCGGCCCCGGGCAGGTGGACATCCACCGCGACGGGACGCTCATCGCCACAGTGGACAATGACGGCGCGTACGCCGACCCGCTGGGCCGGCCACGTGACGGCACCAGGTTCGTCTACCGGATCTGCCACGCCGGCACCGAGGCGTGCTCCGACGAGGTCCCGGTGGTCGCCGACCGCCGCGGTGGGCCGCTGCGCCCACTGGGGCTGCCGCCGGCCTCCCTCACCTGACACGGCGCGCAGGCATGCCTCCGGTTCACCCCACCGACAGAACCCCACCAACCGGGTTCAGCCCGGCGATCTGGGCGGACTCACCATGGAAAGGGTTGTGCCGAACGGGTGAGGCGTCTTCTCTGGACCGGCGACCGTGTGTGAGGATGCGACCATCCCGTGTGTCATTGCTCCGTAACGAGAACGCACGGGGTCGGGTCGGTCGCTTGGGAGGGCATGAACCCGTACCCCCGGAAGGAACACCACGAACCCTTCACGATGGCTGAGAACCGCGGCCGCGGCCGCGGTGGCGGTGCCCTTCGTGCTGGTGGCATCGGCCAGGGCATGATCCTGTTCAACCCGGACCTGCAGGGCACCTGACACGCTCGGGTTCAACGTGCCACCCACCGGTGACCTGGTCGTGACCACGGGCGACCCGGTCCCCGGCGGCTCGGTGACCTACGAGGTCACTGTGCTCGGTCTCCTTCCGGGGACCGGCACCCGTGACCAGCACGATGGTCGGGGACCTGCTGCCCGGCACCACCGTGGTCACCTCGGAGGTGACGGTGAAGTCGATATTCTGATCGTCCGGAGGAGCGACTGACCGCGCCCGGGCGGTCCCGGTCACCACGGTGACCGGGACCGCCCGGCGTTGTCACGCGCACACCCTGCCCCGGTCACGTCGGATGCACGTCCGGCCGGCCAGGTCGACGGCGCCCACGCAACCGCATCCCCGCCCGGTTGTCACGTGGTGGGTCGGCGCCAGGTCCATTACCCTGACGGGGATTCTCACGAGGCTGCTGGTGAGCGGGAGGTGGCTGTGTCGGCGGAGGATGCGTCCACGACGGTGCCGGCCGGGACCGGTGAGGTCGCCAGCGGGCCGGTGCCGGGGCCGCGACCGTCCGCCGCGGCCGACGACCACGCCGGTGCGGCGGCGTCCCCGGAGACGGAGTCCGAGGGGCGGTTCGGCCGTCCGGGCCGTCCGCTGGCGCGCTCGCCGTTCCTGGTCGGCTTCACCGCCGGACTGGGGCTGCTGCTGGCGTACGCGGTGTTCCTCGCCCTCAGTGACGCCGCCTCGATCCTCGTCCTGATCTTCATCGCGCTGTTCATCGCCGTGGGGCTCAACCGGGCCGTGGTCGGGTTGCGGCGGTGGGGGCTGCCGCGTTGGCTGGCGGTGACCACCGTCGCACTGGGCATCGTGGTGATGTTCGGCGGCGTCCTGCTCGCGCTCATCCCCCCGCTGGTGACCCAGACCTCCACACTGGTCGACAACGCGCCGGAGTACTTCGAGCAGCTGCGGCGCAACCAGATGCTGCGCGACCTCGACGAGCAGTACGACGTGTTCAACCGCCTCCAGGGCGCTCTCGCCGAGGTGAACCTCGCCCGCGTGGCCGGTGGGTTGTTCGGGGGTGCCCAGGCGCTCTTCGGAGCGGTGGGCAATGTGGTCACCGTCCTGCTGCTGACCATCTACTTCATGGCCGCCTTCGACCGGATCCGGGTCGGCGCGTACCGGCTCGTGCCGGCGTCACGGCGGGAGCGGGTGCAGGCCATCGGCGACGAAATCCTGAGCAAGGTGGGGGCGTACATGGCCGGTGCGCTGACGATCGCGATCGTCGCCGGCGCCTCGACCTGGGTGTTCCTGCTCATCGCCGGGGTGGCGTACCCGTTCGCGCTGGCGGTCGTGGTCGCGGTGTGCGACCTGATCCCGCAGGTGGGCGCGACGATCGGGGCGGTCGTGGTGAGCGTGGTCGGGTTCATCACCTCGATCCCGGTGGGCATCGCGTGCGTGGTGTTCTTCATCGCCTACCAGCAGATCGAGAACTTTCTCATCTACCCGACGGTGATGCGCCGCGCGGTCAAGGTGAGCGACCTCGCCGCGATCATCGGCGCCTTGCTGGGCTTCACCCTGCTCGGGATCGTCGGCGCGCTGATCGCCATCCCGGCCGTGGCCGCCGTCCAGCTGATCGCCCGCGAGGTCATCATCCCCCGGCAGCAGCGCGTGTAAGGGCTGGCACCTCGCTCGTTGTACCCATGCGCCATTGGTGCGATGCGTCCGGTCGGCGGTGGCTACGGTAGGTGCGACTCGGCTGCTGTCGCGCACGGGATGAATCGCCCATGTGAGGACGCCGCTTCGACGACGGCAACCGGGATAGTTATGAATCATGCCGCTATTCCGGTCTGATACGCCCATTGGGCGATGGAGTTCGCTGGCCCACGCGGCGGTACCGGCAACCCACCAATGTAGAATAATGCCCGTGAACGGACCCTCGGTGGCATACCGCCGCGCCGTTCCGGCTCGCTGGGACACATTAATTCACTATGGCTTACGCGTGCCCTGAACGTGTTCGACCACGGCGGACGCCGGGCGACAGTGGATGACCCAGCCGCCCGCGCGTACCAGTACCCGGCGGTGGTTCTCCGCGCTCAGCCGGTGGGGCCGGTGCCGGCTGGTCGCGCCCACGTACCAGCCGCCGCCGGTCGCTCTGGCACCCGTTACGCCGGGGTGGTGTGCTTGCGGCGGGCGGCGGCGCGGGCCCGTTCGGTCTGGTCGAGGATCACCTTCCGGAGGCGTAAGACGGTCCGGGTGACCTCGATGCACTCGTCCGGGCGGCAGAACTCCATCGCCTGCTCCAGCGTGAGCCGGCGCGGTGGCACGAGCCGTTCCAGCTCCTCCGCGGTCGAGGACCGGATGTTGGTCAGCTTCTTCTCCCTGGTGATGTTGACGTCCAGGTCGTCGGCGCGTGCGTGCTCTCCGACGATCATCCCCTCGTAGACCTCGGTGCCGGGCTCGACGAACAGGGAACCGCGCTCCTGCAACTGGAACATCGCGTACGCGGTGACGACGCCGGCCCGGTCGGCCACCAGCGAGCCGGTTCCGCGCGTGCGCAGGTCACCGAACCACGGCTCGTAGCGCTCGAACACGTGGTGGGCGATGCCCGTACCCCGCGTGATGGTGAGGAACTCGGTGCGGAACCCGATCAGGCCGCGCGCCGGCACCAGCCAGTCCATCCGGACCCATCCGGTGCCGTGGTTGACGAGCTGTTCCATGCGACCCTTGCGGGTGGCCAGGAGCCGGGTGACCGACCCGAGGTGCTCCTCGGGGGCGTCGATGGTGAGCCGCTCCACCGGCTCGCACAGCTGACCGTCCACCACCCGGGTGACCACCCGCGGCCTGCCGACGGTCAGCTCGTACCCTTCCCGGCGCATCTGCTCGACCAGGATGGCCAGGGCCAGCTCGCCCCGTCCCTGCACCTCCCAGGTGTCCGGCCGGTCAGTCGGCAGGACCCGCAGGGAGACATTGCCGACCAGCTCCCGGTCGAGCCGGTCCTTGACCAGCCGCGCGGTGACCTTGGCCTGCGCCGTCCGGCCCGCCAGCGGTGAGGTGTTGGTGCCGATGGTCACCGAGATTGCCGGTTCGTCCACAGTGATCAACGGCAGCGGCCGCGGGTCGTCCGGGTCGGCCAGCGTCTCACCGATCGTGATCTCGTCGATGCCCGCCACCGCGATGATGTCGCCCGGCCCGGCCCGCTCAGCCGGCTTCCGCTCAAGCCCTTCGGTCATCAGCAGCTCGGTCACCCGTACCCGGGTGACGCTGCCGTCCCGCCGGCACCAGGCCACGGTCTGACCCTTGACGATCGTGCCCTGGCGGATGCGGCACAGCGCCAGGCGGCCGAGGAACGGCGACGCGTCGAGGTTGGTCACGTGTGCCTGCAGCGGCGCTCCGTCGTCATAGGAGGGTGGAGGAACGGTACGCAGCAGCGCCTGGAACAGCGGCCGCAGGTCGGTCGCGTCACCGGGCAGTGCACCGCCGGCCGGCGGCTCCAGGGACGCCAGGCCGTCGCGCGCGCAGGCGTAGATGACCGGGAAGTCGAGCAGGTCGGCCCCGGAGTCCTCCCCGGCCAGGTCGAGGAACAGCTCGTACGTCTCGTCCAGCACCGTGGCGGTGCGGGCGTCCGGCCGGTCCACCTTGTTGATCACGAGGATGACCGGCAGGCGCGCGGCCAGGGCCTTGCGCAGCACGAACCGGGTCTGCGGCAGCGGGCCCTCGCTGGCGTCGACCAGCAGCAGGACGCCGTCGACCATGGTGAGCCCCCGCTCGACCTCGCCACCGAAGTCGGCGTGGCCGGGCGTGTCGATGATGTTGATCGTCACCTCGCCGTCCGGCGACGCGTACCTGACCGCGGTGTTCTTGGCCAGGATGGTGATGCCCTTCTCCTGCTCGAGGTCCAGCGAGTCCAGCATCCGCTCGGTGGGCTCACCCCGGCGCGGGCCGGCTCCGGCCTGCCGCAGCATCGCGTCGACCAGGGTGGTCTTGCCGTGATCGACGTGCGCGACGATGGCGACGTTTCGAAGGTCGGAGCGTACCGGCATGTGGTCATCCTTCCGGTCGGGCGGCAGTCGCTGCCAACCGGGGACGCTCGGCGAGTCGGTCGTCACGTACCGGATCCGGCCCACGCTCCACGGGGTGGGCGGTCCGGCCCTCGCCCGTCCAGCCGAGTCGCTCGGCGCGTTGCCCGAGCTGGAACCGGGTGGTCGCACCCGCCAGGTCCATCAGCTCGCGGATCCGGCGCTGGACGGTGCGGAGGCTGGTGCCCAGCTGCCGGGCCATGGCGGCGTCGGTCAGCCCGGCGCCGAGCATCGCCAGGAGGCGGCGGCCGTCCTCACCCAGTGGGTCGGGCGCGCAATCGCGCGGCGGCGTGGGCGCGAACGGCGCCGCGCGCTCCCACACCAGCTCGAACAGGGCGGCCAACCCGGTGAGCAGTCCACTGGGGTGGACCAGCACCGCCCCCGGCCGGACATCGCCGGTGCCGGTCATCGGAACGAACGCCACCGTGTCGTCCACCAGAAACAGTTTGATCGGCAGCCGCCGGGCCAGGCGTACCTCCTCGCCCGCCGCCGCGTCGGCGAGCATCGCGTCGATCCCTCCCTGCGCCGCGAACCCGTCCTGGTCGTAGACGGTGCGGTAGCGCACCCCCCGTGCCAGTTGCTGCAGCTCGATCGCACGGTAGTGATCGTCCTCGTTGTCGGCGAGGAACGGCGGCGTCACCAGCGCGCACACCTGGTGGCGGGCGGCCCGCTGCACCTGCTCGAACCGCTGCATGATGGCGTCGGTGCCGATCACCACCTCGACCAGTTCGCCCGCGCCACGGTCGTGCCGGGCGGCCCGGTAGCCCTCCATGAGACTGGCCGCCTCGGCGCGCGCCCGTTCCAGCCGCAGCTGCTGGGCGAGCACCAGCGGCTCGATCGCGACATCCGGCGGCGCGGCCACGAAACGCGACCGCTGCCCTGCGGTGCGGCTGACCAGCCCGAGCGCCTCCAGCCGCGCCAGTGACCGGCGCAGGGCCGCTTCCCCGCAGCCGAGTGCGCGGCGAAGCCCGGCAACCGAGGCGCTCGGCACCGCGACGAGCTCCCGGTAGACGGCCTCCTCCAGCGGGCTCAGTCCGGCCGCGTCCAGCATCGCCACCTCCCGGCGGGCCGGCACCCGTGCCGGTCCGCGCTCTACCCTGAACAGATCCTTCCGGCGGATGGCGAGAATACGTCACTGTCGTGAGCCCGTCACCGTCTCCTGGTGACGATCAGCGCGCTGAACAGCACAATTGCCGGCGGTGACGACCGGAGGTGCAGCGTGAAACGTGCGATGGCGCTACTGAGCGTAGTGGTGACCGGGCTCATGCTGGGTGTCGCGCCGCCGTCCGGCGGTGGCGCCAGCCCGCCGCCGGCCTCCCGGGACGCCGCGCCTGCGGCGGACCAGCCGCGCTCGACCCAGGTCACGCTGATCACCGGGGACACCGTACGGGTGGACGTGCTGCCCGACGGGCGGGTGCAGCCTGGCGTCACCCCCGGCGGATCGGCCGTGTTCCGCGTCTACGAGCGGGCGGGTGACACCTACGTCGTACCGCTGTCCGCACAGCCCTACCTGGACTCCGGCCTGCTCGACCACCGCCTGTTCAACGTGTCGCTGCTGGTCGCGCAGGAGTACGACGACCTGGCCACCGGACAGCTGCCGCTCATCATCGAGTACGACCGGCAGCCGCGCACCGCGGCCACCCTGCCCGGCGTCACCGTGAGCCACGAGCTGCCCAGCGTCGCCGCCCGCGCGGTCACCGCCGGCAAGGACGACCTCGCGCACCTGTGGCACGCACTGACCGGCGACGCACCGGCCGACCCGGGCACCCGGCTCGCGGCCGCAGTGGACACCGTCCCGGCAGGCCTGGCCGGTGGAGTGCAGCGCGTCTGGCTGGACGCCACGGCCACCCCGGCGCTGGACCGCAGCACCGGGCAGGTCGGCGCCCCGCACGCGTGGGCACAGGGTCTCGACGGCAGCGGCGTGCGCGTGGCGGTGCTCGACACCGGCATCGACATGGACCACCCGGACCTGGCCGGCAAGGTGGCGGCGGCGCGCTCGTTCACCCCCGACGGCACCGTCGTGGACCGGCACGGCCACGGCACCCACGTGGCCGCCACCGTCGCCGGCGGCACCGCCGGAGATGACGGCTACGTCGGCGTCGCGCCCGGCGCCGACCTGCTCATCGGCAAGGTGCTCAGCGACAGCGGCCCGGGTCTCGAGTCGTGGATCATCGCCGGGATGGAGTGGGCGGTCGAGGCCGGGGCCGACGTGGTCAACCTCAGCCTGGGCTCCCTCCCCACCGACGGGACCGACCCGCTGAGCCTGGCCGTCAACCGGTTGAGCGAGGACAGTGGCGCCCTGTTCGTGGTCGCCGCCGGAAACGCCGGCCCCTCGGCCCGTACCGTGTCCGCCCCCGCCACCGCCGACGCGGCGCTCGCCGTAGGTAACAACACCCGCGACGGCACGCTGCACTTCTCCTCCAGCCGCGGCGCCCGGCTGGGCGACAACGCCGTCAAGCCGGAGGTGACCGCGCCGGGCGTCGGCATCGTCGCGGCCCGCCCCGGTGGTGGCCACCAGCCGCTGAGCGGCACCTCGATGGCCGCGCCGCACGTCGCCGGCGCCGCCGCGATCCTGGCCCAGCAGCACCCGGACTGGACCGCACCGCAGCTCAAGGCGGCGCTGGTCGCCACCTCGGTGCCGCTGACCGGTGCCACCGTGTGGCAGCAGGGAGCCGGTCAGATCTCCGTCACCAACGCCGTCGACCAGACCGTGCGGGTCAGCGACGCGGTGCTCAACCTCGGCTACCTCGACCTGGACACCCCGGACGAGGACCTGATCCGCAGCACCACCCTCACCTACCGCAACGACGGGACCGACCCGGTGACGCTCTCGCTCGACCTGGACCTCCGCGACGAGGACGGCGCGCCGGCACCCGCGGGCACGGTGACGGTCGAGCCCGGCACGCTCGAACTGGCACCGGGCGAGGCGGCCACGGTGACGGTCACCCTGGACGCTACCGACCTGCCGGGCGGCGAGTACGCCGGGCGGATCGTCGCCGACGGCGCACCTGCCCCGCTGGCCACCGTGGTGGGGTTCTACCGCCAGCAGGACATGGTGGACGTCACCATCTCGCTGACCGACCGCCACGGGCAGCCGGCCGGCGGCCGGGTCACCCTGCTCAACTACGAGCGGGGCGTGTTCGAGCCGGGCGGCTACTTCGACGCCCCGATCGCGGCCGGGCAGGAGCTCACCCTGCGCCTGCCCCGCGCCACGTACAGCATCACCGCCCACGTCGCCACCCTGGACGGGTCCGGCCGGTTCCTGTCGGAGCTCAGCCTGGTCTTCGAGCCGCAACGAACCCTGGACCGCAACCAGCGGCTGGTGCTGGACGCCCGGTCGGCGCAGCCGGTGGAGTTCCAGACGCCACGCACCGCCGTGCCGGAATCGGTGACGGTGGCGTGGACCCGCGCCGCGGCTGGTGAGGGCGGGTTCTTCGACTCACTGCTGGTGCTGCCCGCGGCGGGCGAGCTGGAACGGCTGTCGGTCACGCCCACCGACCCGGTCACCGACGGCGAGTTCGACGTCCACGTCACCGCCCACCTGGCGGTGCCGGCGCTGACCGTCCAGGCGCGTGGCGAGCACTTCCTGCCGACCTACTTCGTCGGTTCACCCCGGTACGAAGGGGCGGGACGGCTGCCGGTGGTCGACGTCGGACAGTGGCCCGACGGCGCGAACCTGACCGGTGCGGTGGCGCTGATGCGGGAGGACCCGGACGCCGACCCGGGTATGCAGGTGCTGGCCGCGGCTGAGGCGGGTGCCCGCCTGGCACTGGTCACGCCGGCGCAGCCGGGGCTGCTGCGCGCCAATGGCTTCGGCCTTCCCATCCCCGCCGCCACCCTGTCCTATGAGGATGGCGAGCGGCTGCGCGACGGGCTTCCCGGCGACCTGCGGCTGACCGGGGTGGTGGCGTCCCCGTACACCTACGACCTGGTCTTCCACTCGCCCGGCCGGGTGAGCGACTCGACCCGCTACCGGGTGCTGCCGCCGGACCTGGCCACCATCGACGCGCGGTACCACGGCGACGGGCAAGCCCGGCCCGCTCTTCTCGCGCGCTACCCGGTCGCACCGTGCCAGTGTTCCCTGGTGCGCGTCTACCAGCTCATCGACCTGCCGTACGCCCGCACCGAGTACGTGACCGCCACCGGTGGTGCGGTGTGGTCGGCGGACCTCCAGGCCGGTCTGGTGGGCAACCTGCGCGCGTGGAACCTCGCCTACCAGCCGAACGGCCGGTACGAGGAGGGGTGGGGCGCGGCGCCGCTGGCTCCGACCGCCGCCAGCGCCGTGGGTGACGTGTCTACCCGCGACGGTGACCTCCTGCGGTTGCGGGTCTCGGCGATCGCCGACGCCGCCGGGCGCTCCGGTGGCTCGGTCGGCGACTCCCGTGGGGTGCTCAGCCGTGACGGCGAGGTGGTCGCCGAGCTGTTCGGCGGCTTCGGCGACGTGCCGGTGCCCCCGTCGGTGGCCGAATACCGGCTGGAGGTCACCACCACCAACGGTGCGCCGGAGGAGGGCCGGCTGGCGACGGAGTCGCGGACCACCTGGACGTTCCGCTCCGGCCACACTGCCGACCCGCAGCCGCTGCCGCTGCTGTCACCCCGGTTGGACCTGCCAGTGTCGATCGGGAACGCGATGGACCCGCGCCGGCCGGCGCCGGCGTGGCTGTCCGCGAGCTACCCCGACCACACTCCGGTGGCGCTGGCCACGGCACAGGTCTGGGTCTCCTATGGAGATGAGGGATGGGAGCCGGCGCGGGTGGTTCCGGGGCCCAA
>DATGOE010000131.1:0-9689 GCA_035306365.1 Natronosporangium sp. | reverse complement strand
ATGTTCGTCAACTCGGCGGGAGCATTGACGAGCTTGCGTTCGAGTTCGGCGATTGGGTTGTCCTTGTAGACCAGTTCGTCACTCACGGATGGCTGTCCGCAGGTGATGCCGTGAAGCTCCGGGAGATTGACGTGGCGTTGGCTAGGATGAGCGCGCCTTGCTGAGGATGCGGACGTCCTCTGGGTGCGGGAGAGGACTTCCCGCGTGCGGTCCCGGCATCACGTCGACGCGCCTCGGGAAGCTACGTGAGGGGTCGATCATCGCCGCGTCGGCGCGAGGCGGTATCGAGCCGTCGAACGAGGGCGAGGCCGAATCAGAGCTCTAATGATCAAAGATGGTCTGGGGTGTGCCGTGAGAACCGAAGTCCGTAACAGACTGGTCGTGTTGAGGGGGCACGTGTCCGCCCGCGTACAGCCCTTGTCATCAGACAACTATGCGTGGATCTGGGTACTTCCGATTCCACCGCGCAAGGCCGGCATCCCGCCGTTTCACCCATTCGACGACGTGCGTGTCCCCAGCAAGTACCGGATCGCGGTGATCGAAGTACCTAAACGCCTTGTAGACCGTGACGAATGCTTCTATGAGCCCGACATAACGACTCGCTTCCTGCGCGTAGTGGACACCATCGACGAAGTCGACGACGCCGTCCGCGAGGCGGGCGCTGATCCCGACTCTCTCGAGGCGCCGTGGCACAACGCTTTCCCGCTCTAAGCGTTCGAACGTCACGAAAGAGGACCGGTGGCGCGTGGTGGCACCGCTGCGTCCCGCTGATTCTCGCGGCAGGTCGGCGCCAGGAGTCCCAAGCCAGCAGCTAGGTGTGGTGTCCTGGGCCAGCTGCAGGTGAGCCCACAAGAACGGTTACGGCTGTTGAGTTCGCTTCTATCGGTCGTACCGGCCGGGATTCCTCGTCGACGCGCTGCGCCTGCCGTACCTCAACGACGCGGAGCGGATGCGCGAGGGTACGCCAGCGAAAGGGCGGTCAGGACGGTCCGTTGGAAGGCGGCGGGGAGGCGGGGCTGGGACGGCGCCTGCGGGGGGCGGCGGAGCGGGGTGGCTGGGCGCGCATGTGGTCACGGACGCGGCCCATGAGGTCGCCGAGGTGGTGCACGTCGCGGCCGGTCAGGGGGTCGAACAGCAGGTAGCGGATGACGCGGACGTGGCCGGGCAGGAGGCGGCGGAAGCGGTCCAGGCCGGCGTCGGTGATGGAGACCAGGACGGCCCGCTCGTCGTCGGGGCTGGGCCGGGCACGAGGTGGTCGGGTTCCTGCCGATCGCCGCGTCCGGCGCGGCCGCCGAGTATGTCGCCCCCGAAGGAGCCCGGCCGAGGGGTACGGGCGGTGGAGGTGTTCACCCGCAGCGACGGGCGTGCCCCACGAGTTCGACTTCATCGCCGTCGACACCGCCGTCGCCGACCGCGTCCGGGTCCTCGCGTCACTGTGACGCACACCACCGAGCGTCCGCCGAAGGGAGCGGGAGGCGTAAGGGAGAGGCCGTTGCCTAAGCGGATTGCCAACAGCACCGGTTCCGGCCGGGACGCAGCGCGCGACGGTCAGCCGGTGAGCTCGAGCACCGGGACGCCTGGGGGATGGAAGCCCATCACCTGGCCGTAGAAGGACAGCTCGGCTTCGGCCGCGGCGACGATCGAGTCGGCCTTGCGGAAGCCGTGCTGCTCGCCCTCGAACACGATCAGCGCGTGGCGGATGCCGTGGGCGACCAGCGCGGACCGGAACTGCTCGGCCTGCTCCGGCGGGACCACCGGGTCGTCGCTGCCCTGCAGCAGCAGTACCGGGCAGCGGGTCTGGTCGGCGCGGTGCAGCGGGGAGCGGGTGTCGTTGGCGAGCACGTCTGCGCCGAGCAGCTTGTCCAGGTAGCGGGATTCGAAGTCGTGGGTGATCTCGGCCAGGCGCCGCGCGTCGGTGACGCCGAACAGGGAGGTGCCGGCGGCGAAGGTGTCGGTGCTGGTCACGGCGCACAGGGTGGTCCAGCCGCCGGCGCTGCCGCCGCGGATGGCCAGCCGGGCGCCGTCGGCGTCACCGCGGGCGACCAGCGCCCGGGCGGCGGCGGCCGCGTCCTCGACGTCCACCACGCCCCAGCGGCCGGCCAGCCGTTCCCGGTACTCGCGGCCGTAGCCGGTGGAGCCGCCGTAGTTGACGTCCAGCACCCCGATCCCGCGACTGGTGAAGTATGCCTTGGCGAGGTCGAGCACCGCCGGGGAGTTGCTCGTCGGACCACCGTGGACGAACACCACGTACGGCGGCCGGGCGTCCGGCGGCCCGGTGTACTCCGGGTTGCGCGGCGGGTAGATGTGCACGTGCACCTCCCGGCCGTCCGGGCCGGGCAGGCTGGTGGACTCCGCCACCGGCAGCCACTCCGGATCCGGCAGCACCTGCGGGTCCACGGCCGTCCGCACCACCTCGTGGCGCCGGGTCGGCACGTCGACGGTCACCACCGCGGTGGGCAGGCGGGGCGAACCGGCGACCAGCACGGCCCGCGACCCGGCGACGTGGAGGTTCGGGAACAGGGTCTGGTAGGGCAGGTCGAGGTCGTCCATCGTGCCGGTGGCCGGGTCGAGCACGCCCAGGCGCTGGGTGCCCGTGCCGTGGACGCACAGCAGCCGCCCGTCGCCGAGCCGGCCCCACGTCGTGGCGCCCAGCCGCCACAGGGGTGCGCCGAACTCCTCCGCCGCCGGGTACAGCGGGGTCGGGTCGCCACCGGCAGCCGGCACGCGGTACAGGTTCCACCACCCGCTGCGGTCGGAGACCGCGACCAGATGGTCGTCGCCGTCCCACTCCGGCTGGAACACCGACTCCGAGGGCCCACCCAGCACAGTGGACCACTCCGGCACCGTGCCGTCCGGGGCGAGCCTGCCCACCCGCAGCTGCGTGCCGTCCCACGGCATGTTCGGGTGGTCCCAGGCCAGCCAGGCCAGCCGGGTGCCGTCCGGCGACGGGCGCGGGTGGGCGAGGAAGCGTGACCCGCCCACGATCTCCCGCACCCGGTCCGGGTCGGCCGCACCCGAACCGTCCAGCGGCACCGAGACCAGGTGCCGGTCCAGGTCACCGTCGACGTGGCGCTCCCGCACGCACCACACCCGCGTGCCGTCGGGAGACAGCACCGGGTCGGCGTAGCGAAGGGCGCGTGGCGACTCCGGCGGCGGGGTCAGCGGCACCGGCGCACCCGCTCCCGGGTCGAGCCGGTAGAGCCGCTGGTCGGCCGCGTTGGCGAAGACCAGCGCCACCCCCGTGCCCACCGGTACGGGCAGGAAGCTGCGCCCGCCGTACTCGTGCACCCTGGTCCGCGCACTCCACGGCGCGGGCAGCAGGTCGACGAGCGTGCCGTCGGCGCGCCGGGCGACCACGGCGGTGCGGCCGGCCTCGTCGGGCCGGTCCTCGGCCCACCACACCTCGTCGCCCACGAGGGTGGGATAGCTCAGGGTTCTGACGCCCGTGACGAGGGTGCGGGCCGAGATCGGGGACGTCCACTCGCCGTACGGTGCCACCTTCACGTTCATGGGCGTCGAGCCTACCCGCCGGTCACGACCCGTACCCTTTAAGACATGAGCCCGCGCCGCAACCGACCCTCGCGGCGTGGCCGGGTGGCGCGCCGCACGCTGCGGCAGCCATACGCCACCGTGGACGCGCCGCTGCGGATGCGCGCGGTGGACACCGTGGAGGAATGGCGCGGTGAGCCGTGGCGGGTCCGCCAGCTCACCGGCACGGGCACGGCGAAGACCTACCGGTGTCCCGGCTGCGACCACGAGATCCCACCGGGTGTGCCGCACGTGGTGGTGTGGCCCGTCGACGGTGGGCTGGCCGACCGGCGGCACTGGCACTCCGGGTGCTGGCGCGCCCGGGACCGGCGCAGCCCGGTCCGCTGACGCCGGCGGGGAGGCGTCGTCCAAGGCTCAGGGGAGGGCGGCCGGCACGGCGGGCACGCCCGGCTCCGCCGGCAGCAGGCGCAGCGCGTACGCCAGCTGCTCGTGCCACTCCGGCTGCGGCGGCACGCCCGCCTCCTGCCAACGGGCGTGCCCGAGCACGCTGTACGCCGGCCGTGCGGCCGGCCGCGGGTACCGGTCGCTGGTGGTCGGCCGCACCCGCTCCGGGTCGGCGCCCACCGCGGCGAACACCGCCCGCGCCAGCCCGTACCACGTGGTGGCGCCGGACGCAGTCCCGTGGTACACGCCGGCGGGCGCGTCGCCGCGTACCGCCGTCTCGCCGAGCGCCACCACCTGGGCGGCCAGCATCCGCGTCCAGGTGGGCTGGCCGTGCTGGTCGTCGACCACCTCCGCGGTGCCGCCCTGCAGGGCCAGCCGGCGCATGGTCGCCACGAAGTTGGCGCCGTGCGCGCCGTACAGCCAGGCGGTGCGGACCACGTACCCGGTGCGGGGCAGCAGCCGCATCACCGCCCGCTCGCCGGCGAGCTTGCTGCGGCCGTACGCGTTGAGCGGTCGCGGGCGGGCGTTCTCCGGGTACGGGGTGCGCCGGCGGCCGTCGAAGACGTAGTCGGTGGAGATCTGGATCAGCCGTGCGCCGGTGGCGGCGCAGGCCCGGGCGAGGTCGGCGACCGCGCGCCCGTTGACGGCGGTGGCGGCCGCCTCGTCGGCCTCGGCGGCGTCCACGGCGGTCCAGGCGGCGGCGTTGATCACCACGTCGTGCCCGCGCACCGCGTCGGCGAGCGCCGCCCGGTCGGTGACGTCCAGGTCCGCCCGGGTGGCGGCGGTGACCTCGCCGTACCCGCCGGCGACCGCGACCAGGTCCCGGCCGAGCATGCCGCCGGCGCCGGTGACCAGCCAGCGGGTCACGGCAGCGCCGCCGTCGGTGCGGGTGCCACCGGAGCCGGTCCGGCGGTGGCGGGCACGCCCGTCGACACGTCGGCGTGGCGGTCGCGGGCCCGCAGCGGCTCCCACCAGTGGCGATGGTCGCGGTACCAGGCGACCGTGGCCGCCAGCCCCTCGGTGAGGTCGACCCGCGGCGCGTACCCGAGCTCCCGGCGGGCGCGGGTGGTGTCCAGCGCGTACCGCCGGTCGTGGCCCTTGCGGTCGGGCACGTGCACCACCATCTCCCAGCCGGCCCCGCACGCCTCCAGCAACCTGCCGGTGAGCTCCTTGTTGGTCAGCTCGGCGCCGCCGCCGAGGTGGTAGACCCGGCCCGGCCGCCCCCGGTGGGCCGCCAGCGCGATCCCGGCGCAGTGGTCGGCCACGTGCAGCCAGTCCCGCACGTTGCCGCCGTCGCCGTACAGCGGCACCGGCCGGCCGTCCAGCAGGTTGGTGACGAACAGCGGGATGAGCTTCTCCGGGAACTGGTACGGGCCGTAGGTGTTGGACCCGCGGGTCACCACCACCGGCAGGCCGTGGGTGCGGTGGTACGCGAGCGCGAGCAGGTCGGCGCCGGCCTTGGCGGCCGAGTACGGCGAGCTCGGCGCCAGCGGCTGGTCCTCCGTCCACGCGCCGTGGTCGATCGAGCCGTACACCTCGTCGGTGGAGACCTGCACGAACCGCCCCACCCCGTGGCGCAGCGCGGCGTCGAGCAGCACCTGGGTACCGAGGACGTTGGTGGACACGAACGGTGCCGCGGCCAGGATGGAGCGGTCCACGTGGGTCTCGGCCGCGAAGTGGACCACCAGGTCGTGCCCGGGCGTCACCGTGTCGACCAGCGCGGCGTCGCACACGTCGCCGACCACCAGGCGCAGCCGCGGGTCGGCCGCGACCGGGTCGAGGTTGGCCCGGTTGCCGGAGTACGTGAGCTTGTCCAGGACGGTCACGCCGTCGGGCTCCCCCAGCCCGTACCCGCCGGAGAGCAGGCCGCGCACGAACTGCGAGCCGATGAAGCCGGCACCCCCCGTGACCAGCACTCTCACGAACGCTGAGGCTATGCGCCGTCGGCGCGACGGGAGGCGCAAACAGCCACTAGTCCGGCATAAAGGTGAGTTTCCCTCTAACCCCCTCAACACCGGTCAGACAGGGGCTACGCTTCCCGCGTGCGGGGGGTGCTGCTGGCGGGCGGGACCGGGTCGCGGCTGTGGCCGGTCACCCGGGCGGTGAGCAAGCAGCTGCTACCGGTCTACGACAAGCCGATGGTCTACTACCCGCTCGCGACCCTGGTCTCGGCCGGCATCCGGGAGATCCTCGTCATCACCACGCCGGCGGACCGGGACGCGTTCGCCCGGCTGCTCGGCGACGGCGGCCAGTGGGGGCTGCGGCTGGACTACGCGGTGCAGCCACGGCCGGAGGGCATCGCCCAGGCGCTGCTCATCGCCGAGGAGTTCCTCGCCGGCGGGCCGGTGACGCTCATCCTGGGCGACAACATCTTCCACGGCACGGGGCTCGGCCGGCGGCTGCGGGTGGCCGCCACGCACGTGGAGGGCGGGCTCATCTTCGCCTACCCGGTGGCGGATCCGACCGCGTACGGGGTGGTGGAGTTCGGCGACGACGGGCGGGTCCACGCCATCGAGGAGAAGCCGCGCCGGCCCCGCTCCCGGTACGCCGTGCCCGGGCTGTACGTCTACGACGCCGACGCCGTCAAGATCGCTGCCGGGCTGCGGCCGTCGGCCCGCGGCGAGCTGGAGATCACCGCCGTCAACGAGGAGTACCTGCGGCGGGGACGGCTGCGGGTGGAGGTGCTGGGCCGCGGCGCGGCGTGGCTGGACACCGGCACGTTCGCCTCGCTGGAGGCGGCCGGGGAGTACGTGCGCGTGCTCGAGCAGCGGCAGGGACTGAGGATCGGCTGCGTGGAGGAGGCGGCCTGGCGCGCCGGCCTCATCGACGACGACCGGCTGCGCGAGCTGGCGCGGCCGCTGATGGCCAGCGGGTACGGCGAGTACCTGCTGCGGCTGCTGGACGACCCGGAAGGGGGGCGGGAGCGGTGAAGCTGCGGCCGCTGGGCATCGAGGGCGCGTGGGAGGTGACCCCGTCGCCCCACGAGGACGCGCGGGGCAGCTTCCTGGAGTGGTACCGGCACGACCGGCTCGCCGACGCCATCGGGCGGACGCTGCCGGTGGCCCAGGCCAACCTGTCCACCTCGCGGCGGGGCGTGGTGCGCGGCATCCACTACGCCGACGTGCCACCCGGGCAGGCCAAGTACGTCACCTGCGTGCGCGGCGCGGTGTGGGACGTGGTGGTCGACCTGCGGCGCGGCTCGCCCACCTTCGGCCGGTGGGAGGCCGTACGGCTGGACGACGTGGACCGGCGGGCGGTCTTCCTCGCCGAGGGGCTCGGGCACGGCTTCTGCGCCCTGACCGACGGTGCCACGGTGGCGTACCTGTGCTCCACGGTCTACCGGCCGGCGGCCGAGCACACGGTCGACCCGCTGGACGGGCGGCTGGGCATCCCCTGGCCGGTGGCCGAGCCGGTGCTGTCCGAACGGGACGCGACCGCGCCCGGCCTGGCCGACGCGCCGCTGCCGGCGTACGCCGACTGCCTCGCGCGGTACCGGCGGTCGCCCGCCGCGTGACCGGCAGCAGGGCGGCGTACGGTCAGGCACCGCGCCGTGCGGCCACAACCTCGGCCAGGCTCGCCACGGTGGCGAAGGCCTCGGCGGTGATGTCCTCCTCGTCGATGGTGATGCCGAACCGCTCCTCGAGCGCCACCACGATCTCGACCACCGCCATGGAGTCCAGTTCGGGAAGGCTGCCGAACAGCGGTGTGGACGGTGTCAGCCGTCCCCGGTCCACACCCAGCGTGGCGGCCAGCACGTCCGCCACCTGTCCGGTCGTCGCCGGGCTCGTCACGTCCACGGGCACACCTCCGGTCGTCGGGTCAGACCAGCACCTCGGGTCGTCGGGTCACACCAGCACCTCGGGCGGAGCCGGGTGGCTGAGGAAGGCGGTGGGGCTGGCGGTCAGGCCGTAGGCACCGGCCTGGAACAGCACGATCAGGTCGCCGATCCTGGCCGGCGGCAGCTCCACCCGGTGCCCCAGCACGTCCAGGGGCGTGCACAGGCAGCCCACCACCGTCACCGGACCGCCGGCGGGCTCGTCGAGGCGGTTGCCGACCGCGATCGGGAAGTTGCGCCGGATCGGTTGGCCGAAGTTGCCGGAGGCCGCCAGCTGGTGGTGCAGGCCGCCGTCCACGACCAGGAAGTCCTCTCCCCGTGACCGCTTGCGGTCAATCACGCGGGTCACGTACACGCCGCACTCGCCGACCAGGTAGCGGCCGAGCTCGACCACGACCCGCGCCCGCGGCAGGTGCGGCCGCAGCGCGCGCTCGTAGAGGTCGGCCAGGTTCCGGCCGACCGCGTCCAGGTCCAGCGGCCGGTCGGAGTCGGTGTACGGGATGCCGAAGCCACCGCCCAGGTTGACGTAGCGCACCGGGGCGGGGGCGGTGCGCGCCAGCCGGAGGACCAGGTCGACGGTGCGCCGCTGCGCCTCGGCCAGCGCGTCGGCGCGCAGGTTCTGGGAACCGGCGAAGACGTGGAAACCCAGGACGTCCAGCCCGGCGTGGTCCAGGCGCTTGAGCAGCGCCGGGACCTGCTCGCAGTCCACACCGAACTGTTGCGGGCCGCCGCCGAGGCGCATCCCGGAGCCCTTGAGTGCGAAGTCCGGGTTGACCCGGACCACCACCCGCGGCTGGACCGACAGCTCCCGCCCGATGGCGGTGACCCGCGCCGCCTCGGTCGCCGACTCGAGCACGATCGTGACCCCGGCCGCGACCGCCTGGCGCAGCTCCGCCGGGGTCTTGCCGGGCCCGGCGAAGCTGATGAGCTCCGGTGGGGTGGGGGTGTTGAGCGCCGTGTGCATCTCCTGCGCCGAGGCCACGTCGAACGAGTCGACCAGGGCGCTCAGGTGGCCCACCAGGGCTGGCATCGGGTTGGCCTTGACGGCGTAGCTGAGCTGGATGTCCGGCGGCAGCGCGGCGCGGACCAGGTGGACCCGCTCGGTGAGCAGCCCGCGGTCGTAGGCGAAGAACGGTGTCCGACCCACCCGCTCGGCCAGCAGGTCGACGGGGACGCCGCCCACGGTGAGCCGCCCGTCCCGCCGGCCGAACGCGGCGACCATCGGCCGGTCCCGGACCGCCGGCCGTTGCCCGGTGGCGGTGGTGGGCGTGGCCGTCACCCTGCCACCTCCTCGCGCAGCCGGGCCCGGTCGAACTTGCCGTTGGGCGACCGGGGCAGCTCGGAGCGGATCACGACGTGCCTCGGGACGAGGTAGCGCGGCAGCCGCTCGCGCAGGTCGGCCAGCAGCCGGTCGCGGTCGAGCTCCACGCCGGCGGCCGGGGTGACCACGAGCACGATGTGCTCGCCCAGCCGGTCGTCCGGGCGGCCGACCGCGACCGCGTCGCGGACCAGGCCCGACTCGTAGGCCGCCTCCTCGATCTCCGTCGGGCTCACACGGTAGCCGGACGTCTTGATCATGTCGTCCATGAGGCCGACGAAGTAGAGGAACCCGTCCCGGTCGCGGACGACGGCGTCGCCGGACCACACCGCGACCTCCTCCACGCACAGCCCGCCCGGCCGGCCCGGCACCGGGCGGAACCGTTCCGCCGTGCGCTGCGGGTCGTTCCAGTAGCCCATCGCCACCAGGGCGCCCCGGTGGACCAGCTCGCCGACCTCTCCCGGTTCGCACGGGGAGCCGTCCGGCCGGACCACGAGGATCTCGGCGTTCGGCACCGCCGTGCCGATCGAGTCGGGGCGACGGTCCACCTCCGACGGATCCAGAAAGGTCGACCGGAACGCCTCCGTCAACCCGTACATGAGG
>DATGOE010000130.1:0-4485 GCA_035306365.1 Natronosporangium sp. | reverse complement strand
TCGTCCGGCCGGGCGGCCAGCGCCTCGTCGGCCACGTCCAGCGGGTTGCGGTCGAACATGGGGGCGCTGGGCATCCAACCCGCCCGCGCCGAGGCGGCCAGCAGGTCGGCGGTGTGCCTGCCGGCGAACCGCCGGTCACCGGTGGGGCTGGACAGCACTCCCGCGTCGTAGGTGTCGTACCGCCACTGGTCGGTGTGCAGGTACCAGAACGCGGTGGAGATCATCTGCCGGGCGGGGCGGGACCAGTCCAGCCCGAACGCCAGGTGCGACCAGCCGGTGATCGGCCGCACCTTCTCCTGGCCGACGTAGTGGGCCCAGCCGCCGCCGTTGACGCCCTGGCAACCGGTCAGCGTCGTCAGGGCGAGCATCGCCCGGTAGATGGTGTCGGAGTGGAACCAGTGGTTCGCGCCCGCGCCCATGATGATCATCGACCGGCCGCCGGACCGTTCGGCGTTGTCGGCGAACTCGCGGGCGATCCGGGCGCACGCGGCCGCCGGCACGCCGGTGATCGGCTCCTGCCACGCGGGCGTGTACGGGGTGTCAGCGTCCTCATAGGAGGACGGCCACTGGCCGGGCAGCCCGTCGCGGGCCACCCCGTAGTGGGCCAGCAGCAGGTCGTAGACGGTGGTGACGACGTGGTCGCCGACCCGCCGCACCGGCACGCCGCGGCGCATCACCTGCGCCGGGGCGGTGTCGAAGCGGGGCAGCAGCACCTCCACCGCCTCGCCGTCGGGTGGGCAGCCCAGCGCCGGCTCCAGGCTGCCCAGGTCCAGGTTCCACCGGCCCGACCCGTCCCACCGGAAGCCGAGCGAACCGCCCGGCACCGCCGGCGCGCCGGTGGCGTCGTCCCAGATGGCCGGTTTGAACGCGGTGTGCTCGCCGTCGTGGCCGAGGTCGGCGGCGGTGAGGAACTTGCCCGGCCGCCACGCCCCGTCGTGCGGCTCCAGCTTGACCAGGAACGGCAGGTCGGTGAAGCGGCGGACGTAGTCGACGAACCGGGGCGTGGTCCGCTCGACGAAGAACTCCCTGAGGATGACGTGGCCCATCGCCATCGCCAGCGCCCCGTCGGTGCCGGGTGCCGCGGGCAGCCACTCGTCGGCGAACTTGACGTTGTCGGCGTAGTCGGGCGCGACCACCACGACCTTCGTCCCCCGGTAGCGCGCCTCGGCCATGAAGTGCGCGTCCGGGGTGCGGGTGACCGGCACGTTGCTGCCCCACATGATCAGGTAGGAGGCGTCCCACCAGTCCGCCGACTCGGGCACGTCGGTCTGGTCGCCGAACACCTGCGGGGAGGCGACCGGCAGGTCCGCGTACCAGTCGTAGAAGGACAGCATGACCCCGCCGAGCAGGCTGATGAACCGGGACCCGGCGGCGTAGGAGACCATCGACATCGCCGGGATCGGGGAGAAGCCGACGACCCGGTCCGGGCCGTACGTGGCGATCGTGTGCACGTGGGCGGCCGCCGCGATCTCCAGCGCCTCCTCCCAGGAGATGCGCACCAGCCCACCCTTGCCCCGCTGGCGCTGGTAGGCGCGGCGCCGCTGGGGGTCGGACTGGATGCGCGCCCACGCGGCGACCGGGTCGCCGGTGGCGGCCCGGGCCTCGCGGTACATCCGCACCAGCACGTCGCGCGCGTACGGGTAGCGCACGCGGGTGGGGGAGTACGTGTACCAGGAGAAGGCGGCCCCGCGCGGGCAGCCCCGGGGCTCGTACTCGGGTCGGTCGGCGCCCACCGACGGGTAGTCGGTCTGCTGCGCCTCCCAGGTGATGATGCCGTCCTTGACGTACACCTTCCACGAGCACGAGCCGGTGCAGTTGACGCCATGGGTGGACCGCACCACCTTGTCGTAGGACCAGCGGTCCCGGTAGAAGGCGTCGGCCTGCCTGCCTCCCACCCGGTGCAGGGTGCGCCCGTCGGCGGAGACCTCCGCCCGTCGCAGCAGCCCGCCCATGCCCAGCAGTGCCCGTTCGGCCGCACCGGTCAGTCCCGACATCCGCGTCTCCTCGCTGCCGAGTGCCTTCCGGGCAGTCTTCCCGGCACCGAGGAACCGTGTCCAGGGCACGTGGGCCCACCGCGTCGGGTACAACGTCCCTTGCGGCGTGGAGCAGAGTCCCTTGCGGCGTGGAGCAGAGTCCCTTGCGGCCGGGAGACGGTGTCCCTTTGCGGCGCGGAGACGGTGTCCCTCGCGGCGCGGACGGCGGACCCGTCGTGCGAGGTCACGGACGGGGGCGGCCGCCGGCGCGGTCAGGCTGCCGCGTGCGGGCCGCCCGCGCCGGGCGTGCGACCGGCCGCCCGCACCAGCGCCCGGGTCTGGGCGGCGATCTCCCGCTCCTCGTCGGTGGGGACCACGCACACGGTCACCTCGGCGCCATCGGGCGAGATGATCCGCTCGCCGTCCGCGGCGGCGGTGTTGCGGTCCGGGTCGACGACGATCCCCAGCCGCTCCAGCCCGGCCAGGGCGGCCTGGCGGACCGGTGCGGCGTTCTCCCCGACCCCGGCGGTGAACGTGACCGCGTCGACCCGGCCGAGCACGGCGTAGTAGGCGCCCACGTAGCAGCGGATCCGGTGACAGTAGACGTCGAAGGCGAGCGCCGCGTCGGGGTCGCCGGCGTCCCGGGCGGCCAGCAGCGCCCGCATGTCGTTGACCCCGGCCAGGCCGTACAGGCCGCTACGGTGGTTGAGCAGGTCGTCGACCTGCTCCACCGACCAGCCGGCCGACCGGTGCAGGTGCGCCGTGACCGCCGGGTCGATGTCGCCGCTGCGGGTGCCCATCACCAGGCCCTGCAGGGGAGTGAGCCCCATCGACGTCTCCACGCTCCGGCCGGCGGCGACCGCGCACGCGCTCGCGCCGTTGCCCAGGTGCAGGGTGATGACGTTGACGTCGGTGGCCGGCCGACCCAGCAGCACCGCGGTACGCCGGGCCACGTACGCGTGGGAGATCCCGTGGAACCCGTACCGCCGGATCCCGTACCGGCGCGCGGTCGCGGCGTCGATGGCGTAGGTCGCGGCGGCCGCCGGCAGCGTGCGGTGGAACGCGGTGTCGAACACCGCCACCTGCCTCACGTGGGGGAGCAGCCGCAGGGTCGCCCGGATGCCCGCGAGGTTGGGCAGGTTGTGCAGCGGCGCCAGCGGCGCCAGGCGGTCGATCTCCGCCAGCACGCGGTCGTCGATGAGCACCGGGTCCATGAACCGCGACCCGCCGTGCACCACCCGGTGCCCCACCGCCACCAGGCCGGTCAGGTCGACCCGGTCCATGACCTGCCGCAGCGCGTCGTCGTGGTCGGACGCCTGCCCGCCCGGCTCGCCGATGCGTTCCACGATGCCGCGGGCGAGCGTCCGCTCCCCGTCGAACAGCCGGTACTTCACCGACGAGGACCCGCTGTTGATGACGAGCACCCGACTCATGATCCGATTCCACCCTGCCGGCCGGCGAGCGCGCCGGCCGGGTCACCGCGCGCGGCCGGTCGGGTCACCGCCGGCGGCCGGCCGGTCGGCGCGACGGCTGGCCGCGTCATCGCCCGGTCTCGACGATCTCGACCGTCTGGGTGGGTGCCAGCCGCGGCGGGCGGGGCGGGGCCGGCTCGGTCGGGTCGACCAGACCCAGGCGCAGCACCAGGTACGGGTGCCCGAGCCCGGCCAGCAGCCGGCGGAGGACGATCCGGGTGGCCGGGACCTCCATCGGCGCGCTGAACGGCAGCAGGGACACGCCGTGCATGGTCGCGGTCAGCCAGGCCGCCGAGAGCGCCTCGCCGGCCCGCAGCCAGGCGGGTGGGGTGTCCTCGGCACCGAAGATCACCGCGTAGATGGCGGCCCGGTCGCTGCCCTCGCCGGGTGGCAGGGTGCCGGTGCGGCCGAGGTCGCGCATGGGGACCCCGGTGGGCGGGGCGCCGCTGGGAATGACCGTGTCCGGGATCCCGGTCCCCTCCTCGCGGCGGCCGCCGATCCAGTACGCCAGCTCGGCCCGCAGGTCCGGGTCGGCCGCCTCCAGGACGTCGGCGCGGCCGGCCGCCACGGCCAGATCGTTCACCTGGTCGCCGTGCAGCACATGGAGGTGGTTCTGCTCGGCCTCCACCGCCGAACGGATCTCCGCGAGCACCTCGTCCGGCACCGGCACGTCCACGAGCGTGCGCCGATCGGTGTGGCGGATCTGGGCGGCCTGGAAGCGGCGCATCGCCGCGGGGGCGACCCCGACCTGGCGGCCGAGGCTGACCCGGGCCAGATGGTCGGGCTCCTCGGGGTCCGGGAACCGGACCACGGCAGCCTCCCACCCCTCGGCGGCCAGCGCCACCCGGGCGTGGTGGAGGGCGGCGCCGCAGCTGATCGTCAGCAGCCGGCCCTCCGGGTCCACCCGGCCCATCTGCCGGCTGCGGTCGGCGTACAGCTCCAGCCACTCCGGCAGGACGCGCCAGCGCCACGGCTGGGTGTTGAACACCGACGGCGCCATCCCGGCGGCGTGGGCGGCGCGGGTCAGGACGGCCGCGGCC
>DATGOE010000129.1:0-5347 GCA_035306365.1 Natronosporangium sp. | reverse complement strand
TTGGTAGCGCACCCGTCTGGGGGGCGGGAGGCCGCCGGTTCAAATCCGGCCAGCCCGACCCTTGACGCCGCCCCGGCACGCGTACGGGGCGGTGGGTCGTTCGATCTCCGCGGCACGAGTCCCGCGTCCGCCAGCGCGGCGCGCGCACCGGCCACCGTCCCGACCGTCCGGGCTGTCCCACGTCGCCGGATCCGCCGTGCACACACGGTGACCGCGCCATCCGGTGGCGCCACCGTGCCGCTGCGGTCCCCGGGTCCCCCGCATCATGGCGCCGTCCACCGCGTGGTGGCGGGCGCCGCGTGCGGAGGCGGTTTCGGGCGAGTCCGGTCCGGTTGCCTTCCGGAGCGCCCGTGGAGGCCGGCCGCCTGGACTCTGTGGCGGTGCTCTCGGTGCCTCAATCGTCCTAGGAAGCTAGGTCTAATGGCTGGGCCCAGGGTCAACGCGCGCGAACCTCACCGCACCGGGGTCAGCGCACCGCCGACGCCGGGCGGCGCTGCCGGACACTGATCTCGATCGGGCTGCCCCTGAACCCGAACTCCTCCCGCAGCCGGCGTTCGATGAACCTGACGTACGCGGCGTCGAGGCGGCCGGTGGCGAACAGCACGAACCTGGGCGGGCGGGTACCGGCCTGGGTGGCGAACAGCACCTTGGGTGACCGTCCACGCCGGACCGGGTGGGGCGTGGCCTGCGTGAGCTCCGACAGCCACTGGTTGAGCCGCCCGGTCGGTACCCGCTGCTCCCAGCCGGCCAGGGCGGCGCGCATCGCCGGTGCCAGCCGGTCCACCGCCCGGCCGGTCTTCGCCGACACGTTGACCCGCACCGCCCACCGCACCCGTCGCAGCTCCCGGTCGATCTCGCGCTCCAGGCGCCGGCGCCGCTCGTCGTCGACCAGGTCCCACTTGTTGAACGCGATGACCAGCGCCCGTCCGGCCTCGGTCACCATGGACAGGATCCGCTGGTCCTGTTCGGTGATCGGCTCACTGGCGTCGATCAGCACGACCACCACCTCGGCCGCGTCGATGGCGCCGGCCGTGCGGAGGCTGGCGTAGTACTCCGTCCCGCGGGCCTGTCCGACCCTCCGCCGCAGTCCCGCGGTGTCGACCAGGTGCCACACCTCCCCGTCGATCTCGACCAGGCTGTCGACCGGGTCCACGGTCGTGCCCGGCACCGTGTCCACCACCGCCCGCTCCTCGCCCACCAGCCGGTTGAGCAGGCTGGACTTGCCGACGTTCGGCCGGCCCACGAGCGCCACCCGGCGTGGCCCGCGGGGCTGCTCGACCGCCTCCGGCGGCGCCTCGGGCAGCGCCTCCAGGACCGCGTCGAGCAGGTCCCCGGCGCCGCGGCCGTGCAGCGCCGACACCGGGTGCGGCTCACCCAGACCGAGCGACCACAGGCTGGCGGCCTCGATCTCCAGAGCCGGGTTGTCGACCTTGTTCGCCACCAGCAGCACCGGCTTGCGGCTGCGCCGCAGCATCCGCACCGCCGCCTCGTCGAGGTCGGTGGCGCCCACCGTGGCGTCCACCACCAGCAGCACCACGTCCGCGGTGGCGACCGCGGCCTCGGCCTGGGCGGCGACCGCGGCCGCCCGGTCGGTCGCGTCGGGTGCCCAGCCGCCGGTGTCCACGACGGTGAACCGCCGGCCGGCCCACTGCGCGTCGTAGGCCACCCGGTCGCGGGTGACCCCCGGCACGTCCTCCACCACCGCCTGCCGCCGGCCGAGGATCCGGTTGACCAGCGTGGACTTGCCCACGTTCGGGCGCCCCACGACGGCCACCACCGGGACCCGGGCGGTGGCCGGGTCCGCGGAGGTCACCGCCGGGCCCCCACCGACCTGCCCCGCAACAGCCGTTGCAGGGTGGCGACCACCTCGTCGACGTCCATGGCGGTGGTGTCCACCTCCACCGCGTCCGGGGCCCGCCGCAGCGGTGCGGTGGCACGGTTGCTGTCCAGCAGGTCACGCCGGGCGAGGTCGGCCGCGGTGGCGAGGTGGTCCCCCGCGGTCTCGGCGGCGCGGCGGCGGGCACGGACGTCCGCGGCGGCGGTGAGGTAGACCTTCAGGTCGGCGTCGGGCGCCACCACCGTGCCGATGTCGCGGCCCTCCACCACGATCCGGTCCGCGCCGGAGATGATCCGGCGCTGCCGGTCCACCAGCAACTGCCGCACCGCCGGCACCGCCGCCACCGTGGAGACCGCCGCGGTCACCTCCGGACCGCGGATGGGCCCGTCCACCCGCTGCCCGTCCACCGCCACCGTCGGGGCCGCCGGGTCGGTGCCGATCGTGATCTCCACGTCGCCCGCCACCCGCGCCACCGCGTCCGGGTCGGAGACGTCCACGCCGGCACGCAGCACCGCCCAGGTCACGGCCCGGTACATCGCGCCGGTGTCCAGGTACGCGGCGTCCAGGGCGGCGGCCAGCCGTCGCGAGACCGTGGACTTGCCGGAGCCGGACGGGCCGTCGACCGCCACCACGCACCGTTGCGTCAATGTCCCACCCTCCGTCGTGACGCGGACCCGACCCATCATGCCCGACGTCCCCGACCGCCAGCCGCGCGGCGCCCCGGGCCGGCGGCCACGGCGCGCCCGTCGGCGCGGGAGCGCGGGCGTCAGGGTCGGCGGGAGCGCTCGCCGGGCTCGGCCGACGCCTCCTGCGCCGCCTCCGCCTCCGCGTACAGGGCGGTGACCTCGCGGCGCGTGAGCCGCCGGCTGCGGCCCGGCTTGAGGTTGTCCAGCCGGACCGGACCGATGGCGGTGCGGACCAGCCGCTGCACCGGGAGCCCCACCTCCGCGAACATCCGGCGGACCAGGTGCTTGCGACCCTCCCGCACCACCACCTCGACCAGTGCGGTGCGCGCGTGGGTGTCGACCACCCGGAACCGGTCGACCCTGGCCACTCCGTCGTCGAGCACGACGCCGGCCCGCAGCGCCCGGCCGACCGCCTTCGGCACCGGCCCGGGCACCTGCACCAGGTAGGTCTTCGGCACCCCGTACGAGGGGTGGGTGAGGCGGTGCGCCAGCTCCCCGTCGTTGGTCAGCAGCAGCAGGCCCTCGCTGTCGGCGTCCAGCCGCCCGACGTGGAACAGCCGCTGCTGCCACTGCGCGGCGAACTGCGCCAGCGACGGACGACCGTGCTCGTCGTCCATCGTGGACACGACGCCACGGGGCTTGTTCAACGCGACGTAGGTCAGGCGCGGGTCGGTGATGATGCGCTCCCCGTCGACCCGGATCTCCGAGGTCGCCGGGTCGGCCCGGTCGCCCAGCCGCGCCACCCGGCCGTCCACGGTGACCCGGCCGTCGGCGACCAGCTCCTCGCACGCCCGGCGGGAGGCGACCCCGGCCGCGGCCAGCACCTTCTGCACCCGCTCAGCCGGCATCGGCGGCCTCCCGTTCCGGTCGCGCGTCCGGGTCGAGGGCGTCGACGTCGTCGGGCAGGAACGGCGCCAGCGGCGGGAGCTGGTCCAGCGACTCCAGCCCCAGCTTCTCCAGGAACAGCGTGGTGGTGCGGTACAGGTGGGCGCCGGTCTCCGGGTCGGTGCCGGCCTCGGCCACCAGCCCGCGGGTGAGCAGGGTGCGGAGCACGGCGTCGCAGTTGACCCCGCGGATGGCCGAGATCCGCGACCGGCTGACCGGCTGCCGGTAGGCGATCACCGCCAGGGTCTCCAGCGCGGCCTGGCTCAGCCGCGCCTGCTGGCCGTCGAGCACGAACCGCTCCACGTACGGCGCCAGCTCCGGCCGGGTGTACAGGCGCCACCCGCCGGCCGCCCGGCGCAGCTCGAACCCCCGGCCCTCGGCCGTGTACTGTTCGGCCAGGTCGGTGAGGGCCGCCGCGACCGTCTCGACCGGCTCACCCAGGGCCGCGGCCAGGGCGGCCTCGGTCACCGGCTCGTCGACCACGAGCATGATCGCCTCCAGGGCGGCGCGCAGCCGCGGGCCCGGCGGCCCGACCTCGGCGGACGCCTCGTCGCTCACGAACGGTCCTCTCCCCCCTCGCGGGCCGCTCCGGCGTCCTCCGGAGCGCCCGCGTACTCGTCGATCTCCAGCTTCACCGGCTGGTCACCACCGGTCCACCGTACGCTCAGCTCTCCCAGAGCCTCCACCTGTTCGAACGCCACCATGCCCTCCCGGTACAGCTCCAGCAGGGCGAGGAAACGGGCCACCACCTCAAGCGTGCTGCGGCAGTCCCGGCACAGCGCCCGGAAGGTGGCCACCTTCTGCGCCAACAGCCGCTGCCGCAGCAGCACGGCGTGCTCCCGCACACTGACCCGTACCTGGTGGATGTGCGCCGTGGGGATCCTCGGCTCCGGCCGCGGCCGCAGCGCGGCGGCCGCCAGCTCCGCCAGCCGCTCGGCACCCACGGCGAGCACCAGCTCCGGCAGCGCCTTCGCGTACCGCTCCTCCAGGCGCACCGCCCGGCCGTACCGCCGCGAGCCGGCGTCGTACCGCTCCCGCAGGTGCGCCGCCGCCTGCTTGAACGCCTGGTACTGCAACAGTCGCGCGAACAGCAGGTCCCGCGCCTCCAGCAGGGCCAGGTCCTCCTCGTCCTCCACCTCCGCCGCCGGCAGCAGGCGGGCCGCCTTGAGGTCGAGCAGGGTCGCGGCCACCACCAGGAACTCGCTGGCCTCGTCGAGGTCCCAGGCGTCGCCCATGGCGTGGAGGTAGGCGAGGAACTCGTCGGTCACCTGGTGCAGCGCCACTTCGGTGACGTCCAGCTTGCGCCGGTGGATGAGCTGCAACAGCAGGTCGAACGGGCCGGTGAAGTTGTCCAGCCGGACGGTGAAGCCGCCCGCCCCGCCGTCGCCCGCTCCGGCTCCGGCCTCGCCCGCACCGGCTGCCGCCTCGCCCGCTCCGGTGGCGCCGGCCGCGGTGGCCCCGTCGTCGGCTGCTCCGGTGCCGCCGCCGGCCACGCGGGTCGCCTCGCCGGCCGCCCTCCCGGTCGGGCCGTACGCCGCTGGCACCGGTCCCGCCGCGGCGGCGTCCCCGGCCGTGGCGCCGGTCCCGCCGGCGGGGTTAGCCGCCACGCTCGGCCTGGGCGGCGATGACCTCCCGGGCGAGCTGGCGGTAGTTGCGCGCGCCTGAGGACGCCGGGTCCAGCGTGGTGATGGGGGCACCGGCCACGGTCGACTCCGGGAACTTCACCGTCTTGGTGATCACGGTCTGGTACACCTTGTCGCCGAAGGCCTCGACCACCCGCTGCAGCACCTGGCGGGAGTGGGTGGTGCGGCTGTCGTACATGGTGGCCAGGATCCCCTCCAGCTCCAGGTCGAAGTTGAGCCGCTCGCGCACCTTGTCGATGGTGTCGAGCAGCAGCGCCACCCCGCGCAGGCTGAAGAACTCGCACTCCAGCGGGATC
>DATGOE010000128.1:0-56136 GCA_035306365.1 Natronosporangium sp. | reverse complement strand
CGGTGCTGCGCTACACGCGGGAGTGGGAGCGGTACGTCACCCGGCAGGCGCGGTGGGTGGACTTCGCCAACGACTACAAGACGCTCGACCTGGATTACATGGAGAGCGTCATGTGGGCGTTCAAGGCGCTCTACGACAAGGGCCTGATCTACGAGGGCTTCCGGGTGCTGGCGTACTGCTGGCGGTGCGAGACGCCGCTGTCCAACACCGAGACCCGGATGGACGAGGACACCTACCGGGAGCGGACCGACCCGTCGGCCACGGTGTGGTTCCAGCTGCAGCCCGACGAGTCGGCACCCGAGCCGGTGCGCGGCCCGGTGCGGATGCTCGCGTGGACCACCATGCCGTGGACGCTCGTGCCCAACGTGGCGCTGGTCGTCCACCCGGACGTGGACTACGCGGTGGTGGAGAAGGACGGGACCCGGTACGTGCTGGCCGAGGCCCGGCTCGACGCCTACGCCGCCGAGCTCGGCGATGCGACGCGGGTCGCCACGCTCAAGGGCCGCGACCTCGTCGGCCGGCGGTACGAGCCGATCTTCGAGTTCCTGGTGGAGAAGCTGGCCGACGTACCGGCCGCGTTCACGGTGCTGGCCGGTGACTTCGTCACCACCGAGGACGGCACCGGGATCGTGCAGGTCGCGCCCTCGCACGGCGAGGACGACTACAACGTCTGCACCGCCGCCGGCATCCCGACCATCCTCACCGTCGACGACCGGACCCGGTTCACCTCGATAGCGCCCCGCTTCGAAGGGCTGCAGGTGTTCGAGGCCAACCGGCCGCTGCTGCGGGAGCTGCGCGAGCGGGGAATCCTGGTCCGGGAGGAGCCGTACGTCCACCCGTACCCCCACTGCTGGCGCTGCGAGACCCCGCTGGTCTACAAGGCGGTGTCGAGCTGGTTCGTGAAGGTCACCGCCATCAAGGACCGGATGCTGGAGCTCAACCAGCAGATCAACTGGATCCCGGCGCACGTCAAGGACGGCTCGTTCGGCAAGTGGCTGGCCAACGCCCGCGACTGGTCGATCAGCCGCAACCGGTTCTGGGGCTCGCCGATCCCGGTGTGGAAGTCCGACGACCCGGCCTACCCGCGCGTGGACGTGTACGGGTCCCTGGCGGAGCTGGAGCGCGACTTCGGCGTGCGGGTCACCGACCTGCACCGGCCGGGCATCGACGAGCTGACCCGGCCCAACCCGGACGACCCGACCGGAAAGTCGATGATGCGCCGGGTCCCGGAGGTGCTCGACTGCTGGTTCGAGTCCGGGTCCATGCCGTTCGCGCAGGTGCACTACCCGTTCGAGAACCGGGAGTGGTTCGAGCACCACTACCCGGGCGACTTCATCGTGGAGTACATCGCGCAGACCCGCGGCTGGTTCTACACGCTGCACGTGCTGGCGACCGCGCTGTTCGACCGGCCGGCGTTCCGCAACTGCGTGGCCCACGGCATCCTGCTCGGCTCCGACGGGCGGAAGATGTCCAAGAGCCTGCGCAACTACCCGGACGTGTACGACGTCTTCGACTCCTACGGCGCGGACGCCATGCGCTGGCTGCTGATGTCGGCGCCGGTGCTGCGCGGCGGTGACATGGCGGTCACCGAGGCGGCGATCCGGGACTCGGTGCGTCAGGTGCTGCTGCCACTGTGGAACGTCTGGTACTTCTTCTCGCTGTACGCGAACGCCGAGGGCTACCGGGCGCAGCGGCGCACCGACAGTACCCACCTGCTGGACCGGTACGTGCTGGCCAAGACCGGCGAGCTCGTGGCGACGGTGACCGCGCAGATGGAGGCGTACGACATCTCCGGGGCGTGCGCCAGCGTGCGGTCCTACCTGGACGCGCTGACGAACTGGTACGTGCGGCGCTCCCGGGACCGGTTCTGGGCCGGTGACCGCGACGGGTTCGACACCCTCTACACGGTGCTGGAGACGCTGTGCCGGGTGATGGCGCCGCTGGCGCCGCTGACCACCGAAGAGGTGTGGCGCGGACTGACCGGTGGCCGGTCGGTGCACCTGACCGACTGGCCGGACGCGGCCGAGTTCCCGACCGACCACGAGCTGGTGGCGACCATGGACGCGGTGCGGGACGTGTGCTCGGCGGCGCTGTCGCTGCGCAAGACCAAGGGCCTGCGGGTGCGCCTGCCGCTGCCGTCGCTGACCGTGGCCACGCCCCGGGCCGCGCAGCTGGAGCCGTTCGGCGACCTGGTCGCCAGCGAGGTCAACGTCAAGCGGGTGGTGTTCACCAGCGACGTCGGAACCTACTGCCGGCAGGTGCTCACGGTCGTGCCACGGGCGCTCGGGCCCCGGGTCGGCCCGGCGGTGCAGCAGGTGATCCGCGCGGTCAAGGCCGGCGAGTGGGAGCTGGTCGACGGCGTTCCGGTCGCCGCCGGGGTGCGGCTGCAGGAGGGCGAGTACGAGCTGCGGATGGTGGCCGCCGACGCCGAGCACACCGCGTCGCTGCCCGGCGACGAAGGGGTGGTCGTGCTCGACACCACTCTCACCCCGGAGCTGGAGGCCGAGGGCCTGGCCCGGGACGTGGTCCGGGTGGTGCAGCAGGCGCGGCGCGAGGCCGGCCTGAACGTGTCCGACCGGATCACCGTGGTGCTCGACGCGCCGGCGGAGGTCGCCGACGCGGTACGCGCGCACGAGTCCTTCGTGGCCGGTGAGGTGCTCGCCACGGAGGTGTCGTACGGGGACGCGGGCGAGCGGGCGTTCACCGGCGAGGTAGGCGACGGGATGCCGGTGCGGGTGTCGGTCACCCGGGTCGGCTGACGCGGTCGGGAGAGGCGCACCGCGGTTGCCGCCCGCCGTCAGCGCGCGTCCACGAGGCGATGCGCAGCTGGTGCGTGGTCATTTGTCGATCAATGCCCGCCTAAGCCCTGCTACGGTCGAGGATCGACGCGAGCACGCCCGCGAGCTCACTGTCGTCCCTGGGCGCCGCCTCCGCGCGCCACGCGACGAACCCGTCCGGCCGTACGAGGGCAGCTCCGGCAGGCGCGAGACCGTACGCATCGAGGAACTTGCCGTTCACGTCGACCAGGCCGCCTCCGCCGACCTGCACGAAGTCCACCGGGAGACCCAACGCGCCGGCGCCCTTTTCCGCGGCCGCGCGCCACGCACCGCCTCCGGATCCGGCGAGGACGACGAAACTTTGGCCGAAGAGGTCGAGCGTCGAGATCCTCTCGCCGTTCCGCTCGAGCCAGACATGCGGTGCGCGGCTTCCCGGGCGCCCGCGCAGCTCGTCCGGATGCACGAACAGCGGCCCGTCGCTTGCGCCGACGATCGCCGTCGACCGGTACTGGTAACCGATCTCGACGATCAGGTCGTCGGCGTGCGGCTTGACGTTATCGGTGCCCCGCTCCGGCACGACTCGCGTCGCATAGCGACCGTACGCCTGATCGACGGTGAACGCGCCGACCGGCTGGCGCTCGACGGTGTACGTCTCGAGCAGGCCCGGGCCCGCCTGTCCCTTCAGCACCATCGCGAGCTTCCACGCGAGATTGTGCGCGTCCTGCACACCGGTGTTGCCGCCGAAACCGCCGTTCGGCGGCACGATGTGCGCCGCGTCGCCGGCGATGAACACGCGGCCCTGCTGGAAGCGCGTTGCGACGCTCGCTTCCGCCTCCCACGGGATGATCTGCCGGACCCGCATCGGCAGCTCGGGAACGCCGATCGCCGAGCGCAAGAGCTCGCGCGCGAGCTCCTCGTTCATGACGGCCGAGACGTTCACCGCCTCGTCACGCGTGACGTCCTCGCCGATCGTGTTGATCGCGAGGAAGCCCTTTTGACCCACGCGATTCAACCGGAAGAACCCGCGGAGCCGCGGGTTCATCACGTAGAAGACGCCGGAGTTGCGGCCCTGCAGGTACGGCGCGCAGTCCGCCTCGAAGTAGATCGTCACGCTCCTCGACAGCACGCCGTAGCCGTGCTTCTCGATGCCGAGCGCGTGACGCACGCGGCTCCGGTTCCCGTCTGCGGCGACGAGATACTTCGCCCGGACCTCGCTTTCCTTGCCGCGGTCGAGATCACGGATCACGGCGCGGACGCCGTCCGCGTCCTGCTCGAACGACGTCATCTCGCTTCGATAGCGGAGCGTCGCACCGAGCTCCTCCGCGCGGCGGCGCAGGATCGGCTCGAGGACATCCTGGTCGATGAAGATCCGTCCGGTCGGACTTCGATCGTCGACGCCGACGTTCAGATTCGACACGAAGCGCGCGAGCTCCTTTCCGGCCAGCGACTCGACCGCGATGATGCCGCCCTCCGGGTCGTAGGTCTCGCGCGAGCGCTGCCGGACCTCGTCCTCGAGACCCATCTCGCGAAGGATCTCGGTCGTGCGGATCTGGAAGTGCCCGGCGCGCGGATGAATAGCGGTCCCGGCGTGTCGCTCGACGGCGAGCGCCCGGACGCCGCGCGCTGCGAGCAGCAGCGCGGTCGGGAGGCCGACCAGGCTCCCGCCCACGATCAGGACCGGCACGTCGTGCGGCATCTCCGCCGACGACCCATTCGTTGACGCGGTGTTCGTCACGGCGGACTCTCCCTTCTCCGCGGCATTTAAGTATTTAAGCTACCGCGGAGCGGAGCGCGCGTCAGGTCGGCAAGCCGCCGCTCGCGGAACTCGCCCGCGGGCACGTGGAAGCCGGGATTCTCGGGATCGGGCACCGGGTTGCCACGACGGCCGCGCGCCAGCTCGTCCCGTCGTCGACGCGCGCGATCGTCTCGGTGCCGGTCACGGTGCCGTCGACCGCGAAGCGCGCCGCCTCGTACTCGGCGTCGACGCGGTCGCGGCGCACGCCCGCGATGAGCTGAGACTCGCTGCACCGGGAGCAATACTCAAGGTAGTTGCAACACCACCTTCAGCAATCAGCCGGGGGAACCATGGGGAAGGCACGCGAGGTCATGGACCGGCTGACGCGGGCGGCGGCACAGGAGCACAACGTCGAGGCCGTGAAGGAGTGCTACACCGACGACGCCCTGCTCGTCACCCCTGACGCGGGCGAGCTGCGGGGACGGGAGAAGGCCGCCGACTACTGGCGGCCGTTCATCGAGGCGTTCCCGGACATGACGTTCGAGCCGCTGCGCACGTTCGAGGCCGGGGACACCGCCATCGACGAGGGCTGGGTCAGCGGGACCCACAGCGGGCCGATGCGGCTGCCCGACGGGCACACCATCGACCCGACCGGGCGGCGGGTGAAGTTCCGCACGGTGGACCTGGCGACCGTCGACAACGGGAAGATCAAGGAGCACCACATGGACTTCGACCAGCTCGACTTCATGGAGCAGCTGGGGATCTCCCCGTCGGGGAAGCAGGCCTCCTGACAGCTCCGGTCGCCGGCGGCCGCCGATGCCGAGCGCACCGCGTCGGCGGCCACCGGCGCGCCGCAGGCGTCCAGCTTCCGCACCGAGCTCGCCGTCAGCGCAGGGCGGTCCACAGCCCCCAGGCGAACAGCCCGAGCAGCAGCAACCCGCCGGCCCGGCGGGTGTGCACGAACGCGATCGGCGCCCACCACAGCGGCCAGACCGGGTAGTCCGGAGGCGGCTGCGACGGCGTCGGCTTAGAGTACTCCCGCAGCGAGCGCACCAGCAGCGGCAGCGCGCCCAGCGTCAGCAGCGCCGGCCAGCCGAGCGCCCGCAGCGCCACGAGCACGACCACGCCGACGTAGTAGGCGACCATCATCGCCTGCGTGAGCCGCTTGGCGCGGGCCTCACCGAGCAGCACCGGCAGCGTGCGGGTGCCCGCCGGCGCGTCGTAGGGCAGCTTGTCGATGTGCTTGCCCATGAGCACCGTGGTGGGCAGCAGCGCGTACACGGTCGCCGCGGCCAGCACCTGCCACGACACCGAGCCGGTGCCGGCGTAGTAGACCCCGCCGACCATCAGCGGCCCCCACACCAGCAGCACGTCCAGCTCACCCAGGCCGATCCGCTTCAGCCGCAGCGGGGGAGCGGCGTACGCGTACGACAGGAACAGCCCCGCGAGGGCGAAGAACGCGATCCACCAGTCCACCCGGACGATCAGCGTGATCATGATGGCCAGGTCGATCACCTGGCAGAGGAGGATGCCGGTGACGAGCTGGCGCCGGGTCACCAGTCCGGACAGGATCGGGTGCGGCGCGTACAGCGCCCGGGGGTAGTCGGCGGTGTCGGCGCCCGCGTCCGTGTCCGACAGGTCGTTCATGAGGTTGTTGGCCAGGTGGGCGACCACGATGCCGACCACGGCCAGGGTGACGTTGAGCCAGTCCACTGTCACCGGCGCCGCCCACGCGAGCAGCACCGCCACCAGGCCGGAGATGAGGGTCATGGGCAGGACGCCGGCGCGGGTCACCACCAGCCAGCGGGTCACGCCGTCGACCACGCCGGCCTCGGGCGGGTTGGTGGTCTGCCACGCGTACCGCCAGGCAGCCAGCCGTTCGGATAGGGTGAGGCTTCGGGTCACCACCCCAGCCTACGTGGGCGCCGCCGCGGTGTTTCGGGTGACCTTTACAGCTTCGGTGCTTGACACCATAATGGCCCTTCGTGTCCGCAATCTTCCGCGATGAGCCGCTGCGGGAGCTTCTGGCCGAGGTGGAGGGACTCACCTCCGCGGTCCGCGCCGCCGCCCAACCCCTACCACCGGTGGTCGAGTCGCGCGACCGCACCGGCGCCGTCACGGTCACGCTCGAGGACCACGGCCGCCGGGTCACGCGGGTGCTGGTGGCGAGCAACTGGCGCGACCTCATCGCCCCGGAGGCGTTCGGCGCCGCCGTGATGGAGGCGGTGCTGACGCCCCGGTTGGCCGCCGTGCGGGACTTCCTCACCGCCGTGAACGCCTCGGCGGACGCCACCGCCGGCTCCGCCGCCTCGGCGCCGGTGCCGTCCGGCGGTGCCGCGCGGGCGCCCAGAGTCGACTGGGACGAGCTCGGGCGGGCGGTCGCGACCGTGCAGCGCGCGCTCGACACCGTCGTCACCGGGCTGTCCGGACCGGCCGGCGACGGGGCGGCCGGTGTCGACGCCATGCCGCGCGTGGAGGGCACCAGTGGCAAATGTCGGGTCGTCGTCCGGTTCGTCGCGGGCCAGCTCGCCGAGGTCGCCGTGGACGAGCGGTGGCTGGTCGACGCCGGTCGCCAGCAGATCGCGGACTCCCTGCGGGAGGCGTTCGAGGCGGCCTACGCCGCCGGGGCGGACGAGCCCGCCGCGGCGGACGCCGGCGGCGTCGACGGCGGTACGGCGCTGGTCGGCGAGCTGCGGGCGATCCTGGACCGGATGGGCTGTCACCTACCGACACCGGAGGGCGGTGCCTGACCGATGTATCCCATGCAAGCGCGGCTGGAGGAGTTCGCCCACGATGCAGCGCTATGGACAGACGGGGCGGAGAAGCTGGCCGCGGCGGCCTCGGCCGCCGCGAACCTGACGATCCCCACCCTGGCGTTCGGGCTGGCGCTGCCGCTGGGGATCCACACCCGCTACCACGAGGTCCAGCAGATGGTCGTCGACCGGCTCACCGAGGGATCGGAGGTCTTCCGGTCGATCGCGGACAACCTCATCCGGGCGCGGGACGGGATCCGCGCCGCCGACGAGGCCAGTGACCAGGCGGTGCGCAGCGCTGGCGGGTCGTGAGAACGAAGGGGAGTCGATGAATCCGGAAGCCGTCCTGAGCGAGCTCAACGACGCGGTGGCGCGGCTGGAGCAGTTTCCGGCCTGGCTGAACGACCAGATCCAGCAGGTCGTACGGCGCGTCAACGCCCTTCTCGAAGCGGTCCCGTTCTGGGCCGAGGCCCTCATCGACGAGATCGTCGAACAGGCGCGGCAGTTGCTGCAGCGCATCGCTGCGCTCGCCCAGCGCCTCGTCTCCTGGTTGCAGGAGGAGGTCTTCCCCGGCATGCGGGGTCCGTTCACGATCTACTCCGTCGGCACCGACTGGACCACATCGGTCTACTCCACCGTGACCGACGTTGCCGGGCAGGTGCAGGTGAGCGAGACCCGCGTCGACGAGTTCTGGACCGGCCCGGCCGCGACCGCGTACGCACAGGAGATCCCGGCGCAGCGGGCCGCCGCCGACAAGGTGGCGGAGATCGTGTCCAAGCTGCGGGAGACGCTCCACGGCCTGGCCCTGAGCCTGGGTGCGGCGTACATCGCCATCGCCGCGGCGTTGGTGGTCGCCACCGTCGAGATCGCCGGGGGCGCGGCCGCGGTGGCGTCCATCCTCGGGATTCCGCCCGGCCTGGTGGCGATCGTGGTCGGCCTGGCCACGGCGATCGGGGGCACCGCCGGCGCCTACGCGGCGGGCAAGGAGCTGGTCTCCGGGACCATGTCCCACCTGGCGGAGCTGCTCGAGGCGCGGTACGACGGCAGAGCGTTCGAGAACGGGGCCTGGCCGACCGCCACCAGCGGCATCGGCAACCCGAGGGACTGGGCTCCGGCGTCATGACCGCCCCGCCCCGACCGCTGTCCGACGCGCGCCGCCGGGTAGTCCTGGTGGCCGGGTGGGTGCTGGTGCTGCTCGTGGCGCTGCTGCTGGCCGGCTACCTGTCCGGCGGCTGGGACTGGTACGGCGGCTACACCCTGCTGGTCACGGCCCTGGCGGCGGTGTCGCTGGGCGCGGGGACGTCCCGCGTGCCGACCCGGTGGCCGCTGGTGCGCTACGCGGCGTTCCTGGCGTGTGCGACCGGCTTCTTCCTGGTCCAGCTGGTCGTATGGGTGCCGCTGGCGGCCGCCGGCACCCCGGGATCGCAGCTGCCCATGACCGACACCCAGTACGGCCTGCTGACCACCGCCCTGCTCCTGCTCCTGCCGCTGGCGGCCCTCGTCGGCATGGCCGGCCGGCCTCGCGCCGCCGATCCTCGGGCCGCCGATTCTCGGGGCGCCGTTCCCGGGCCGTAGGTCGCGGTGCCGGCGGTTCCCCGGGGCGCCGCGGGTGACCCGGTCCCGGTGGTTACCCTGAGAGACTGGACCGGAGGGGAGCGCATGGCTGTGGAGACTGTGTGGCCGCGGTTGGAGGAGCTGCTGCCACGGGTCAGCAAGCCGATCCAGTACGTGGGCCGTGAGCTGGGAGCCCAGGTCAAGGACTGGGACACCGCGGCGGTGCGGTGGGCGCTGATGTACCCCGACGCGTACGAGGTCGGCCTGCCCAACCAGGGCGTGCAGATCCTCTACGAGATCCTCAACGAGCAGCCGGACGTGCTGGCCGAGCGCACCTACTCGGTGTGGCCCGACCTGGAGGCGCTGATGCGCGCCCACGGCGTGCCGCAGTTCACCGTCGACTCCCACCGCCCAGTCGGCGCGTTCGACCTGCTCGGCGTGTCGCTCGCCACCGAGCTCGGCTTCACCAACCTGCTGACCGCGCTGGACCTCGCGGGCATCCCGCTGGAGTCGGCCGCCCGCGACGACTCCCACCCGGTGGTGATCGCCGGCGGGCACGCCGCGTTCAACCCCGAGCCGATCGCCGACTTCCTCGACGCCGCGGTGCTGGGCGACGGCGAGGAGGCGGTGCTGGAGATCACCGACATCGTGCGGCAGTGGAAGGCTGCCGGCCGCCCGGGCGGGCGGGAGGAGCTGCTACTGCGGCTGGCGCGCACCGGCTGGGTGTACGTCCCCCGCTTCTACGACGTCGACTACCTGCCCGACGGCCGCATCCAGCGGGTCGTGCCCAACCGGCCCGGCGTGCCGTTCCGGGTCACCAAGCGCACCACCATGGACCTGGACAAGTGGCCGTACCCCAAGCGGCCGCTGGTGCCGCTGGCCGAGACGGTGCACGAGCGGTACGCGGTGGAGATCTTCCGCGGCTGCACCCGCGGCTGCCGGTTCTGCCAGGCGGGCATGATCACGCGCCCGGTGCGGGAGCGCTCGATCACCACCATCGGCGACATGGTCGCCAAGGGCCTGGCCGAGTCCGGCTTCTCCGAGGTGGGGCTGCTGTCGCTGTCGAGCGCCGACCACTCCGAGATCCGGGACATGTGCGCCGGCCTCGCGGACCGGTACGAGGGGACGAACGTGTCCCTGTCGCTGCCGTCGACCCGGGTGGACGCCTTCAACGTCGAGCTCGCCCGCGAGCTGTCCCGCGGCGGGCGGCGGACCGGGCTCACCTTCGCCCCCGAGGGCGGGTCCGAGCGCATCCGGAAAGTGATCAACAAGATGGTGACCGAGGAGGACCTCATCCGGACCGTGGTCACCGCGTACACCAACGGCTGGCGGCAGGTCAAGCTCTACTTCATGTGCGGGCTGCCCACCGAGACCGACGACGACGTGCTGCAGATCGCCCGGCTCGCCCACGAGGTGATCAAATCCGGACGTGAGGCGACCGGTAGCCGGGACATCCGCTGCACGGTCTCGATCGGGGCGTTCGTACCCAAGCCTCACACCCCGTTCCAGTGGGCGGCGCAGTGCCCGCCGGACGTGGTCAACCGGAGGCTGCAGCTGCTCAGGAAGGCGATCAACAGCGACCGCTCGCTCGGGCGGGCCGTCGGGTTCCGCTACCACGAGGGCGAGCCGTCGCTGATCGAGGGCCTGCTGTCCCGCGGCGACCGGCGGGTCGGCGCGGTGATCCGGCGGGTCTGGGAGCAGGGCGGCCGGTTCGACGGGTGGCAGGAGCACTTCTCCTACCAGCGGTGGGTCGACGCGGCCGCGGAGGTGCTGCCGGCCTACGGCGTGGACCTGGACTGGTACACCACCCGGGAACGGAGCCACACCGAGGTGCTCCCCTGGGACCACCTCGACTCGGGGCTGGACAAGGACTGGCTGTGGCAGGACTGGCAGAACTCCCTGGCCGAGGTGGAGCAGGACGACTGCCGGTGGACCCCCTGCTTCGACTGCGGTGTCTGCCCCAGCATGGACACCGAGATACAGATCGGACCGACCGGCCGTAAGCTGCTGCCGCTCACCCCGGTCTGAGGAGGCCGTCATCACCAGGAACCAGCCCCCGGGCGGGCAGGCACCGGTGGTCCAGCGGATCCGCGTGCGGTACGCCAAGCGTGGGCCGCTGCGGTTCACCTCGCACCGCGACGTCGCCCGGGCGTTCGAGCGGGCGCTGCGCCGCGCCGGGGTGCCGGTGGCGTACTCGCAGGGGTTCTCGCCGCACCCGAGGATCTCGTACGCCAGCGCGGCGCCCACCGGCGCCGCCAGCGAGGCGGAGTACCTCGAGCTCGCCCTGCAGCAGCGGAGGGAACCGCGGGCCGTGGCCGCCGCCCTGGACGCGGCGCTGTCCCCGGGGCTGGACGTGATCGAGGCCGTGGAGGCGGCCACCCCCGGTGGTCTGGCCGAGCGGCTGGAGGCCTCCCGGTGGCGCATCGACCTGCCCGGCGTGGAACCCGACACGCTCCGACACGCGGTGACGGCGTTCCTCGCCGCCGACGAGGTGGTGGTGGAGCGGACCACCCGGCAGGGCCGCCGCCGGGTGGACGTCCGCGCGGCGGTGGTCTCCCTCGCGGTCGTCGACGAGAAGCCCGCGTCCACGGCGCCGGCACCGCCCGCCGCGGCGCCGGGCCGGCCGGGCTCACCCTCCGTCGCCGCGCCCGTGCGCTCGACCGCACCTTCCGGGGTCGCCGACGTACCGTGTGCAATACTTGACTGTGTCGTACGGCAGGTGACACCGTCCGTGCGACCCGATGACGTCCTCTCGGGCCTCCGCGTTGTGGCGGACCTGCTGCCGCCGGTGCCATCGCGGGCAACCCGGCTGGCACAGGGAATGCTGACCGCGCAGGGCGAGATCCAGGATCCGTTGGAGGCGGATCGTGGCGGGGCGCCAACGGAGAGCTTCGGCTGAGCCTGGACGGGTTCACGCCTGCTCGGTAGGGACTTCGGTCGCGCTCGCCCCGGTGGGCGCGACACCGGAAACAACCGAGGCGACCCCGTGCGGCAGCGAGTTGCCGGGCCTGCGCAGAAGTGCGCCTGGGGCCGGCTTCCGCGCCCGGGGAAGCCGGAACTGGAGATTGCATGCTCGACAGCGAGCCCACCGGCGCGGTGAGCGAGCCGGCCGACCGCGACCAGGCCGCCCCCGCCGGGGACGACACCGGCGAGATCACCGCCGGGACCGCAAGCCGCAGCCGCCGACGGTCGCGCGCTGCGGACACCACCGACACCGCGGCGACGCCAGCGGCCGCCGCACCGGCCCCGGAGCCGGGCCCGACGTCGCCGTCGACCGGCCAGGCCCCGGAGCCGGCCGGTCCACCGCAGGCCCCCGCGCCGCCCGCCGCTGCCCCGCCGGCGCCCGGGGTGGCGCCCCTGTTCCTGGCACCTGGCGCCGCCGCGCTCGGGACCGCGCCGGCCGCGGAAGCCTCCGCGACCGCGCCGCCGGCCCGGGAGCCCACCGAGCGGGCCGGCCGGCGCCGGACCCGGCGCTCGGCGGCCGCCGAGCCGGCGGACGAGGCAGCCCCGGTCGAGGCTCAGGGCGCCGACGGCGGTGACCGTGCCCCCGAGGGTGACACCGCGGCCGCCGACAGTGCCGCCGCGGGAGCCGGAGGTCCCACCGCGGCGGGCGACGGTGCCGCCGCGGGAGCCGGAGGTGACGCCGCCGCGGGCGAAGGCGAGGCCGCGGCCGCCGACGCTGAGGCCGCCGCGGGCGGAGGCGACGGCGCCGCTGGCGGTGACGCGGCGGCCGAGGAGGCCGGCGCGGCCGTGACAGGCGGCCGGTCCGGCCGGTCCCGGCGCCGCGGCCGGCGCGGCCGCGGCCGCGGCAAGGGCGCCACCGCCGAAACGGCCGAGCCGACCGACCAGGCGGACGCCGACGTGGCCGAGGAGCCCGGGCCGCAGCCGGCTGGCGAGGGCGAGCCGGAGGCGGAGACGACGGTCGTGGAGGAGAGCACGGGCACGGTGCGCCGCCGCCGGCGGCGGCGTCGGCGCCAGGCCGCTGAGGCGGAGCCGACCCCCGACGAGGCCGAGGCCGCCGAGCGCAGCTTCGACGACGAGGTGCGCGGGGTGGCCGGGTCGACCCGCCTGGAGGCCAAGCGACAGCGCCGTCGTGGCGGCCGGGACCAGCGCCGGACCCGCCCACCGGTGCTGTCGGAGTCGGAGTTCCTGTCCCGGCGGGAGTCGGTCGACCGGGTGATGGTGATCCGGGAGAAGGCGGGCCGGACCCAGATCGCCGTGCTCGAGGACGGCATCCTCGTGGAGCACTACGTGAGCCGGACCGGCGCGACCTCCATGGCCGGCAGCGTCTTCCTCGGCAAGGTGCAGAACGTCCTGCCGAGCATGGAGGCGGCGTTCGTCGACGTCGGTCGCGGGCGCAACGCCGTCCTCTACGCCGGCGAGGTCAACTGGGACGCCGCCGGGCTGGAAGGCAAGTCGCGGTCGATCGAGCAGGCGCTCAAGCCGGGCGACTCGGTGCTGGTCCAGGTCACCAAGGACCCCGTGGGCCACAAGGGCGCCCGCCTCACCAGCCACATCGCCCTCTCCGGCCGGCACCTGGTCTACGTGCCCAACGGCACGTCGTCCGGCATCAGCCGCAAGCTGCCCGACACCGAGCGGCGGCGGCTGCGGGCGGTGCTGAAGAACCTCGTCCCGGAAGGCGCCGGCGTGATCGTGCGCACTGCCGCGGAGGGTGCCAGCGCCGAGGACCTTGCCCGCGACATCAAGCGCCTGCAGGCCCAGTGGGAGGACATCCAGGCCAAGGCGGCCAACGGCAGCGCTCCCGCCCTGCTGTACAGCGAGCCGGACCTGGTCGTCCGGGTGGTGCGCGATCTGTTCAATGAGGACTTCCGGGAGCTCGTCGTCGAGGGCGACTCGGCGTACGACACCGTCGAGTCGTACCTGTCCCACGTCTCCCCGGACCTGGTCGGCCGCCTGCGCCGCCACACCGGCCCGGGCGACGTGTTCGCGGAGCACCGCATCGACGAGCAGATCCTCAAGGGCCTGGACCGCAAGGTCTACCTGCCCTCCGGTGGGCACCTGGTGTTCGACCGGACCGAGGCGATGACCGTCATCGACGTCAACACCGGCAAGTACACCGGCACCGGCGGCAACCTCGAGGAGACGGTGACCCGCAACAACCTTGAGGCTGCCGAGGAGATCGTCCGGCAGCTGCGCCTGCGGGACATCGGCGGGATCATCGTCATCGACTTCATCGACATGGTCCTGGAGTCCAACCGCGAGCTGGTGCTGCGGCGGCTCACCGAGTGCCTCGGCCGGGACCGGACCAAGCACCAGGTCACCGAGATCACCTCGCTGGGCCTCGTGCAGATGACCCGCAAGCGGGTCGGCGCCGGCCTGCTGGAGGTGTTCAGCGAGCCGTGCGAGCACTGCAACGGCCGGGGTGTCATCGTCAACCTCAACCCGCCTGCTGACCGGTCCCGGTTCCGGGACGCCGCGGAGAAGGTGAAGGCGGTGGCGTCGGCGTCCGCCGCCTCGGAGCGCCGGCGCGGCCGGTCCGGCGGGCGCGGTGACACGGCCCGGGGGCGGGCCGGCGGCCGTCAGGCCGACGCGGCGGGCGAGACGTCGGAGGAGCCGCCGCCCGATCGGGCGCCCCTCGCCGCGCCCTCCCTCGCCATCGACCGCGCGACCAGCGCCACGGCCGGGGACACCCCTGGCGCCTCCGGCGGCCGGCCGCCGGACCGTCTGGAGCCTTCCACCACCGGTACGGCCGGGGCCGCGGCCCCCGGCGGGGTCTCGCCGGACGGTCGCCGGGCGGACCCCGGGCCGCTCCGGGAGGCGGCGGACGGCGTCGCACCGGTGGACCGCGCCCCCGCGGTGAACCGCACCGCGCCGGCGGAGACGGGCCGCGCCGAAGGCGTGGCCCGGCTGGACGAGGTGGACCGGCAGCTGTCGGCCACCGGTGAGGCGCCGATCATCGGAAAGGTGCTGCGCCGGTTCCGGCTGGGGGCGAGCCGCCGCCGTACCGGGGCGTGAGGAGGCGCCCGCGGCACCGGGCGTGGGGCGCCCACGGCGGGCCGCCGGGCCCCCTGGGCGGTGGGGGTGCCGATGGCGTATCCTTTCCCAGGCGCACCGGCGTGCGCCACGTTCCTGTGTGCCCTCGACCGGGCCACCGACCAGACCGACAGCACCGACGGGAGCCCGTGCCATGTACGCGATCGTCAAGACCGGCGGCAAGCAGTACCGGGTCGCCGAGGGCGACGTGATCACCGTCGAGAAGCTCGACGGCCGGCCGGGCGACGCGGTGTCGCTGCCGGCGGTCCTGCTGGTCGACGGTGACCGGGTCGTGACCGAGGCCGACCAGCTGGCCAAGGTGCGGGTCTCCGGTGAGCTCGTCGAGCACCGCAAGGGGCCGAAGATCCGCATCCACAAGTTCAAGAGCAAGACCGGCTACCACAAGCGCCAGGGTCACCGGCAGCAGCTGACCACGGTGAAGGTGACCGGCATCACGGGGAAGTAGGCAGGCGATGGCTCACAAGAAGGGTGCCTCCAGCTCGCGCAACGGCCGTGACTCCCACGCCAAGCGGCTGGGTGTCAAGCGGTTCGGTGGGCAGCTCGTCAACGCCGGCGAGATCCTGGTCCGCCAGCGGGGCACCAGGTTCCACCCCGGCGACCTGGTGGGCCGCGGCCGGGACGACACCCTGTTCGCGCTGGCGCCCGGACGGGTCGTGTTCGCCCACCGCCGTGGCCGCCGGACGGTCAGCATCGTCGCCCAGGACTGACCCGGCGCGGCCCGGCCCGGTGTCCGGTCCCGGGCGGCCGGAGCCCGCCCGTCGCGCGAGGTCCGCGCCGGTTCCGGGAGGTGGCCGGATGACCACTTTCGTCGACCGGGTGACGCTGCACCTGCAGGCCGGCGACGGCGGCAACGGTTGCGTGTCGGTCCGCCGGGAGAAGTTCAAGCCGCTCGGAGGCCCCGACGGCGGCAACGGCGGCCGGGGTGGCGACATCGTGTTCGAGGTCGACCCGGGCATGCACACCCTGCTCGACTTCCACTTCCGGCCCCACCTGCGAGCGCCCAACGGCCGCCCGGGCGCCGGTTCGCACAAGACCGGCGCTGACGGCGAGGATCTCGTGGTCCGGGTGCCCGACGGCACGGTCGTGCAGACCCCGGACGGGGAGGTGCTCGCCGACCTGGTCGGGGCCGGCACCCGGTACGTGGCCGCCCGCGGCGGGCGGGGAGGGCGCGGCAACGCCGCGCTGGCCACCGCCCGACGCAGGGTCCCCGGCTTCGCGGAGCTGGGTGAGCCGGGGGAGCGGCGGGACGTGGTCCTCGAGCTCAAGAGTGTCGCCGACGTCGGGCTGGTCGGGTTCCCCTCGGCCGGTAAGTCGTCGCTCATCTCGGTGATGTCCGCCGCCCGGCCCAAGATCGCCGACTACCCGTTCACCACCCTGGTGCCCAACCTCGGAGTGGTGCGTGTCGACGACACCTCGTTCGTGGTCGCGGACGTGCCCGGTCTCATCCCCGGCGCCGCCACCGGAAAGGGCCTGGGCCTGGAGTTCCTGCGGCATGTCGAAAGGTGCGCGGTACTGGTGCACGTCGTCGACTGCGCCACGCCCGACCCGAGCCGTGACCCGGTCGGTGACATCGAGGCGATCGAGGCGGAACTGGCCGCGTACGGTCGGCTCGCCGACCGTCCCCGGCTGGTGGCGCTCAACAAGATCGACATACCGGACGGCCGGGAGATCGCGCAGATGGTGCGGCCCGAGCTGGAGGCGCGGGGCCTGCGGGTCTTCCCGGTCAGCGCCGCCACCCGGGAAGGCCTGCGGGAGCTGACGCTGGCCATGGCGGAGGTGGTGAGCGCCGCGCGGGCGGCCGCGCCGCCGCGCCGCCCACCGCGGATCGTGCTGCGTCCCGAGCCGGTCGACGAGGCCGGGTTCACCGTGGAGCCGGTGGGGAAGAACACCTTTGTCATCCGTGGCAGCCGGCCGGAGCGGTGGGTGCGGCAGACCAACTTCGACAACGACGAGGCGGTGGGGTACCTCGCCGACCGGCTGGCCCGCCTGGGCGTGGAGGACGCGCTGGCCCGAGCCGGTGCCGAGCCGGGATGTACGGTACGGATCGCCGATGTGGAGTTCGACTGGCAGCCCTCGGTGGCCGCCGGCACCGGGTACGTCTCCCGCGTCCGCGGCGAGGACGAGCGGCTCGGCCGCCCGGGACGGACCCGCAGGACCGCGGCCGAGCGGCTGGCGGCCCGCCGGGCACGCCGGCAGCCCACACCCGACCTGCCGGTGGACCGGGAGGCCGACGACGCGGACGGCCCGCCCACCGGCGACGATCACTCACAGTGACCGAAGTGCGGACCGGCCGGAGTTGTGACACGATGACCGGCCATGACGGAGACTCCTGTCCTCGACAGTCCCGAAGCCATCCGGGAGCACCTGGAGATCGCCCTCGATCCCCGGGACCGCGCCCAACGCGGGGTGCGGTTCGTGCTCTGCGACGCCGACAACCGGGTGATGGTGCACTGTCCCGTCGACGACCTGCCCGAGGACCTCGAGCCCGAGGACTGTGCACACTTCGTCTCCGTCTTCGCGTCCGCCCTGGCCGAGGGTGACGAGGCGGGCGGAATCCTGGTCGCCATCACCCGCCCCGGCAGTGCCACGGTCACCGACACCGACCGGCACTGGTTCCGCGCCACCCACGAGGTGTGCTCCCAGACCGGCGTGCGGGTGCTCGGCGTCCATCTCCTGACCCCGCACGACCACCGTGAGATCCACCCCGATGACGCCATCTAGGCCATGTGGTGAGAGCGTCGTTTCATGGGAGGAGTTGAGGTGTCGAGCATGCTGATGGTGACGTGGCCTTGGCGTAGGGCATCCGTAGCTGCACGGCTCCGGTGCCATCGCTCGACCACGCCGCGGGAGGCGGTGGTGACATGCGGCGCTGTGGGCCGTTGGGTAGGGTAGGCCGATCACTCTTTGGTTGAGGGTTGATTGCATCGTCGTGGTGACACTACGCTCGTACTAGCGTACGATTACGCGGGTGAGGGGTGGCTCATGGCGCGCAGTGATCTCCTAAGGCGGCTGTTTGCCAGCTATGCCCGCGGAGACGACGCTGCTTTCCGCGCCGCAGCCAGCGACTTGATCGCTGATGAAAGACGCAAGCGGCACGACTTGTTGGCGGCTGAGCTGGAACGGGCGCTCGAGACTAACTTGCGACCAGGTGCGGCAGTCCCTCTGACGTTGCGACCGTTGCCGGTTAGTCGGGACGAGCGTCCATTGCTGCGACTCGCCAAGCCGGCTCGACGGTTCGCGGATATGGTGCTCGAGTCACGCACGGCTCGAGCATTGTCGGAGATAGTTCAAGAGCACTTGCATCGGGGCGTACTCGCCAGCCACGGCCTTCGTCCTCGGCAACGGCTGTTGTTCGTGGGACCGCCCGGCACAGGCAAGAGCGCAAGTGCGCATGCTATAGCGGCTGACCTCAGTCTCCCAGTAGCGATGGCCTCGTTACCGGCGATGATGTCCTCCTTTCTCGGAGAGACATCACGCAATGTCGAGGCCGTCATTCGCTTTGCTGAGCAGACGCCCTGTGTGCTGGTCTTTGACGAGTTCGACACACTTGCGCAGGAGCGCGGAGAACGTGGAGACCACGGTGAAGTTCGCCGGGTCGTGGCCACTGTGCTCCAGTTGCTCGAGGAGATGCACGGCGAATCGATCGCTGTCGCCACCTCGAACCATGCTGCATTGCTGGACACCGCCATCTGGCGCCGTTTCGACGACGTCGTCTCGTTCTCCCTGCTAGATGTCGACGGAATCAGTCGCCTGCTCGAGCTAAGGCTACGAGCCGTTCGACATGAACTGTCAGTGCCATACTGGGCGAAGTTACTTGTGGGCGTAACACCGGCTGAGGTTGAGTTGGTGTGCTGGGACGCAATGCGCCGCATGGTTCTCAAGGACAGCGATACGCTCACTGATGACCTAATGGGCGAGGCGGTCGAGCGAATGCGAGAACGCCGGTCAGTGATCTCTAACCATCGTGATGCGCGCTGATCTTCACTAGCTGCTGCAGAATCGCTACGCTTCTAGTGTGGACCGCCATGTCCAGCCGGCGCTGGGAGCCGGGGAAGGTCACGCTCATCTCCGCCTGACGGAGGCAATCGCGCCAGGCCGACGCCAGCGACGTCCACGTCGCTTCCCTCGTCGACTCGTGTACTCCGACCGTCGTGCGCATGGTGACGTGCTTCAACGGCAGGCTGTGCAGGTGGTGGACCTTCACCGAGCGCGTACCCCGGTGCTGGGTGTGGACCCAGAGCTGGTGCTCGTGCTTGAGTTGAACCGCCGGCTAGACCCTGATCGTGTCAGACCCGCAGGTCTCTCCTTTCTTGAGTTCGCGGGCGAAAAGGCGCTGGTCACGTTCGCGGACGATCCCGAGCTGAAGCAGTTCCTACGAATTCTCGAGGCCTATCAGCAGGGCGCGCGCCCGCCGCGGGAGGAAGGCGGGCCCGAGCGGGCGGCTGCCTATGAGGAGTTGTTCGACGCCATCGAAGCAGTACGGCGGTGGGGAGTCGAGGACGTGATCAGCGATGCATTGCGGCAGACGCTTGATCAGGCCACGCCGAAACAGTTGCTTCGACTCGATGTGCAGTGCTGGTGTCCGGACGATCCCTCGGATGCCAGGCGTCGACGCCTCGAAGTGAGCCAGGCTGTAACCGCGGTAGGCGGCAAGGTGCTCGATAAGAGCTTGCGGCACAGTGCGGGTCTCTCTCTTCTCCGAGTGGAACTCCCTGCTGATGAAGTGGTGACGCTCGCACAGGTCGACCATGTGAGGAGCATCGACATCCTTCCGCGGCCCGCACTAACACAGCCCCAAGTCTGGTATGCCGGTCCTGACAGCATCCCACCCGTTCTCCCGCCGTTGGCAACCGCCGCGACGGTCGCGGTCATAGACTCCGGCGTGCGCTCGGCTCACCCGCTGCTGGCTCCCGCGGTCGTGGGAGCGGAGGTTGTCGGCCCCGGCCTTGCCGATGCCGGCGATGAAAGTGGCCATGGCACGCTCGTCTCGAGCCTTGCACTGCATGGGCAGCTCGAAGGGAAGCTCGCGGCTGGGGTGTCGTTGCGGCCAGCTGGGCGGCTGCTGAGCATCCGCGTGCTGGACAACCAGGATCAGTTTCCGGATGTCCGGCTCTGGGAGGAACACCTACACGAGGCGATCACGCTTGCGATCAACGCGGGCGCCCGAGTGATCAACCTGTCGCTAGGGGATGTGCGCCACCCGTATCGCCCGCCTCGGCCGACGCCGCTGAGCGCTCTCATCGATAACCTTGCGCGAGATCACAACCTCGTCGTAGTAATCAGTGCCGGTAACTACTCGACCGCCGGATACGCCGTAGACGAAAAATTCCGGTTTGACTATCCGCTTCGCCTTCTCAGCGCGTCGGACAGCGGCATCCTTGACCCGGCGCCCGCTGCGTTGTCGCTGACGATTGGCGCGGTATGCGCTGATCCAGTGCAAGGCGCGCGACCTGCACAAGATAGGGTAGATGTCGTTCCGGTGGGAGGGCCAGATCAACCGAGTCCAGTGACGCGGGTAGGGCCGGGTGTCGGCGGGATGATCAAGCCGGAGCTCGTCGCGCCTGGAGGCAGCTTGAGCGTTGACGAGGGCTTCGGTCGGATCGTTAATGACCCCAGTCTGGCCGTAGTGGGCGCGGGGGCGACCGCAGATCGGCTCCTGGCATGGGGAGTTGGAACTAGCTACGCTGCTCCACTGGCCAGCCACGCCGCGTTAAGGGTTCTCGGTCGGTACCCGACGATCACCGCCAACGCTGTCCGTGCTCTTGTCATGGCATCGGCTCAGGTTATTGAGCCCATCTTGACCGGCAGTAGCCCCAGCAACGTTGACAGAGAGCAGGCACGGCTGACCGGATATGGCCGCCTGTCGGCTGAACGGGCTGAGGCGTCCGACGATCATCGAGCCGTCCTGTTGGCCGAGGAGGAGATCGAGGTCGATGGTGTCCACCTCTACGTCGTGCCGCTGCCGGAGACCTTCTTCGAACCAGGCGGCACTCGGACCTTGGCCCTGGCCCTGGCGTACGATCCACGGGTACGCCCGACCCGCCTGGATTACCTCGCCAGCCGGATGATGGTCCGAGCGTATCGGGGTGTGTCTAGAGAGGTGGTCGCCGAGGCATATGCGCAGATGGAGCAGGCGGACGACGACATAAGTGGAGGTGCGGACGCCCCAAGCCCGGCCAGCATCAGGCCGTACGAAATTGAGCTACAGCCCGCCGATACACGCAGAGGGCTGGGTGCTAACCAGTACGCGCGCAGGGTGTTCAGACAACGTCTGCGACCCGAAAACGGTCGTGAAATTGTCGTCGTGGTGCGGAACACCAACCGTTGGGACCTACCAACCGCGCGGCAACGGTATGCGCTCGCCGTGGTGCTGGAGCGGGATCCGTCACACTCGCCCCTCTACGCCGAACTGCGCGCCCAGCTTGAGGCACTCGCGGAAGTGGAGCTCGAGATCACCTGAGACCGACCTACTTGCGGGGAGCAGCAGTGCAACTTGCGGGTTGGTCTGTTGCCGCCGTCTACGGCGCGGCCGTTGCCCCTGTACAGCGAGGTCGAGACGCTCGACTGGCCCAGCCTGCAACGCCCGATGTCCTGGGCGTACTCCCCGGCCGGCGAGCGCAAGGCGCAACTGTACCGCAGCCAGGAACTTGGACTAGCGGCGATCGCTGGCCAGGTGGTCACGCACGCCTCGACGGTGCATTGGATCATGGTCCGCTCTGGTTGGGTGCCCAGGCTTAAGGACCTTGGCCTGGCCACCGAGATGTGGTCCGCCACCGACCGACAGACAGTCAAGCAGACCCCGCCGCTGATCTGGTCCACGTCTACCTCAGACCGGTAGCAGCCCGATCGCCCGTCGGGCCCGGGCGAGCGTCGCCGCGGCGCGCTCCCGGGCCCGGGCGGCACCGGCGGCGAGCACTTCCCGCACCGCCTGCGGCTCGGCCGCCAGCCGGGCGTACCGGCGCTGGAGGGGCGCCAGCGTGTCGACCACCGCCTCGGTGACCGCCTCCTTCAGCCGCCCGTAGGAGGAGAACCCGGTCGCCACGGTGGCCGGGGACTCCCCGACGCACGCGGCGAGGATCGCCAGCAGGTTGGACACGCCCGGCTTGGTGTCCGGGTCGTACCGCACCTCGCCCTCGCCGTCGGTGACCGCCGCCCTGACCTTGCGACGGATCACGTCCGGCGGGTCCAGCAGGTAGATCACGCCGGCCCCGGTGGCGGCCGACTTCTGCATCTTGGTCGTCGGGTCCGCGAGGTCCCTGATCCGGGCCGCCGCGTCCGGAGTCACCGCCTCGGGCACGGTGAACGTGTCGCCGTACCGGTGGTTGAACCTGGTCGCCACCTGGCGTGCCAGCTCCAGGTGCTGGGCCTGGTCCTGGCCGACCGGCACCTCGTCGGTGCCGTACAGCAGGATGTCGCTGGCCATGAGCACCGGATAGGTCAGCAGGCTGAGCCGGACGTGCCGCTGCGACCTCGACTTCTCCTTGAACTGGATCATCCGGCATGCCTCGCCGTAGCCGGTCACGCACTCCAGCAGGTAGTGCAGCCCGGTGTGCTCGCCCACGTGGGACTGGACGAACAGGACGGTCTGCTGCGGATCGATTCCGGCGGCCAGCAACGTGGTCGCCAGCTCCAGGGTGCGCGAGCGCACCTCGTGGGGTCGGTGCTCCACGGTCAGGGCGTGCAGGTCCGCCACGGTCACGAGGCACTCGCGGGGCCGGCCGTCGGGATAGGGGCGGGACCGGTCCTGGCCGGCGACCATCGGCCGGATGGCGCTCAGGTAGTTGCCCAGCTGCAGGCGCCCCGTCGGTTGGAACCCGGTCAGCCGGCGGACCGGAGCCGGCCGCGCGGCCGCGGCGGGCGTGGTCGGGTGGGCTACGGTCGGTGCCATCGCCGTCTCCTCGTCGGATCGGGCCGTCCCGACCGGTTGCCCGCCGGTACGCCGACGGCCGCCCAGGTCGGGCGGCCGTGTCGGATTCGGGTCACGCGGAGTCGGTGGGCCGCCCTCAGGGCGCCCACCAGCCGAGCCGGCTCGGCGAGATCCGCATGCCCGGATGCTACCGCACCGGTACGGGGACCCGCGCACCCGCGGCCGGCCGGTAGGGGAGGATGGGCGGCGTGCCCACCTTGACGATGCAGGAGGCGGCCGAGCGGTCCGCGCTCGTCACGGTCGACCGGTACGACCTGGACGTGGACCTGACCGGTGGTGACGAGACGTTCACCTCCACCACGACGGTGCGCTTCACGGTCGCGGCGCCGCACGCGCAGACCTTCGTCGAGGTGCGACCGGCCCGCCTGCGGCGCGCGCGCCTCAACGGTGTCGACCTGGACCCGGCCACGCTGGACGGCGGCCGGCTGCCGCTGCCCGGCCTGGCGGCCGGCGCCCATGAGCTGGTGGTCGAGGCCGAGTTCGCCTACTCCCGCGCCAGCGAGGGGATGCACCGCTTCGTCGACCCGGCCGACGGCGAGGTGTACGTGTACGCCCAGCCGTCGATCGCGCAGGCGCCGGCGTTCATGGCCTGCTTCGACCAGCCGGACCTGAAGGCCCCGGTGTCGCTGCGGGTGAGCGCGGACCCGCGCTGGCGGGTGGCCGCCAACGGCGAGGGCAAGCAGGTGGCGGACGGGCGCTGGGAGTTCGCGCCCACGCCGCCGCTGCCTACGTACCTCATCACCCTGGTCGCCGGCCCGTACCACGAGCGGACCTTTGAGCACGACGGCATCCCGCTGGCCCTGCTCGCCCGCGCCTCGCTCGCCGCCGACCTGGACCGGGACGCGGCGGAGCTGTTCGAGGTCACCGCCGCCTGCCTGGACCGCTACCACGAGCTGTTCGGCATCCGGTACCCGTTCGGCGCCTACCGGCAGGCGTTCGTGCCCGAGTTCAGCTGGGGCGCGATGGAGTTCCCGGGGTGCGTGCTCATCCGCGACGAGCTGGTGTTCCGCTCGGCGGTCACGGACACCGAGCGGGAGGCCCGGGCGGCGCTGATCGCGCACGAGATGGCGCACATGTGGTTCGGCGACCTGGTCACCATGCGGTGGTGGGACGACCTGTGGCTCAACGAGTCGTTCGCCGACTACCTCGGGTGGCGGGTGCTCGCGGAGGCGACCCGGTGGCGGGACGCCTGGGCGACCTACAGCGTGGGTCGCAAGGCCTGGGGGTACGCGGCCGACCAGCGGCCGTCCACGCACCCGGTGGCGGCCGCGCACGTGCCCGACACCGCGGCCGCCCTGACGAACTTCGACGGCATCTCCTACGCCAAGGGCTCGGCGGTGCTGCGCCAGCTCGTGGCCTGGGTCGGCGACGAGGCGTTCCGCGCCGGCCTGCGCCGCTACTTCCACGACCACGCGTACGGCAACGCCACCCTCTCCGACCTGCTGTCCTGCCTGTCGGAGAGTTCCGGCCGGGACCTGTCCGCCTGGGCACGGGTGTGGCTGCGCGAGCCGCAGGTCAACACCCTGCGCCCGCGGGTGCGGACGACCGCGGTGGGCGGCGGGGACCGGTACGCCGAGGTGGAGGTCGTCCAGGAGGCCCCGCCGGGCCACCCGACCCTGCGGCCGCACCGGGTCACGGTCGGGCTCTACGACCGGCGTGGCGAGTCGGTGGTGCGCCGGCGGAGCGTGCCGCTTGAGGTCGCCGGCGCGACGACCCCCGTACCGGAGCTGACCGGCGAGCCCGCCGCCGACCTGCTGGTGGTCAACGACGCCGACCTGACGTACGCCAAGGTCCGCGTCCACGGCCGGGCCGACCTGGCCGAGCTGCTGCCGCGCCTGTCCGACCCGCTGGCGCGCGCGGTGGTGTGGACCTCCGCCTGGGACGCCTGCCGGGACGCGGAACTGCCGCCGGACGGCTTCGTGGCGCTGGCGGCGGCCGCCCTGCCCACCGAGACGCGGGTCCCGGTGTTCGAGACCGTGCTGGGGTTGGCCACCGAGGTGGCGGACCGTTTCCTGCCGCCGCAGGCGCGGCCCGACGCGTACCGCCGCCTGCGCGAGGCGTGCCGGCGGGTGCTGGGGGCGGCGCCGCCCGCCGGCGAGCGGCAGCTGGCGGCCGCCCGCGGTCTGGTGGCGTGCGCGGGTGCGGCGGACGCGGCCTGGCTGTCCGCGTGGCTGGAGGGCCGGGACGTGCCTGACGGCCTGGTCGTGGACGCGGACCTGCGCTGGGCGGTGCTGTACCGGTTGGCGGTCCACGGCGCCGTCGACCCCGACCGCCTCGACGCCGAGCAGCGGCGGGACCCGACCGCCCGCGGCGTGGTGGAGGCGACCAGGTGCCGGGCGGCCCTGCCGGACGAGGCGGCCAAGCAGCGCGCCTGGCGGATCGTCACCACCGACCGGGAGCTCTCCAACCGGGTGGTCGTGGCGGCCGCGGAGGGGTTCTGGCAGCCGGAGCAGGCCGGGCTGACCGGAGCGTACGTCCCGCGGTACTTCGCCGAGATCGGTGAGGGTGCCCGGTGGCGGACCGACCAGCTGCTGGCGGCGGTGGCCCGGGCGGCCTACCCGGTCTACGCGGTCGATGCCGCGACCGTGCGCGCGGCCGAGGCGTTCCTGGCCCGCGACGACCTCCATCCCGGCCTGCGGCGGGTGGTGGTGGACGCCACCGACGACCTGCGCCGGGCGCTGGCGGCGCGGCGGACCGGGAGCGTCCGGTGACCGGTCCGGGGCGCCGGATCGGGGTGATGGGCGGCACGTTCGACCCGATCCACCACGGTCACCTGGTGGCCGCCAACGAGGTGGCCTACCGGTTCGCGCTGGACGAGGTGGTGTTCGTACCGGCCGGTCAGCCGTGGCAGAAGGGCGAGGTCAGCCCGGCCGAGGACCGCTACCTGATGACCGTGATCGCCACCGCCTCCAACCCGCGGTTCACGGTCAGCCGGGTGGACATCGACCGGCCGGGCCCCACGTACACCATCGACACCCTGCGTGACCTGCGCCGGCAGTACGGCGAGGCGGCGCAGCTGTACTTCATCACCGGCGCGGACGCGTTGCAGCGGATCCTCACCTGGAAGGACGCCGACGAGCTGTTCCGCCTGGCCCGGTTCGTCGGGGTCACCCGGCCGGGGTTCACCCTCTCCGGCGCCCACCTGCCGGAAGACTCGGTCACGCTCGTGGACGTGCCCGCGATGGCGATCTCGTCCAGCGACTGCCGCGAACGGGTGGCGACCGGCAAGCCCATCTGGTACCTCGTGCCCGACGGGGTGGTCCAGTACATCGTCAAGCGCCATCTGTACGTTTCCGGCGAAGCTGACGGGTAGTTCCGGAATGGCGGTGTCGCCGGGAAGATCCATCAGGCGCCGCGTCGTTGCTCTGTGAGACCCTTGGAGGAACCGACCACCGACGGAAGGGGAACGGGTGCCCGCATCCGAACGCGCCCACGAGCTGGCGCTCGCGGCGGCGCAGGCCGCTGCCGACAAGAAGGCGCAGGACATCCTCATCCTCGACGTGACGGACCGGCTCGTGATCACCGACGCGTTCGTGCTGGCGTCGGCGCCGAACGAACGCCAGGTCATGGCGATCGTGGACGCGATCGAGGAACGCCTGCTCTCGCTGCCGGAGAAGGCCAAGCCGGTGCGGCGGGAGGGCGAGCGGTCGGGGCGTTGGGTGCTGCTGGACTACGTCGACGTGGTGATCCACATCCAGCACGCCGAGGACCGCGAGTACTACGCCCTGGACCGGCTGTGGAAGGACTGCCCCCGGATCCCGTTCGAGGACCGGGCGTTGGCCGGCGTCGGCGCGGACGGTGCGGAGCAGCCCGGCGGCTCCCCGCCGGGGAACGGACGATGACCAGCCGGTTGATCCTCTGGCGGCACGGCCACACCGAGTGGAACGCCGAGCGACGGGTGCAGGGCCACTCCGACACACCCCTCAGCGCGTTGGGCCACGCCCAGGCCGCCGAGGCGGCGCCGCTGCTGGCCGCGTACGCACCCGACGCCATCGTCTCCAGCGACCTGCGCCGGTGTACCGAGACCGCGGCGGCCCTGGCCAGCCACACCGGGCTGCCCGTGCGGCGGGACCCGCGGCTGCGGGAGCGCTACTACGGCGAGTGGGAGGGCCTGACCATGGCCGAGATCGCGCGGCGCTGGCCGGAGTCCTACGCACGCAAGGCCGCCGGCGCGGACGCCGCCGACCTCGGCCACGGGATCGAACGACCGGGCGACGTGATGAAGCGGGTGGGGGAGGCGCTGCGGGAGGCGGCGGAGGCCAACCCGCGGGGTACGACGGTCGTGGTCAGCCACGGCGGGGCGATCCGGTACGGCATCTTCGAGCTGCTGGGTCTGCCGGTTGACCACCTGCGCGCGGTGTACGCGCTGATCAACTGCCACTTCAGCGAGCTGCGGTTCGACCCGGTCCGCGGCTGGGTGCTCCACTCGCACAACGTCGGCGTGGCCGAAGGGCCGCCCGGGTACGAGTAGACCGCGGCCCCGGCCGGAACCCCTACCCGCGGGTCCACGTCGTACTGGTATGCGTAGGATCGCCGCCCCGCTCGCCACGCTCCTGCTCGCGGTCGCGCTCGGCGCGTGCGCCGACGGTGACGGGGGCCCGCGGGATCCCGGTTCCCCCACCCCGCCCGCCTCGAGCCCGGGCAGCCCGTCCCCGGACCCGGGCAGCCCGTCCCCGCGGCCGTCGGACACGCCGCGCCCGCCGATGCCGACGGCGAGCCCACCGCCCGGACAACCGGTCCTGACGCTCACCGGTCGGGTGTACGCGGGCGTGGAGACGGGGTGCCAGCTCCTGGAGTACGGCGGTACGGAGTACCTGCTGGTCTGGCAGGGTGGGCGGCTACCCACCGACCGGACGGTCACCGTGCGCGGCTACCCCGATCCGGGAGTGAACACCATCTGCATGCAGGGCACCCCGTTCGTGGTCCTCGAGGTGGTCAGTGACTAACGTGAGGTGGTGGCACCTGCGTCGCGGCGGCGAGGGCCCGGTGGCTCCGGTCACCGGGCCGTCGCCGTTGTGACCGACTCGACCGCCTACCTGCCGCCGGAGTTGGCCGCCGGCATCATCGTGGTGCCGCTGACGGTCGTCATGGGCGGGATCGAGGGCGACGAGGGGGACGAGGTGACCCCGGCCGAGGTGGCCGCCGCGCTGACCGGACGGAGGGTGGCGGTGACCACCTCCCGCCCGTCGCCGGAGCGGCTGGCCCGCTGCTACCGCGCCGCGCTGGCCGGCGGGGCCGCCGGTGTGGTGTCGGTGCACCTGTCGGCCAAGCTCTCCGCCACGTACGAGGGCGCGGTCCTCGCGGCCGCGGAGGTCGACCCGGAGCGGATCGCGGTCGTGGACGCCCGGTCCACCGGGATGGGGCTGGGGTTCGCCGCGCTGGCGGCCGCGGCGGCCGCCGCCGCCGGTGGCGACCTGTCGGCGGTGGTCGCCGCGGCGACGGACGCCGCCGCGCGCACCGAGACCTTCTTCTACGTGGACACGCTGGAGTTCCTGCGCCGCGGGGGGCGGATCAGCGCGGCCTCGGCCCTGGTGGGCACCGCCCTGTCGGTCAAGCCGATCCTGCACGTGCGGGACGGGGAGATCGCGGTGCGCGACCGGGTCCGGACCACCTCGCGGGCCCTGGACCGGCTGGTGGACCTGGCGGTGTCGGCGGCCGGGGACGGCGAGGTGGACATCGCCGTGCACCACTTCGTGGCCGAGGAGCGCGCCCGCGCGGTGACCGCCGCATTGTTGGCGCGGCTCGGTCCACGGGTGCGCCGGCACTGGGTCAGCGAGGTCGGCGCGGTGGTCGCCGCACACGCCGGCCCGGGCCTGGCCGGGGTGGTCGTCCACCGGCGCGCCTGAGACGACCGCGCCGCTGCCGCGCCCCGGCCCGTTACCACACCGAGGGCGTGACCGGGAAGGTGTCCACAGGAGCCGTGACCGTCCACAGCGGCGTGGCCGGCCGGGGGCGGAGCCCGTGGCCCCGCCCTAACCTTCCGGCTGTGTACGGACCTGCGTTCGTCCAGGAAGGACGCGCGTTCCCCGGTGTCTGCGGCCCGCCCGGTGCCGGTGACCGGCGACCTCCCACCCTCGACCGCCGGACGCTGGTCTCCGGCCCGCCACCGACGTCCGGACAGCGGTTGATGCGGATCCTGGACGTCACGGCCGCCGGCGAGGCGGCCGGCGGTCCGGTCGCGGCGGATGCCGTCGGATCCGCGCCGGTGGGCGGGTCGACCCGGGTCGACGTGCCCGGCTCCTCCGGCTCCGCCTCCTCCCGTGACCCGGGGACACCCGCGCCGGACCCACCGGGGACCACCCTCACCGCCCTCGGTGCGGCCGGCTTTGGTGTCTCGGGCACCGGTGTGGCCGCTACCGGTGCGGACCGTTCCGCTGTCACCAGCCCGGGTGTGGCCGGCTTCGGCGTGTCCGATCTCGATGCGGCGCGGTCCGGTGCGGCCGGTTCCACGGTGCTGGCGCGGCTGGCGGGTGCCGCCTTCGACCCCGGCCGGCCCGGGGTGCGGGCGCTCGCCGCGGTGGCCGCCGTCGTCGTCGCCGGTGCCGCCGCGCTCGCCTGGTGGTCGCGGCCCCGCGTGGAACCGGTGCCCCCGTCGCCGGTGGTCACCGTGGCACCGGCGGCCACCCCCAGCGCCCCCGCCGAGATCGTCGTCGCCGTCACCGGGCTGGTGCACCGCCCGGGGCTGGTGCGCCTGGCGCCCGGTGCCCGGGTGGCCGACGCGGTGGACGCGGCCGGCGGCGCGCTGCCGGAGGCCGACCTGTCCCAGCTCAACCTCGCCCGCCGGCTGGCCGACGGGGAGCTGGTCGCGGTCGGCGTGCCGCCTCCGCCGGACGAGGTCGGAGGCCGGGCGGGCGCGCCGGCCAAGGTCAACCTCAACACCGCGACCCAAACCGACCTGGAGACACTGCCCGGGATCGGGCCCGCACTCGCGCAGCGCATCCTCGCCTGGCGGGAGGTCAACGGCGGATTCTCCTCCGTCGACCAGTTGCGGGAGATCTCCGGCATCGGTGAGGTCCGCTTCGCCGAGCTGCGCGAGCTGGTCACGGTCTGACGATGGCCGGGCCGGCAGCCGAGGGCGGGCGTCCACCCGACCTGCGCCTGGCGGCGACCGCGCTCGCCACCTGGCTGTCGGCCCTCGCCGCCCTGCACGCCCGCCCACCGGTCGCGTTCGGCGCGGCGGCCGGGGCCGCGGTCGTGGCGGTGCTCCTGTGGCGCCTGGTGGGCCGGTCCGGCGCCTGGGCCGGGGTGGCGGTCGCGATCTGCCTGGGCGTGGTCTGCGGTGCCGCCGCCACCGGGGTCCGGCTCGCGGCCCGGGACGGGGGCCCGGTGGCCCACGCCGCCGCCGCCCGCGCGCGGGCCGACGTCGAGGTGACGGTGCGGCGCACACCGTCGCCGTTCGCCACCGGCGGCCCCTCGTCGGGCTGGCTCGTGCCGGTGTGGCTGGGCCGTCTGCACCCCGCCGGCGGCCCGGCGGTGCGGGTCCGCGCCCGCATGCTCGTCCTGGCCGACGACCCGGCCTGGGCGTCGGTGCAGCCGGGGCAGCGACTCGCCGCGACCGGGCGGCTGGCGCCCCCGCGCGGTGGCGACCTGACCGCGGCGGTGCTGTCGGCCGACGGCGCACCGGTGCCGCGTGGCGACCCGCCGTGGATCCAGCGGGCTGCCGCCCGGCTGCGGGCCGGACTGTCGCAGGCGTGCGCCCCGCTGCCGGACGAGCCGGGCGGGCTGCTGCCTGGCATCGCCGTGGGGGACATCAGCGATCTTGACCCCGCGGTGCGGGAGGACTTCTTCCTCACCGGCATGACCCACCTGGTGGCGGTCAGCGGCACTAACTGCGCGATCGTCGCGGGCTTCGTGCTCCTGCTCGCCCGCGTGGCCCGGGCGCCGCCGTGGCTGGTGGCCACGGCCAGCGCGGCGACGCTGCTCGGGTACGTCGTCCTCTGCCAGGCGAGCCCGTCGGTGGTGCGGGCCGGCGCCATGGCGCTGATCGCCCTGTTCGCCCTGGCCACCGGCCGGTCCCGGGCCGCCGTCCCGGCACTGGGGGCGGCGGTCACGGTCCTCGTGGTGGTCGACCCAGCGCTCGCCAGCGATGCCGGGTTCGCGCTGTCGGTCATCGCCACCGCCGGGCTGCTGCTGCTCGCACCCCGGTGGCGGGACGCGCTGCGCCGGCGGGGCGTGCCCGCCGGCCTGGCCGAGGCGCTCGCGGTCCCGCTGGCGGCGCAGGTCGCGGTGGCCCCGCTCATCGCCGGGCTGTCCGGCACCATCAGTCTGGTCTCGGTCGCGGCCAACCTCGCCGCCGCACCGGCGGTCGTGCCCGCCACCCTCGCCGGCGTGCTCGCCGCGGCGGCGTCACCGGTGTGGCCGGACGCGGCCGGGTTCCTCGCCTGGCTCGGGAGCTGGCCGGCGCACTGGCTGGTGCTGGTGGCCAGGTTCGGGGCGGGCGTTCCCGGCGCGGTGGTGTCGTGGCCGGCCGGATGGGTCGGTGCCCTCCTGCTGGCGGTCCTGACCGTGGCGCTGCTCCTGGGCTGGCGACTGCCGGCGGTGCGGCGGCTGGCGGCGGTCGCGGCCGCCGCCGCGATCGTGGGCGCCCTGCCGGTGGCGGTGGTCGCCGGCGGCTGGCCGCCCCGCGACGCGCTCCTGGTGGCGTGCGCGGTGGGGCAGGGCGACCTGCTCGTGCTGCCGGCCGGGGGCGGTGCCGCTGTGGTGGTGGACGCCGGGCCGGACCCGAGCGCGGCCGACCGGTGCCTGCGGGACCTCGGCGTGCGGCACGTGCCCCTGTTCGTGGCCAGCCACTTCCACGCCGACCACGTGGGCGGCATCGAGGGCGTGTTCCGGCGCCGCGAGGTGTCGGCGGTCCTCGTCTCACCGTGGCCGCGCCCGGAGCCCGGACGCGAGCTGGTGGAGCGGACCGCGGCGGCCGCCGGCGCCCCGGTGCGGGTGGCACGGGTCGGCGACGCGTACCGGGTGGGGGAGGTGGCGCTGCGGATCGTCGGTCCGCCCGCCGTCCTCAGTGGCACCCGCTCCGACGCCAACAACAACTCCGTCGTGCTCCTCGCCGAGGTCGACGGGCTGCGGATGCTGCTGCCCGGGGACGCCGAGACCGAGCTGCAGCGCGCCCTGCTCGCCCGCGGCGGGGCCGGGGCGGTCGACGCCGACGTGCTCAAGCTCCCGCACCACGGTTCGGGCTATCAGGATCTGTCGTTCCTGGACGCGGTCACGCCGGCGGTGGTGGTCGTGACCGTGGGGGAGGGCAACCCGTACGGCCACCCGCATCCCCGGCTGCTCGCGCGGCTGCGGGCCGACGGTGCCCGGGTGGTGCGCACCGACGTCGACGGTGACGTGGCCGTGGTGCGCCACCGCGGGGGACTGGCCGTCGCGGTCCGGGGGCGGGCGGCCCGCCCGCCACACCCTCGGCGTCGCAGGCGCGTGCGAGGATGGGCGGCGTGTCGAGCTCCGGCCGCATCGTGCTCGTCCTGGGCGACGAGGAGCTGCTCGTCGCCCGGGCCGTGGAGGCCGCGGTGGCGGCCGTCCGGGCCGCCGATCCCGGCGTGGAGGTCCACGACCACGAGGCCGCCGCGCTGTCCGGCGGCGAGGTCGCCTCGCTGCTGAGCCCGTCGCTGTTCGGCGGTTCGCGGGTGCTGGTCGTCCGCGCGGCCCAGGACGCCCGCAAGGACCTGGCCGAGGCGCTGCTGGCGTACGCCGCGCACCCGCAGCCGGACGTGACCCTGGTGGTGGCGCACGCCGGCGGCGCCAAGGGCCGGGCGCTCGCCGACGGGCTGCGGCGCCACGGGGCCGAGGTGGTGTCCGCCGCCCGCCTGACCCGCCACCGGGAGCGGGTGGAGTTCATCCAGGCGGAGGTCCGCCGGCTCGGCGGCCGGTGCCCGGACGACGCGGCCGAGGCCCTGCTGGCGGCGGTCGGTAGCGACCTGCGCGAGCTCGCCGCCGCGTGCTCCCAGCTCGTGGCCGACACCGGAGGACGGCTGGACGCCGCCACCGTCGCCCGGTACTACCGGGGCCGGGCCGAGGTCAGCGGGTTCACGGTCGCCGACGCGGTGATGGCCGGCGACGTCGCGGGAGCGCTGGAGGCGCTGCGCTGGGCCCTCCAGATCGGTGTGAACCCGGTCCCGATCGCCGACGCGCTCGCCGACGGGGTCCGCACCGTCGGACGGGTCGCGGCCGCCGGCCGGGCTCGCCCGCACCAGCTGGCGGGCGCGCTGGGGATGCCGCCGTGGAAGGTGGAGCGGGCGCAGCGGCAGGCGCGCGGCTGGACGCCGCAGGGGCTGGTCGCGGCGATGCGGGTGGCCGCGGACGTCAACGCCGCGGTCAAAGGGGGCGCCGAGGACAGCGGCTACGCGCTGGAGCGGGCGATCCTCGAGCTGGCCCGGGCCCGGTCGGGAGCCGGTTAGCGCCGTCGCGCGAGCTCCTGATCACCAGCGCGCGGCAGCGGTCCGGCTCCCGACGGCATCGGTCGTGGTGGCAGCGGGTCGGCTCCCGGTGGCCGCCGCGGCGGGGTCAGCTCTCGCTCGACGAGGTCCCGACCGACTGCAGCCGCTTGGCGATCGCTGACTTCTTGTTGGCCGCCTGGTTCTTGTGGATGACGCCCTTGCTGACCGCCTTGTCCAGCTTGCGGGAGGCGTCCCGCGCCAGCGTCGTGGCCAACTCGCGGTCCCCGGACTCCAGCGCGGCGTGGAACTTGCGGATCGCCGTCTTCAACGACGACTTGACCGACTTGTTCCGCAGCCGGCGCTTCTCGTTCTGCCGGATGCGCTTGATCTGCGACTTGATGTTCGCCACGCGACAGCCTCGTCCTGATCGGGTTGGTCCGGGTTGCGCTGGGGCCGTCCGGGTACGCCCAGCGTGCAACCGGACACGATACCAGCATCCCGGGCGACCGTGTCGGGGAGGTGCCCGCGGCGGGCATGGGACCATAGGAGCGTCAGTCGACCGACCCCGAACGGACCACCGTGCCTGTCACGCGAGAACCCGCCACCGCCCCGGACGCGCCCACCGGCCCGGGCACCACGGACCCGCGGCTCATCCGCAACTTCTGCATCATCGCCCACATCGACCACGGCAAGTCGACGCTGGCCGACCGGATGCTGCAGCTGACCGGGGTGGTGGACGCGCGCACCATGCGCGACCAGTACCTGGACCGCATGGACATCGAGCGGGAGCGCGGGATCACCATCAAGAGCCAGGCGGTCCGGATGCCGTGGCGGGACCGGTACGTCCTGAACATGATCGACACGCCCGGCCACGTGGACTTCACCTACGAGGTGTCGCGCTCGCTGGCCGCGTGCGAGGGCGCGATCCTGCTCGTGGACGCCGCCCAGGGGGTCGAGGCGCAGACCCTGGCCAACCTCTACCTGGCCATGGAGCACGACCTGCAGATCATCCCGGTGCTCAACAAGATCGACCTGCCGGCGGCCGACCCGGACCGCCACGCCGAGCAGCTCGCGCACCTGCTCGGGGTGGACCCGGCCGACTGCCTGCGGGTGTCGGGCAAGACCGGGGAAGGGGTGGAGCGCCTCCTGGACGAGATCGTCGCCAAGGTGCCCCCGCCCACCGGTGACCTCACCGCGCCCGCCCGCGCGCTGATCTTCGACTCGGTGTACGACGTCTACCGCGGCGTGGTCACGTACGTCCGCGTGATGGACGGGCGGATCGAGCCCCGCGACCGGATCCTCATGATGTCCACCGGCGCCACCCACGAGCTGCTGGAGATCGGCGTGATCTCCCCGGAACCCGTGCGGACACCCGGGCTGGGCGTGGGCGAGGTCGGCTACCTCATCACCGGCGTCAAGGACGTCCGCCAGTCCCGGGTCGGGGACACGGTGACCGTCACCACCCGGCCGGCGGCCGAGCCGCTGCCCGGGTACGCCGACCCGAGGCCGATGGTCTACTCGGGGCTCTACCCGATCGACGGGTCCGACTACCCGGCCCTGCGGGACGCGCTGGACCGGCTCAAGCTCAACGACGCGGCCCTCACCTACGAGCCGGAGACCAGCGCGGCACTCGGGTTCGGCTTCCGGTGCGGCTTCCTCGGCCTGCTCCACCTGGAGATCGTCCGCGAGCGGCTGGAGCGCGAGTTCGGCCTGGACCTGATCTCCACCGCACCCAACGTCGTGTACCGGGTGGTCCTCGACGACGGGACCGAGCACATCGTGACCAACCCGAGCGAGTTCCCGACCGGCAAGGTGGCCACGGTGTACGAGCCGGTGGTGCGGGCCACGATCCTCACACCGGCGGACTACATCGGTGCGGTGATGGAGCTGTGCCAGGGCCGGCGCGGCACGCTGCTGGGCATGGACTACCTGTCCGCCGACCGGGTCGAGCTGCGGTACACGCTGCCGCTGGCCGAGGTGATCTACGACTTCTTCGACCAGCTGAAGAGCCGCACCCGCGGGTACGCCAGCCTCGACTACGAGCCCAGCGGTGAGCAGGCGTCCGACCTGGTCAAGGTGGACATCCTGCTGCAGGGCCAGGTGGTGGACGCGTTCAGCGCGATCGTCCACCGTGACCGGGCGTACCGGTACGGGTCGGCGATGACCGAGAAGCTACGGTCGCTCATTCCCCGGCAGCAGTTCGAGGTGCCGATCCAGGCCGCGATCGGCAGCCGGATCATCGCCCGCGAGACCATCCGCGCCCTCCGGAAGGACGTCCTGGCCAAGTGCTACGGGGGTGACATCACCCGCAAGCGCAAGCTGCTGGAGCGCCAGAAGGAGGGCAAGAAGCGGATGAAGATGGTCGGCCGGGTGGAGGTGCCGCAGGAGGCGTTCGTCGCCGCCCTGGCCACCAGCGAGGCCGGCGGCTCCCGCAGCCGCGGCTGACCGCCCGAGGCGACGGCGGGCGCGCGGGCGGCGCCGCGGCCGCTCGCCGGGACAGGCTCACGCCTCCGGCACGACCTCGGCCACCACGGCGCGGTCGGTCAGCGCGGCCGCCCGCTCCCATCCGCCGGCGGCCAGGCGCCACTCCAGCTCACCGAAGTGGACCCGGGCGATGCCGAGCAACCCGGCGTGGGCGACCAGCCAGTGCGCGTACCGCCAGCCGGTGGTGTGGTCCCCGGCCTCGACGGACACCCCCAGACCGTCCAGTCCCACCGCGACCGCGGCCACCTCACCCCAGTCACGGTGCAGGTGCTCGCGTACCGCGGCGGCCGCCTCCGCCCCCCGCGGCCGTGCGCGCGCCACGCCGCTACAGGTGACCGCGCCGCCGGCGCGTCCCAGCAGCGCGGTGGCGAGCACGGTGGCGTCCGCCTCCCACTGCTGGTACGCCTCCGGAAACGCCGACCGCTGCACCCGCTGGGCGGCGTCGGTCAGCCGCATCCGCTCCCATCCCGGGACCTGGTCCAGGGCCAGGTAGAAGCGCTCGGCGGCGTACCGCGGGTCCTGCAGCTGCTCCTCGCTGCCCCAGCCCTGGCTGGGCCGCTGCTGGAACAGCCCGATGGAGTCGTGGTCGTTGGCGCTGCCGAGGTGGGGGAGGTTGCGCAGCTTCGATTCCTGCAGGGCGGTGGCGATGGCCACCACCACCGCCCGCTCCGGCATGTCCAGTCTGGTCCCCACCGCCGCGATGGTGGCCGCGTTGGCCATCTGCTCCTGGTCGAGGTGGACGGTCCCACCCGCCTCCACGACGCATCCGCGGCCGACCACGCCCGGTTCGGGCCGGGACCGCTGACCCACCCCGTAGACGAGCCCGGCCAGCAGCGCCAGGGCCGCGGCCGTGGCGACCACGCGCCCCGTCCCCGTCCGCGTCGCCGGCACGCCGTCCCGCACGGGCGACAGCTTAACCGTCGGCCGGTACCCACCGCGGGTCCCGCTTCTCGCGGAACGCGGCGATGCCCTCCCGGGCGTCGTCGGAGTGGAAGTAGCCGACCGACAGCGCCGACAGCTCCGCCAGGTCCTCGGCGACGCTGGCGGGCGGCTGGCGCCGCAGCAACCGCTTGGCACCGGCCACCGCCGCCGGGGCGCCCCGCAGCAGCGCCGCGCACACCTGCGCGACGGCTCCGTCCAGCTCCGCCGCCGGCACCGCCTCGGTGACCAGGCCGGCCCGGGCGGCGCGGGCGCCGTCGAACACCTCGCCGGTGAGGAACAGGCGCGCCGCCGAGCGCGGATCCATGCGCCGCAGCACCGTGGCGGAGATCACCGCCGGGATGACCCCCAGCCGGACCTCCGTGAAGGCGAACGTCGCGTCCTCGGCGCACAGGGCGATGTCGGCCGCGGCGATGAGCCCCAGTCCGCCCGCGCGGGCCGGGCCGCCCACCCGCGCCACCACCGGCTTGGGGAACTCCCACACCTGTGCCAGCAGGTCCGCGAGCCCGGCCGCGGGCATCGTGCCCTGCCGGCGGGCCGCCTCGGACTCGGCCAGGTCGATGCCGGAGCAGAACACCGGCCCGGTGTGGCTGAGGACCACCACCCGCACCGACTCGTCGTCGGCGGCCGCGGACAGCTCGCGGCTGAGCCGGTCCATCAGCGGTGTGGACAGGGCGTTGCGGTTGCGGGGGCTGTCGAGGGTCAGCGTGCGCACCGCGCCGGACGTGGCGACGGCGACCAGCGGGGACGACGGTGACGGCTCCAGCGGTGGCGAGGGTGACGGCTCCGGTGACATGCCGGCAGACTAGACCAGTGAGACAGCCCGACGGACGGCCCGCGCCCGCCGACGGGTCGCTGCCGGCGGCGGCGCTGGCGGCGGCCGGCCGTCGCGGCTTCGGGGTCTACGTCCACGTGCCGTTCTGCGCCAGCCGGTGCGGGTACTGCGACTTCACCACCTACACCGCCGCCGAGCTGCGCGGCGGGGTGACCCGCGACACGTACCCCGACCTGGTCCTGCGGGAACTGGCGCTGGCCACCCGGGTGCTGGGCGGGGGCGTGCCGAGGGTGGGGACGGTGTTCTTCGGCGGCGGCACCCCCACCCTGCTGGACCCCGACGACCTGGGGCGGATCCTGGCCGCGATCGACGCGGCGTTCGGCCTGGCCCCCGACGCGGAGGTGACCACGGAGGCCAACCCCGAGTCGGTCGACCTCGACAGCCTGAAGCGGCTGCGGGCGGCGGGGTTCACCCGGCTGTCCCTGGGCATGCAGTCGACCGCCCCGCACGTGCTGGCGGTGCTCGACCGCCGGCACACCCCCGGCCGGGCGCTGCGGGCGGCGCGGGAGGCGCGGGAGGCGGGCTTCGCGCACGTCAACCTGGACCTGATCTACGGCACGCCCGGCGAGCGGCCGGAGGACTTCGCCGCCTCGCTGCGCGCGGCCGTCGACACCGGCGTGGACCACGTCAGCGCGTACGCGCTGGTGGTGGAGGACGGCACCGCGCTGGCCGCCCGGGTGCGCCGGGGCGAGGTGCCGCCGCCCGACGACGACGTGGCGGCCGACCGGTACCTGGCCGCGGAGGAGATCCTGTCGGCGGCCGGGTTCGCCTGGTACGAGATCTCCAACTGGGCGCGGTCCCCGCGGGCGCGCTGCCGTCACAACCTCCTCTACTGGACCGGTGGGGACTGGTGGGGCCTGGGGCCGGGCGCCCACAGCCACGTCGGCGGGGTGCGGTGGTGGAACGTCACCCACCCGTCGACCTACGCCGACCGGCTGGCGGCGGGCAGGTCACCGGCGGCGGCGCGGGAGGTGCTCACCGACGACCAGCGCCGCACCGAGGAGATCATGCTGGGCGTCCGGCTGGCCGACGGCCTGCCGCTGGCGAGGCTGCCGCGCCCGGCGGTCGAGCGGGCGCGGACCGAGGGTCTCCTGGCGGAGGCGCCGTACCGGGCCGGGCGGGCCGTGCTCACGCTCCGGGGCAGGTTGCTCGCCGACACCGTGACCCGGATGCTCCTGGACTGAGCCCGGCACCCGCCCCGGGGCTCCGGCGCCGCGGGCTGCTCCCGGACTCCCGCGCCGCGGGCTGCTCCCGGACTCCCGCGCCGCCGGCTGGCCGGGGCGCCGGCGCCGCCGGCCCGGCGGGTCACTTGACCATCGTGACGCTGGCCGGGTAGCGGTACAGCTCCCCGTCGTTGGCGCGGATGCCGCCAATGACGCCGAACACGATCCCGACCACCGCCGCCACCGGCGCGATCACCCAACCGATCGCGATGCACATGGTCAGGTAGCCGATGACCCCCACGACCGACCAGGTGAGCTGGAAGTTGAGCGCCTGGACCGCGTGCGCCCGCACGACCGGTGACTGGTTGCCCTTGGCGACCAGCACGACCAGCGGCGCGATCCAGCCACCGGCGGCGCTGATGATCAGCATGCCGGCCGCGCCGCCGAAGTGGGCCACCAGCGCCCAGGTCTTCTCCTCGGCCGAGGGGTAGCCGGGCGGCCCCTCGGCCGCCGGTGGTGGCGGCGGCGGTGGAGGGGGCGGCGGTGGAGTGGTCATGGGGCACACGTTAGAAGGCGGGACGGGGCTAATGCCGATAATCGCCATAATTAGCGCACCGTCCGGCCTCGCGAACGGCGAACTCATCGTCGCGATGACCATGTCAGCGGCGCTAGACTGGCACTCATCGTGGCTGAGTGCCAGGGCGAGGTGGCGGCATGGGACTTGACGACCGGAAGCTGGAGGTGCTGAAGGCGATCGTCGAGGACTACGTCGCGACCGAAGAGCCGGTCAGCAGCCGGGCCCTGGTCGAACGGCACAACCTCAACGTCTCGCCCGCCACGGTCCGCAACGACATGGCGGTGCTGGAGGAGGAGGGCTACATCCGGCAGCCGCACACCAGCGCCGGACGGGTGCCGACCAACCGCGGCTACCGGCTGTTCGTGGACCGGCTGTCGCGGATCAAGCCGCTGTCCCAGGCGGAGCGCCGGGCGATCGAGCGGTTCCTGGGCGGCGCGGTCGACCTCGACGACGTCGTGTACCGGACGGTGCGGTTGCTCGCCCAGCTGACCCGCCAGGTCGCGGTGGTGCAGTACCCGAGCCTGACCCGCTCCTCGGTCCGGCACCTGGAGCTGGTGCCGATCTCCACCACCCGCCTCATGCTGGTGGTCATCACCGACACCGGAAGGGTCGAGCAGCGGATCGTGGAGCTTCCCGGTCCGACCGCCGGGGACGACATCCTGGAGCTGCGCGGGAAGGTCAACTCCAAGCTCGGTGGCAAGCCGCTCACCGAGGCGGCGGGCCTGGTGCAGTCCCTGGTGGACGAGGTGGCGCCGCTGCTGCGGCCGGCCATGGCGTCGCTGGCGTCGGTGCTGCTGGAGACGCTGGTGGAGCGGCGGGACGAGCGGATCGCGCTGGCGGGCACCGCCAACCTCGCCCGCGGCATGGGCGACTTCAAGGGCACGCTGCGCGGCGTGCTGGAGGCCCTGGAGGAGCAGGTCGTCCTGCTCAAGCTCATCGGGCACGTGGACAGCGACGACATCACCGGTGAACCGCGGGTGCGCATCGGGGACGAGAACGAGATCGCCGACCTGCACTCCACGTCGGTGGTGAGCACCGGGTACGGCCCGGGGAGGACGATCGTCGGAGGGCTCGGCGTGGTCGGGCCGACCCGCATGGACTACCCCGGCACGATCGCCACGGTGCGGGCCGTGGCACGCTACGTAGGCGAACTGCTGACGCACAACTGAGCGCCACCACGGGTGACGTAGACCGATGAGGACACGGGACGCAGTGGCCAGGGACTACTACGCGATCCTCGGGGTACCCCGGGACGCCACCGACGAGGACATCAAGCGCGCCTACCGGCGCCTGGCCCGCAAGTACCATCCCGACGTCAACCCCGATCCCGAGGCCGCCGAGAAGTTCAAAGAGATCAACATGGCGTACGAGGTTCTCTCGGACGACCGCAAGCGGCAGATCTTCGACCTCGGCGGTGACCCGTACGCGCCCGGTGGCGGGATGGGGGCCGGCACGGCGGCCGGACCGTTCGCCGGCTTCCAGGACATCATGGACGCCTTCTTCGGCGCCGCCACGGGCACCCGGGGCCCGCGGCCCCGGACCCGGCCGGGCACGGACGCGATCCTGCGCCTGGACCTGGACCTGGAGGAGACGGCCTTCGGCGTGGAGGCGCCGGTGGTCATCGACACCGCCGTGCTGTGTGACACGTGCAGCGGTGCCGGGACGGCGCCGGGCACCCAGCCGGTCGTGTGCGAGATCTGCGGCGGCACCGGGCAGGTGCAGTCGGTGCAGCGGACGTTCCTCGGCCAGGTGGTCTCCTCGCGGCCGTGCGTGGCGTGCCAGGCCACCGGCACCGTCATCCCGCACCCCTGCCCCACCTGCGCCGGCGACGGCCGGGTCCGCACCCGGCGGTCCCTCACCGTGAAGATCCCCGCCGGCGTCGAGGACGGCATGCGGATCCGGCTGGCCGGCAAGGGCGAGGTCGGACCCGGCGGCGGCCCGCCCGGCGACCTGTACGTCGAGATCCACGAACGGCCGCACGACATCTTCTCCCGCCAGGGCGACGACCTGCACTGCCGGGTGACCGTGCCGATGACCGCGGCGGCGCTGGGGACCCGCCTGACCATCAAGACCCTCGACGGCGAGGAGCAGGTGGAGATCCGGCCCGGCACCCAGCCGGGAGCCACCGTGCGGCTGCGCGGCTGCGGTGTGCCGCACCTGCGTGGCACCGGCCGCGGTGACCTGTTCGTGCACCTGGACGTGCGTACCCCGACCAAGCTGGACGCCGAGCAGGAGCGCCTGCTGCGGGAGTTCGCCCGCCTCCGCGGCGAGGAGGTGGCGCAGCTGACCAAGCAGGGCGGCTTCTTCTCCCGGGTGCGCGACGCCTTCAACGGCCACTGACACCGGTGGAGGGTGCCGGTGACCGCGCCGCTGTTCCTCGTCGACGCCCTGCCGGACGGCGACCGGGCCACGCTCGCCGGCCCCGAGGGACACCACGCGGCCACCGTGCGCCGGATGCGCGTCGGGGAACGGTTGCTGCTGTCCGACGGCCGGGGCGGCACCGCCGAGGCCACGGTCACCGGGGTCGGCCGGAGCACGCTGGAGCTGTCGATCACCGGGCGGCACCACGAGCCGCCGCCGCCGCACCGGCTGGTGGTGGTGCAGGCCCTCGCCAAGGCGGACCGGTCCGAGCTGGCGGTGCAGGCGATGACCGAGGTCGGCGTGGATGAGGTCGTCCCGTGGGCGGCGGCCCGGTCGGTGGTCCGCTGGCAGGGGGAGCGGGGCGAGCGTGCCTGGCACCGCTGGGTGGCGACCGCCCGGGAGGCGGCGAAGCAGTCCCGGCGCGCCCGGCTGCCGCGGGTGGCGGCGCCGGCGACGACCGACGACGTGGTCGCCCGGATCGGGGCCGCCTCCGTCGCGTTGGTGCTGGACGGCGCCGCCCGGTCCCGCCTGGCGACCGTACCGCTGCCGGACGCCGGTGAGGTGCTGCTGGTGGTCGGACCGGAGGGCGGGCTGACACCGGCCGAGCTGGCGGCGTTCGAGGGCGCCGGCGCGGTACCGGTCCGGCTCGGGTCGACCGTGCTGCGCACCTCCACCGCCGGGCCGGCGGCCCTGGCGGTGCTCAGCGCCCGCCTCGGGCGCTGGTAGCCCCTGGCACCCCGGGTGCCCGTGGAGACCGGCCCGGACCCGTCGCGGCGACCCCGGTACCGGGCGGCCCGTCGCGGCGCCCCGGGCGCCCCCGGTGGCCGTACCCCCGCCCACCGGGCCGGACGGTCCCGTACGATGCCCGCGTGGACGACTGCGTGTTCTGCAAGATCGTCGCACGGGAGCTGCCCGCCACCGTGGTCGAGGAGACCGACACGACGCTGGCGTTCCGGGACATCGCGCCCAAGGCGCCCGTGCACGTGCTGGTGATCCCGAAGGCCCATCACCGCGACCTCGCCGAGCTCACCGCCGCCGACCCGGCGCTCGCCGGCGAGCTGCTCGCCGCGGCGGCCCGGGTGGCGCAGGCCGAGGGGCTCAGCGACGGGTACCGGACGATCGTCAACAGCGGGCCGCATTCCGGGCAGGAGGTGTTCCACGTGCACGCGCACGTGCTGGGCGGCCGCCCGCTCGGTCCGATGATCTCGGTCTGAGGTTCGATGACCCTGGTCTGAAAGAACCCCTGGTCTGAAAGAGAGGACCCTGGTCCGAGGGATCCGACGATCCCGGTCCTGGGATCCGATGACCTCCGGCTGAGACTCGGCCGCTCGACGCTCCAGCTGGGCCGCCGGACCCGCTAAGATTGAGTGTCCAGAGATCCACAGACACGGAAGTGGGTGGCGAAGGCCGTACGGCCGGACCATGACAGTTACCGATGAGGCCCCCCGAGTGGGGGGAAGACCGCACAACCCGGCACAGACCACGATCACGGTCGAAGACCCGCAGGTCATGGTGAACCTGCTGGGCGCCAAGGACGAGATCCTCAAGCTCGTCGAACAGTCGGTCGCCAGCGACGTGCTGGTACGGGGTAACGAGATCACGATCACCGGGTCGGCAGCGGACAACGCGCTCACCGAGCGGATCTTCGCTGAGTTGCTGGAGCTGATCGAGCGGGGCGAGACGCTGACCACCGACAGCGTCCGCCGCACCGTCGGCATGCTGCGGCAGGGCGTGGCGGAGCGGCCGGCAGAGGTGTTGACGCTCAACATCCTGTCCCGCCGGGGCCGCACGATCCGGCCCAAGACCCTGGGCCAGCGGCGGTACGTCGACGCGATCGACCAGCACACGATCGTGTTCGCGATCGGCCCCGCCGGCACGGGCAAGACCTACCTGGCGATGGCCAAGGCGGTGCAGGCGCTGCAGGCCAAGCAGGTCACGCGGATCATCCTGACCCGCCCGGCGGTGGAGGCGGGCGAGCGGCTCGGCTACCTGCCGGGCACCCTGTACGAGAAGATCGACCCGTACCTGCGCCCGCTGTACGACGCCCTCCACGACATGGTCGACCCGGACTCGATCCCCCGCCTGATCCAGAGCGGGACGATCGAGGTCGCCCCGCTGGCGTACATGCGCGGCCGGACCCTCAACGACGCGTTCATCATCCTCGACGAGGCCCAGAACACCACCGCCGAGCAGATGAAGATGTTCCTGACCCGGCTGGGGTTCGGGTCCAAGATCGTCGTGACCGGGGACATCACGCAGGTCGACCTGCCCGGTGGCGCCACCAGCGGGCTGCGCGTCGTGCAGGACATCCTCGCCGGTCTCGACGACGTCCACTTCGCCCGGCTCACCAGCCACGACGTCGTGCGGCACCAGCTGGTCAGCGACATCGTGGACGCCTACGCGAGGTGGGACGCCGCGCAGCAGTCCCAGACGGTCCGGGTGCCCGGCCGGCGGACCGGCCGGCGCCGCTGACCGCGGGTGGCACGCGAGGGGGACGGGATTGTCCGTAGAGATCGTCAACGAGTCCGGCGTCGAGGTGGACACCGAGGCGATTCTGGCGGTGGCCCGCCACGCCCTGGCGGAGACCGGTGTGAGCCCGCTGGCGGAGCTGTCGGTGCTGCTGGTCGACGAGGAGTACATGAGCGACCTCAACCGCCGCTGGATGGGCGGTGAGGGGCCCACCGACGTGCTCGCGTTCCCCATGGACGAGGGCGGGGTGGACCACGGGCCGAGGGAGGACGGCGCCGAGCCGACGCTGCTGGGCGACATCGTCCTGTGCCCGGAGGTGGCGCGCCGGCAGGCCCGCGCCGCCGGGCACTCGGTGCGGGACGAGCTGGAGTTGCTCACCGTCCACGGCGTGCTGCACCTGCTCGGCTACGACCACGTCGAGCCCGAGGAGGAGCGTGAGATGTTCACGCTGCAGGACCGCCTGCTGCGAAGCTGGCGGCTCGCGCGTGCGGGATAGGTGATGGACGGGATCGGAAGCTTACCCACCTTCGCGCTGCTGATCTGGGCAGGTGCTCTGATCCTCCTGGGCGGGCTGGCGGCCACCGTGGACGCCGCCCTCGGGGTGATCTCCCTGGCGCGGGCCACCGCCCTGGCCCGCGGCCGGGTCAACGGCGAGGTCGGTGGTCGGCGGGCGGAGCAGCCGGTGCCCTGGGGGGCCGCCGCGCTGGAGAAGGTCGCCGCGGACCGGGCCCGGTACCGCAGCCTGCTGGTGATGCTCAGGGTCGCCTGCGAGGTGACCGCCACGGTCCTGGTCGCCCTGGTGGCGGTGACGGCCCTGGGCATGGGCGCGGCCGCGGTGCTGGTCGCGGTCGCGGTCATGACCACGGTCGGGTTCGTCGTCGTGGGCGCCGTCCCCCGGCTGCTGGGACCCCGCCACGCGTACCTGGTGGGGCGGTTGGCCGCGCCGGCCCTGCGGTGGCTCGGCCGGCTGCTGCGGCCGCTGACCTGGCTGCTGGGACTGGTCGGGCGGGCGCTGACCGCCGGCCGGGTCCAGCGGGACGCGCCGTTCGCCACGCCGGACAACGGCGAGCCGGACCTGACCGTGGAGCTGCGCGAGCTGGTGGATCTCGCCGAGGAGCGGGGCGGCGTGGAGCGCGGCGAGCGCGAGATGATCGACTCGGTGTTCCGGCTGGGGGACACCGTCGCGCGCGAGGTGATGGTCCCCCGCACCGAGATGGTGTGGATCGAGGCGCACAAGAGCCTGCGCCAGGGGCTGGCGCTGGCGCTGCGCTCCGGCTTCTCCCGGATCCCGGTGATCGGCGCCAGCGTGGACGACGTGCTCGGCGTGGTCTACCTCAAGGACCTCGCCCGCCGCACGGTCGGCGGTGACCCGACGCTGGCCGACTCGGTGCGGGTGGACCAGGTCATGCGCAAGGCGCTGTTCGTGCCGGTCTCCAAGCCGGTCGACGACCTGCTGTCGGAGATGCGCGCCGCCCGGGTGCACATGGCGATCGTGGTCGACGAGTACGGCGGCACCGCCGGCCTGGTGACCATCGAGGACATCCTGGAGGAGATCGTCGGCGAGATCACCGATGAGTACGACGTCGAGCTGCCCCCGGTGCAGCGGCTGCCCGACGGGTCGGTGCGGGTCTCGGCGCGGCTGCCGATCGAGGACCTGGGCGAGCTGTTCGGCGTCGAGCTGCCCGCCGACGACGTGGAGACGGTGGCCGGGCTGATGGCGCAGGTGCTCGGCCGGGTGCCGATCCCCGGCGCGACCGCTACCGTGAACGGGTTGCGCCTGGTGGCCGAGGGCACCGCCGGCCGGCGCAACCGGATCCAGACCGTCCTGGTGCGCCGCGTCGAGCAGCCGGCGCACGCCGGTGACGCCACCACGGAGGGCAGGTGAACATGACGGCAGCGGAGGAGCTGGCCGAGGAGGACGCCAAGCTGGTCACCCTCGCCCGGGCCGCCCGGGCGCGGATCGGCGCGGTGGAGGGCGCGGCGGTGCGGGACCGGGACGGCCGCACGTACGCGGCCGCGACCGTCCGGCTGCCCTCCTTGACGTTGACCGCCCTGCAGCTCGCGGTCGCCTCCGCGGTCGCCGCCGGCGCCTCGCGGCTGGAGGCGGCGGCGGTGGTGACCGAGGCCTCGACGGTGGACGCGGCCGGCCGGGCGGCAGTGCGCGACCTGGGCCCGGACGTGCCGATCCACCTCGCCGCACCGGACGGCCGGGTGCTGGCCGTCGTCCAGGGCTGAGGCGCGCGGTGGGCGGGCAGCCGCAGCCGTCACGTGCGGACGCGGGCACCTACCGCGCCGGCTTCGCCTGCTTCGTGGGCCGTCCCAACGCGGGCAAGTCCACGCTCGTCAACGCCATCATCGGCCAGAAGATCGCCATCACGTCGAGCCGGCCGCAGACCACCCGGCACGTCATCCGCGGCGTGCTGCACCGGCCGGACGCCCAGCTGGTGCTGGTGGACACCCCGGGGATGCACCGGCCGCGCACCCTGCTGGGGCAGCGGCTCAACGAGCTGGTGCGGCAGACCTGGAGCGAGGTCGACGTGATCGGGCTGTGCCTGCCCGCCAACGAACGGGTCGGCCCCGGCGACCGGTTCATCAGCGGGGAGATCGCCGGGCTGCGCGCGACCGTCATCGCCGTGGTGACCAAGTCCGACCTGGTGGGCCCCGCGCGGCTGGCCGAGCAGCTGGTCGCCGTGGCCGACCTGGGGGACTTCGCCGAGGTGGTGCCGGTCAGCGCGGTCACCGGCTATCAGGTCCCCACCCTCGTGGACGTGATGATCCGGTACCTGCCGGAGTCGCCGCAGCTGTACCCCGCCGACATGGTCACCGAGCAGCCGGAGCACGTCATGATCGCCGAGCTGATCCGGGAGGCGGCGCTGGAGGGGGTACGGGAGGAGCTGCCGCACTCGATCGCGGTGCTGGTCGAGGAGATCCAGCGCGAGGGCGACCTGACGAGGATCTACGCCGACGTGTACGTGGAGCGGCCCAGCCAGAAGGCGATCGTCATCGGGCGGCGGGGCAGCCGGCTGCGCGACGTCGGCACCCGGGCGCGCGCCAGCATCGAGGAGCTGCTCGGCACCCGGGTCTACCTGGACCTGCACGTGCGGGTCGCGAAGGAGTGGCAACGCGACCCGCGGCAGCTGCGCCGGCTCGGCTTCTGAGGCCGGGGGACCAGGCCGGGGGACAATGGCCGCGTGGCCGGGTACCGCAGGCAGCTCTACCGCGACGACGCGGTGGTGCTGCGGACCCAGAAGCTTGGCGAGTCCGACCGGATCATCACCCTGCTGACCCGCCGGCACGGCCGGGTCCGGGCGGTGGCCCGGGGCGTGCGGCGGACCAGCTCCAGGTTCGGCGCCCGGCTGGAGCCGTTCGGCCACGTGGAGCTGCAGCTGGCCGCCCCGCACACCCCGCGACCGGGCGGCAGCCTGTGGACGGTCACCCAGGTGGAGGCGATCGCGCTGCACGGTGGCAGGTTCCTCGACGACTACCCGCGCTACACCGCCGCCAGCGCCGTCGCCGAGACCGCCGAGCGGCTCACACCGGAGGAGGGTGAGCCGTCCCGGCGGCTGTTCCTGCTCACCCTCGGCGCGATCCGGGCGCTGGCCGCGGCCGAGCACCCGGCCACGCTCGTGCTCGACGCGTACCTGCTGCGCGCCATGGCGGTGGCCGGATGGGCACCGGCGCTGGACCGGTGCGCGGTGTGCGCCGCGCCCGGCCCGCACCGGGCCTTCTCGGTGCCGGCCGGCGGTACGGTCTGCGGCGGGTGCCGGCCGCCGGGTGCGGCGCTGGCGTCCCCGGCGGCGCTGGCGCTCATGGCGGCGTTGGCCACCGGCGACTGGTCGACGGCCCGCGCCGCCGGGCCGGCGGCGCGCCGGGAGGCCTCCGGGCTGGTCGCCGCGCACCTGCAGTGGCACCTGGAGCGGGAGCTACGATCGCTGCCACTGGTCGACCGCGGGAGGGTGTGAGTGGTCAGGCGTACCGCCGTCCAGCGCCGCACGGCGCCGCGACCGCCCTCCCCCCACCCGTCCGGTGCCCGGCCGCCGGCGCTGCCGCCGGAGTCCCTGCCCCGCCACGTGGCGCTGGTGATGGACGGCAACGGCCGCTGGGCCAAGCGGCGTGGCCTGCCCCGCATCCGCGGGCACGAGCAGGGCGAGCACGCGCTGTTCGACACCATCGAGGGCGCGATCGAGATCGGCATCCCGTACCTGTCGGTGTACGCGTTCTCCACCGAGAACTGGCGGCGCTCCCCGGAGGAGGTCCGGTGGCTGATGGGCTTCAACCGGGACGTCATCCACCGCCGGCGCGACGAGCTGGTCGAGCTGGGGGTGCGGGTGCTGTGGGCGGGGCGACCGGGCCGGCTGTGGAAGAGCGTCATCGCGGAGCTGCGGGCCGCCGAGGAGATGTCCCGCCACAACGCCGTGCTGACGCTGCAGTTCTGCGTCAACTACGGCGGCCGGGCCGAGATCGCCGACGCGGCGGCGGCGATCGCCCGGGACGTGGCGGCCGGCCGGCTGCGCCCCGACCGGGTCGACGAGAAGACCTTCGCACGCTACCTGTACCAGCCGAGCATGCCGTCGGTGGACCTGTTCGTGCGCTCCTCCGGCGAGCAGCGCACGTCCAACTTCCTGCCCTGGCAGTCGGTGTACGCCGAGCACGTCTACATGGACGTCCTGTGGCCCGACTTCGACCGCCGTCACCTGTGGCGGGCGTGCGAGATCTACGCCCGGCGGGAGCGCCGGTTCGGTGCCGCCTGACCGCCCGCGAGAGTGATGCGCGCCACCGCTACCAGGTAGTAACATTCCGGGAACGACCCGCCCGCGACGGGCGTACCCGGACGGGGGTGTCACCGTGACCACGACCCAGCCCACCACCGGCGCCCCGGACACCGCGCCGCCTCAGGTCACCGAGCGGCAGGCGCGGCAGGTGGCCGAGGAGGCCCGCGAGGCCGCGTGGCGCAAGCCCAGCTTCGGCCGGGAACTGTTCGCCGGCCGGTTCCGGATCGACCTGATCCACCCCTGGCCGACGGTCGACCCGCAGGAGGAGGAGCGCGCCCGGGAGTTCATCGGGCGGCTGACCGAGTTCGTGTCCGGCATCGACGGCTACGCGATCGAGCGGGAGGCGCGGATCCCGGACGAGGTGATCACCGGTCTGGCCGACCTGGGCGCGTTCGGCATGAAGATCGACCGGAAGTACGGCGGTCTGGGACTGTCCCACCTGCACTACTGTCGGGCGCTGACCGTGGCCGGCTCGGCCAGCCCGTCGATCGGCGCCCTGCTGTCGGCCCACCAGTCGATCGGCGTGCCGCAGCCGCTGAAGCTGTTCGGCACCGAGGAGCAGAAGCAGCGGTTCCTGCCCCGCCTGGCCGCCGGGGAGATCTCGGCGTTCCTGCTCACCGAGCCCGACGTCGGGTCGGACCCGGCCCGGCTGCGCGCCACCGCGGAGCCGCTGCCGGACGGCTCCGGCTACCGGCTCAACGGCGTCAAGCTGTGGGCCACCAACGGCACGATCGCCACGCTGCTGGTGGTGATGGCGAAGGTGCCGCCGTCGCCGGGCCACCCGGGCGGCATCACCGCCTTCGTGGTGGAGGCCGACTCCGAGGGCGTGACCGTGGAGCGCCGCAACGCGTTCATGGGCCTGCGCGGCCTGGAGAACAGCGTCACCCGGTTCCACGACGTGTTCGTCCCGGTCGGCAACCGGATCGGGGAGGAGGGGAAGGGCCTCAAGATCGCCCTGACGACCCTCAACACCGGGCGGCTGTCGCTGCCGGCCTCCTGTGTGGGGGCGTCGAAGTGGGCGCTGGCGGTGGCGCGGCAGTGGGGTGCCGAGCGGGTGCAGTGGGGCCGGCCGGTCGCCGAACACGAGGCGATCGCCAAGAAGATCGCCTTCATCGCGGCCACCACGTACGGCCTGGAGTCGATGGTGGACCTGTGCTGCATGCTCGCCGACGACGACCGCAACGACGTGCGCATCGAGGCGGCGATCGCCAAGCTGTACGCCTCCGAGCTGGCGTGGCTGGTCGCCGACGAGCTGGTGCAGATCCGCGGCGGCCGCGGGTTCGAGACCGCCGACTCGCAGAAGGCGCGGGGCGAGCGCCCGGTCCCCGCCGAGCAGCTGCTGCGCGACCTGCGCATAAACCGGATCTTCGAGGGCTCCACCGAGATCATGCACCTGCTCATCGCCCGGGAGGCGGTGGACATCCACCTGTCGGCCGCCGGCGCGCTGGCCGACCCGGACGCGCCCACCGGACGCAAGGTCGCGGCCGCCGCGAAGGCCGCCGGCTTCTACGCCCGGTGGCTGCCGGGCCTGCTGGTCGGCCGCGGCCAGGTGCCCGGCGCGTACGCCGAGTTCGGCCCGCTCGCCCGGCACCTGCGCTGGGCGGAGCGCCACAGCCGCAGGCTCGCCCGGGCCACCTTCGCCGGCATGGCCCGCTGGCAGGCCCGGCTGCAGTACCGGCAGGCGTACCTCGGCCGGCTGGTCGACATCGGTGCGGAGCTGTTCGCCATCGCCGCCGCCTGCGTGCGCGCCCGGGCGGAGCAGGCGTCCCGGCCGCAGGTGGTGCAGCTGGCCGACCTGTTCTGCCGGCAGGCGCGGCTGCGGGCGGAGGCGAAGCTCGACGCCCTGTGGACGAACACCGACGCCGCGGACGTGCGGGTCGCCCGGCAGGTCGGCGAGGGCGTCTACACCTTCCTGGAGGAGGGTGTGCTGATGCCGCCGTGGGAGGAGCCGTGGGTCGCGACGTACGAGCCCGGTCCGGCCACCGTGCCGGACGTGCGGCGCCGGATCCCGCGCCGGACGCCGGGCTGACCCACGGACCGGTCGGCTGCTCTCAGGTGGGGCAGTCCGGGCAGGTGCCGAAGATCTCCAGGGTGTGGCGCACGTCGGTGAAGCCGTGCGCGGCCGCCACCCGCTCCGCCCACGCCTCCACCGCCGGCCCCTCCACCTCCACCGTCCGGCCGCACGACCGGCAGACCAGGTGATGGTGGTGGTGGACCGCGGCGCAGCGCCGGTAGCGGGTCTCGCCGTCGGCGGGGCGCATGACGTCGACCTCGCCGGCCTCGGCCAGCCCCTGCAGCGTGCGGTAGACGGTGGACAGCCCGACCCGCTCGCCCCGCTGGCGCAGCATGGCGTGCAGCTCCTGGGCGGAGTGGAAGCCGTCGGTCTGCGCCAGCAGCGCGCTCACGGCCGCCCGCTGGCGGGTGTGGCGGGCGGCGACCCGCGCCTGCCCGGTGCCGTCCCGCGCCTGCCCGGTGCCGTCTCGCGCCTGCCCGGTGGCGCTGCGCCGCCGTCCGGCCCCGGTCACACCGCCACCTCGGGGACCGGCGCGGATGCCGGCCGCCTGGACTCGCGCGCGTGGCTGACCGCGTCGGCGACGATGTGGGCGACGTGCTCGTCGACCAGCGAGTACGCGATCTCGCGGCCACGGCGCACGCCGCGCACCACGCCCGCGCCCCGCAGCACCCGCAGGTGCTGGCTGACCAGCGGTTGCGCCACTCCGAGCGCGTCCACCAGCTCGTGCACGCAGCGGGAGCCGGACGCCAGCTCGGTCACGATCGCGATCCGTACCGGGGCGGCCAGCGCCCGCAGCAGCTCGCCCGCGGACTCATAGGCCCAGTTGCCACCCACATACCCCACCGTAGCGTCAGCGCGACACCGCGGCCGGTGGCGACCCGACCGGTCGGGCGCCCGGGGACCGGTCGCGCGCGCGTCGCCGGGCCGCGGTCCCCACCGCCGTGGCGGCGAACGCGGCGATCGCGAGCAGGACGATGGTGGCGCCCGGGGCGGTGTCGAACGCGCCGGACACCCAGATGCCGGTACCGGCGGCCACCACGCCGATGGCCATCGCGAGGTGCTGTGTGGCGCGGAAGCTGCGGGTCAGCAGCTGCGCGGTCGCGACCGGCACCACCATCAGCGCGCTGACCAGCAGCAGGCCCACCGCCCGCATCGCCACCGTGACGGTCACCGCGGTCGCGACCGCGGTCAGCAGGTTGAGGGCGCGCACCGGCAGCCCGGCGGCGCGGGCGAACTCCTCGTCGTGGCCGACGGCGAACAGCCACGGCCGCAGGCCCACCGCCACCGCCACCACCGCCGCTCCCAGCGCGGCCATCACCGCCAGGTCGCCGGCGGAGACGGTCAGCGGCGAGCCGAACAGGAAGCCGGTCAGGCCGGTGGTCGACTCCGGCGACCTCGCGGTCAGGAACACGCCGCCGGCGATGCCGCCGTAGAACATCACCGCCAGGGCCACGTCGCCGGAGGTCCGGCCCCGCTGCCGGACGAGCTCGACGAGGACCGCGCCGGCCGCCGCCGCCACCATCGCGAACAGCACCGGCGAGCCGGCGGTGAGCAGGGCGGCGCCGACGCCGGTGAGGGCCACGTGCCCGAGGCCGTCGCCGATGAGGGCCAGCCGCCGCTGGACCAGGTAGGTGCCCAACGCCGGCGCCGCCACGCCGGTGATGAGCGCGGCCAGCAGCGCGTACTGCATGAACTGGTAGGCGAAGACCTCGGTGGGGCTGGTCACGGCTGCACACCTCCGTTCCACAACCGACCCGCCCGCAGTGGGGCGTGCGGGTGGACGTGGTCGTGTCCGGGGTCCGCGTGGTGACCCACCGGCCGCGGCACCGCCCCGTCGTGCCGTACCCGGCCGGCGTGGAGCACCACCGCCCGGTCGACCAGCGGCTCCAGCGGGCCGAGCTCGTGGGCGACCAGCACCACGGTGCCGCCGCGGGCGACGTACCCGCGCAGGGTGGTGGCGAACGCCGCCTGGCTGGCCGCGTCCACCCCGGACGTGGGCTCGTCGAGGACGAGCAGGTCGGGTTCGCCGGCGAGGGCGCGGGCGATGAGTACGCGCTGCTGCTGGCCACCCGACAGGGTCGCGACCGGATCCCGTTCCCGGTCGGTGAGCCCGACGGCCGCCAGTGCGGCGGCGACGGCCCGGCGGTCGTCCTGGCGGGCCGGGCGGAACGGGCGCCGCCGGGCCAGCCGGCCGGCGGCGACGACCTCGCCCACGGTGGCCGGCACGCCGCCGGCGGCGCCGACCCGCTGCGGCACGAACCCGATCCGGTGCCGTTGGCGGAACCGGGCGGCCGGCACGCCGAACAGCGCCGCCCGCCCGGACCGCAGCGGGATCAGCCCGAGCGCCGCGCTGACCAGCGTGGACTTGCCGGAACCGTTGTCCCCGAGGATCGCCACCACCTCGCCGGGGACGACGGTGAGGCTGATCCCGTGCAGCACCGGCCGGTCGCCGTACCCGGCGACCGCCTCCGACAGGTGCACCACCGGTACGGTCACGCGCATCCCAGCCCTTCCGTCAGTGCCGCCAGGTTGGCCCGCATCAGGCTCAGGTAGTCCGCGTCGCTGCCCGGCGCGCGCGCTTCGATCGGGTCCAGCGTCGCGGTCCGGGCGCCCAGCTCCCCGGCGATCAGCCGGGCGATGTCCGGCGACGCGCGCGCCTCGGCGAAGACGGTCGTGGCGCCGTGCGCGCGGGCCAGCTCCACCACCTCGATCACCCGTCCCGGGGTGGGCTCGCCGTCGGGCTCCAACCCGGCGACGGCGATCTGGTGCAGGCCGTAGCGGTCGGCGACGTAGCCGAACGCCGCGTGGGCGACCACCATCTCCCGGCGCTCGCAGCGGGCGAGGCCGTCGGTGTACGCCGTGTCGAGCTCGGCCAGGTCCGCGCGCAGCGCGCCGGCGCGCGCGGCGTAGCCGGTGGCGTGGGCCGGGTCGAGCCGGGCGAGCGCGTCGGCGACCCGGGAGGTGACGGCGGCCAGCCGGTGCGGGTCGAGCCACACGTGGGGGTCGACGCCGTGGTCGGTCTCCGCGCCGCGGTCGGTCTCCGCGCCGTGGTCCGTTCCGGCGCCGTCGTGGCCCGTCGGCTCCTGCCCGGCGCCGGCCGGCCCGTGGTCCGGACGGCCGTGCGCGGCGGCGGTCCGCAGCGGCACGGCCCGCGCGACGTCGAGGACGTCGCGCGCGTACGCCCGCACCGCCGCGTCCACCGACGGTTGGAACCCGGACAGGTGGATCACCAGGTCCGCGTCGCTGATCAGCGCGGCCTGCCGGACGGTCAGCTCCCGGTCGTGGGCGTGGCCACCGGTCGGGGCCAGGCCGGTGACCGTGACCCGGTCCCCGCCCACCCGCTCGGCAACGTACTCCAGGGGGTAGAACCCGGCCACGATCCGCAGCCGGTCGCCGGGCGGTGCGGGGGCGTCACCGCAGGCGGCCGCCGCGAGGACCGCGGCCGTGGCGGCGGCCACCGCACCCAGGCGGGTCCGGACGCGTCGGAGCACGGGGACCACGGTCCACCCAAACGACAATGATTGTCAAATTCGCATAAGACCGCGCGGCCGGCGCGGCCGGTCCGCGGCGCGGTCTGTGCGCGGCCGCGCCGTGACGCAGCCGGGCCCGCGGTGGTTACCCCGGTCGTCAGCCGGTCACAGCAGCTTGGAGGCGGCGACCACGAGCAGGGCCACGATGACGCCCAGTCGCAGTGCGCGCTGCGAGCCCGGCAGCAACGGCCAGGTCTTGGTCAGCAGCGCCGCGAGCGCGACCGCGATGAGGACGATCAGCAGGGCGCCGAGCAGGGGCGGCAGCAGCAGGACCGCCAGGAAGAGCGCCAGCGCACCGATCACCACGAGCTTCGGGTCCAACCGCCCGAGTCGGGCGAGGAGGTCCCATCTGTCCCCGTCATCGTGCGATGTCATGGTCGCCTCCCTCCGTCCCGGTGCGCCGTTGGTTACCCTCGACACGACCAACCCCCGATCAGCCGGAGGCCCGCCGTGCTCGCGCTCAGCCGCTTCGTCGTGGTGCCCGAGCGTACCGCCGAGTTCACCAGGCAGGCGCACGCGGCTCTCGCCGCGCTCGCCGCCCGCCCCGGCTACCGGGACGGTGCGCTGGCCCGCAGCATCGACTCGCCGGAGCACTGGTGCCTGGTGACCCGCTGGGACTCGGTGGGCGCCTACCGCCGGGCACTGGCCGACGTCCGGGTGCGGATGGAGGCGGTACCCCTGCTGGCCCAGTCGACCGACGAACCGTCGGCGTACGAGACGCTGGCGGTCGCCCAGCCCGGCCGCGAGCTCGTCGTCACCGCCAGCGACCGGGCGGTCGACGGCGCGGGCCGGCATGACTAGCCCCGGACCGGACCCCGTTCCGGGGCCCTTCCGACCTCACCCGCGGGACTTCGGCGCGTTCGCCCATCCGCCGGGCGGGCCGGCGCCGGGTGCGCCCGGTCCGGATCCCGACGCCCCGCCGCCGGTACCTCACCACGGCGCACCCGCCCCGCCGCCGGCACCCGACCACGGATCGGCCGCCCCGCCCGCGGTACCGGAGGATGGGCCGCCCGCTCCGCCCCCGCCGCCCGGCCCCGGGGTCCGGCTGCCGTTCGCCGCCGCCCCGGTGGAGGGCCGGGCCGCCCGGGTGTGGCTGGGCCTGGGGGTGGCCGGGGCGGTGCTGGCGCTGTGCTGCGGCGCCGGCGTGATCTCGTTCGGCGGACTGTTCCTGACCAGCTACCAGGCGCTCAACGAGCAGGCGCACCGCGCGGTCGGAGACTACCTGGACGCGGAGATCGCGGGGGACTTCGAGGAGGCGTACGAGCTGAGGTGCGCTCGGGACCGCCGGTCCGAGTCGCTGCCGGAGTTCCGCGACCGCGTCTCCTCCCTGCCCCGCATCGAGTCCTACGAGCTGTCCGACGTCGAGATCACGCAGGCCGGGAACGTCCGGGTGCCCGCCGTGGTCAACTACGAGGACGGCCGGCAGGAGCGGCTGCTCGTGCCGCTGGCGCAGGACGAGACCACCGGGGAGCTGGAGGTCTGCGGTTGGCGCCGGTGATCCCGGCCGGGCCGGCAACCCGGGTGCGGCCCGCGTCCGGCTGACCGTACGCTTGGGCGTACCAGGTGACCGACCGCGCCGCCGGCCCACTGCGGCGCGTCCCGAGGAGCTACCCGTGACGGCAGACCGGATCGACACCATCGTCAGCCTCGCCAAGCGGCGCGGCTTCGTCTTCCCCTCCAGCGACATCTACGGTGGCACCCGGTCGGCGTGGGACTACGGACCGCTGGGCGTGGAGCTCAAGGAGAACATCCGCCGCCAGTGGTGGCGCGCGATGGTCCAGGAGCGGGAGGACATCGTCGGGATCGACTCGGCCGTGGTGCTCAACCGGGAGGTGTGGGTGGCGTCCGG
>DATGOE010000127.1:0-5884 GCA_035306365.1 Natronosporangium sp. | reverse complement strand
AGGCCCACCCCGACCAGCACCCCGGCCGACCCCAACCACACCTTGAGCTGGAGCGGCTCGCGGTGGGGGCCGAACGAGACCAGCACCAGCACCGTCGGCACGGTGAGCAGCTGCAGGGCGAGCACCACGCCGACCGGCGCGTCGGCCAGCCCCAGGTAGCGCCACCACGTCGCCAGGCCCACAAGCACACCGGCGGCCAGCTTGAGCCGCCAGGCGGTGCGGTCCATCCGCCCACCGCCCCGGCTGGCGGGCACCGCCAGCAGGACCGCACCGTACGCCAGGACCGCGGCCGCCAGACCGACGGTGACCCCCACCAGCGGGTCGGCGAACCCGCGCAGCCCCGCCACGGTGAGCACCGCGCTGACCGCCCACGCCGCGGAGGTGGCCAGGCCGAAGCCGGAGTCGCGCAGCTTCGCCCGCTGGTGGGCGCCCGGATCGGTCACCAGGTACGCGCCGGCCACGGTCAGCGCGATGCCGACCAGCGCCAGCGGACCGGGTACGGATCCGGTGGCGAGGAACGCGATGACCACGCCGAAGACCGGGGTGGTGGCGATCAGCGGTGAGGTCCGGGCCGCGCCGATCCTCGCCTGGCTGGCGTTGAGCGTGGTCCATCCGATGACGAAGTGCACCACCCCGGCACCGGCCAGATAGGCCATGCTCACCGGCGGGACGTGGCGCACGTCCCCGGCGGAGCCGGCCGCGACCACGACCACCAGGAGCACCACCGTGGCGGCCGCCAGCTGAGCGAACGTGGCGACGTAGACCTTGGTGAGGTTGCGGACGGCGCGCGCGTTCAGCACCTGGAAGACGCCGAACCCGACCCCGGACAGCGCGGCCCACAGCGTACCGGTCAACCGGGGACCCGGCCGGCGGCCGTCTGCGCGTCCGGGTGGTCGTCACCGACCGGCTGGTGGCCCCGGCCGGTCGCGCCGCCGAAGTAGAGCCGGACGAGGTCGGGGTCGGACAGGATCGCCTCGGCCGGGCGCTGGGCGACCACCCTTCCGCTCTCCATCACGATGCCGTCGGTGGCCAGTTGCATCCCGAACCGGACGTTCTGCTCCACCAGCAGCAGCGTCTTGCCCTGGTCACGCAGCAGCGCCACCGACTCCGCCAGCGCGCCCAGGGCCTTGGGGTCCAGGCCCAGCGACGGCTCGTCGAGCAGCAGCAGCGCCGGGTCGAGCATGAGCGAGCGGGCGAACTCGACCATCCGGCGCTCGCCTCCGGACAGGTTGCCGGCCTTCTCCCGGTGGCGCCGGGCGACGATCGGGAACAGCTGCGCCACCGCGTCGTACCGTTGGCGCACCAGAGCCCGGTTGCGGCGGATGAGGTAGGCGCCGAGCAGCACGTTGTCCCTCACCGTCAGGTTGGGGAACAACGCGTTGGACTGCGGCACCTGGCAGATGCCGCGCTGGAGGATCTCCCAGGGCGGTCGACCGTCGATCCGCTCGCCGGCCAGGGTGATCTCTCCCCGTCGCGGCGACAGCAGCCCGCTGACCGTGCGCAGCACCGTGGACTTGCCGGCGCCGTTGGGCCCGACGATGCAGGCCACCGCGCCCTGCCGCACCTCGATGTCGACACCCTGAAGGACGTCGCCGCTCCCGTAGCCGGCGATGACTCCGCTCAGCCGCAGCGTCACGTCACCACCCCCGCTTCCTGGCCGAGGCGGTAGGACTCACCGAGGTAGGCGTCGACCACCGCCGGGTCGGACTGGATCTGTGCCGGGCTGCCGGTGGCCATGGTCACCCCGCGGGCGAGCACGTGGATCGGGTCGCACAGCTCGAGCACGAACGGCATGTTGTGCTCCACGATGAGGAACGTCGTCCCGGACGAGTTGAGCTCCCGGATCATGTCCGCCATCCGCTCGATGAGCACGGGGTTGATCCCGCCGGCCGGCTCGTCGAGGAGGATGAGCTTGGGGTCGAGCATGAGCACCTGCGCCAGCTCCACCAGCTTCTGCTGGCCGTAGGACAGGTCCCTGGCCCGCTGGTCGCGGAACTGGCGCATCCCCACGAACGCCAGCAGCTCCTCGGCGGCCCGCGCCTCCCGCCCGCTGACGGCGATCCGGCCGAGCTGTCCGATGGAGAACGACCGGTGGGCGGCGACCACGTTCTCCAGGACCGTCATGTCGCCGAACAGGCGGGTGATCTGGAACGTGCGCCCGATGCCCAGGTGCGCCCGCCGCCAGGAGGGCAGCTTCTCGATGCGCCGCCCGTCGAAGACGATCTCCCCCCGGTCCGGGGAGACGGTGTTGTCGATGAGGTTGAACACGGTGGTCTTGCCCGATCCGTTGGGCCCGATGAGGCCGGTGATGCTGCCCTCGGGCACCGCGAACGAGCAGCCGTCCACGGCCCGGACGCCGCCGTAGTGCTTGACCAGGTCGCGCACCTCCAGCAGCGGCCGTCGCGGACCGTCGGGCGGGGCCGGTGCCGCGGCCACCGGTCGCCGGTCGGTGATGGCGGCGATGCTGCCACCGGTGTCATCGATGCGGGCTCCCACCAGCGCGGCGGTCCCCCGGCTCCGCCACCGGGTCAGCAGGGCCTGCAGGCCCGGCAGGATCCCCTGGGGCAGGAAGATGACGATGAGCACGAGCACGCCACCGAGCAGGAACAGCCGGCCGTTGCCGCCCCAGTACTGGTTGGCGAACTCGCTGGCGGGCTCGACGATGAAGGCTCCCAGGACCGGACCCCACAGGGTCGCCCTGCCGCCCACCAGCAGGGAGAGGATGACCTGGACGCTCAGCAGGATGCCGAACATCCCGCGGGGGTCGATGAACGTGAGGTAGTAGCCGTAGACCGCGCCCGCCATGCCGACGACGACGGTGCTGGCGACGAACGCGATCATCTTCTCCACGGGCAGGTTGATGCCGATGGTCGCGGCTTTCGTCTCGTCCTCCCGGATGGCGACCAGCCCCATGCCGAGCTTGGTGCGCCGGATCCACCAGGTCATGAGCTGCTGCAGCGCCAGCAGCAGCACCAGCGCGTAGTAGAACGGCCAGTTGATGAACTCCCGGTCCCAGGTCGGCAGCGGCAGGGTCAGGCCGGGGGTGCCGTTGGTGACGCTGACCCAGTTGACGGCGACCACCTGGACGAGGAACAGGAACGCCACGGTGATGATGACGAACGCCGGGCCCCGGGACCGCAGCGACACCAGCCCGAGCGGAACCGCCACCACCGCGGCGACCAGCCCGGCGGCGGGTACCCACAGCCACGGCGGCACCGAGTCGAACCGGGTGGCGAGCACGCCGATGGTGTAGCCGCCCAGCCCGATGAACGCTCCCTGTCCGAGGGAGACGTAGCCGGCGAACCCGGTGATGATGTTCAGCCCACTGGCGCCGATGGCGAACACCAGCGAGAGGATGATCATGTTCTGGTAGAACTGGTCGTCGGACAGCACCGGGAACGCCAGCAGCAGGACGGCGGCCACGGCGACCAGGAGCCGGCCGAGCCACTCCGGCCGCCGCAGCGCTCCCGGCACCGACGCACTCCGTGACCCGGTCATGTCGGCACCGCGTCCTCACGTAGTCGGGATCCGAGCAGCCCCTGGGGGCGGACCAGGAGCACGACGAACACGATCGCGTACGGCACGGCGGTCGCCCACTGCGGCGACCAGGCCGCGGTGAGCATCTCCGCCACGCCGAACATGACCGCACCCAGGACCGCGCCGTTGATGCTGCCCATCCCACCGAGCACGACGATGGCCAGCAGCCGGGCGATCCACTGGTAGTGGGAGCCGGGGACGAACGGGTACAGCACCCCGACGATCGCGCCGCCGGCTCCGGCCGCCGCCACCCCGAGCGCGAAGACCAGGGCGGCCACCGACGACACCCGGACCCCGACCAGCTCGGCGCCGCTGGGGTTCACCGCCGCGGCGCGGATCGCCCGGCCGAGCCAGGTCCTGGCCAGCACCAGGACCAGTGCCATGAGCACCACCACGGCCACCACGCCGCCGTACACCTGGGCCTTGGGCAGGAACAGCCCGGCGAACCGGAACGACTCGTCCACGTACGCCGGACGGATCGCGGTGGAGGTGTTCCCCCAGACGGTGCCCATCGCCGCCTCGAGCACCAGCGCGAGGCCGAAGGTGAGCAGCACCGTCGAGGCCATCGGCGCCGTCCGGATGGGAGCCACCACGACCTGGTAGATGACCCAGCCGAGGGCGCCGATGGCCGGCGAGGTGACGAGGATCGCCAGCAGCGGGTCGATGCCCAGCCCGTCCCACAGGCTGTAGGCGAGGAACGCGGCCAGGATCAGCAGCGCGCCGTGCGCGATGTTGATCACCCGCATGACCCCGAAGATCAGGGTCAGGCCGGCCGCGACGAGGGCGTACACCCCGCCCAGCAGCAGCCCGAGGACGAGGTTCTGGACGAGCTGCGTCATGTCAGCTGGCGCCTCCCGGGAACCATCCCATGACGATGTTGTCGGTGGTGGCGGTCGCCTTCGGAAGGATGAACTCCACCCGGCCGTTCTGCCACTGGCCGATGAGGAACTCCCCGACCGGGCTGCCGTCATCGTTCCACTTCAGTTCGCCGAGGATGGTCTGCACGCTGTTGGCGCGCAGCCAGTCGGCCATCGCGGCCTGGTCCTCGACGTTGCCGACGGCCTCGACCGCGGCCTGCAGCACCTGCCCGGCGGCGAAGGCGTCCGCGGCGTCCTCCGGCGGCAGGCGGCCGAAGCGCTTCTCGTACGCGGCCACGAACTCCGCGTTGCCCGGGGTGTTGGCCTGGGGCGCGTGGCTGACAGCGTAGATGATGCCCTCGGTGTTCTCCACGCCGATGGCGTCGGCGTACTGGTCGCCGTGGGAGGGGGCGCTGGTCTGGTACAGCCACCCGGGCGTGTAGCCCGCGCGCAGCATGGCCCGCACGAGCCCGACCCCGTCCTCGAACACGGCGCCGTGCACCACCAGGTCGGGGTCGGCGGCGCGCAGCGAGTTGACGATCGTGTCGAAGTTGCGTGTGTCGATGGCGTAGGTCTCCTGGTAGACGGTCTCGATGCCGGCCGCCTCCAGGATCTCGCGGATCCCGTTGACGTTGGGGGCCGCGAACGGGTCGTCGATGGTCGGGTACGCGGCGGTCCTCGGCCGCTGGTCCTCCGGCAGGCTGGCGACCCACCGGGCGAAGACCTCGCCCTGCTTGTCCGAGGTGGCCTGCTGCGAGAAGAAGGTGAACCGGAACCCGCGGCTGAAGATCTCGGGGGACCCGCCGGCCGGCTCGACGTAGAGCATCTGGTTACGCTCCGCTACCGCGGAGGCGGGGAGGTTGAGCAGCGAGGAGAAGGTGCCCAGCAGCAGGTCAACCCGGTCCTGGCTGATGAGCGCGTTGTAGTCCGCGACGATGGTGTTCTGGTTGGAGGCGTCGTCCTTGATCACCAGTTCGACCGGCCGTCCCAGCAGGCCGCCCTTCTCGTTGACCAGGTCGCGCCAGATCTCGTACCCCTCCAGCGCCGCCTGGCCCGGTTGGGAGAACTCCCCGGTCAGCGGCAGCGACGCACCGATCCGGATGGGATCCTCGGACCCGCCCGACCCGTCGTCACCGCCACAGGCCGCGAGCCCGACCACCAGGAGACTGCCGACCGCGGCCACGGCGAGGTGGCGGCGGGTCATCGAGGTCAGCATGTTCGTTCCTCCTCGGGTCGCAATCGATTGCGATGCTCCGCAGTCTTGTGAACCGGGACACAGGTGTCAAGCGGTTCCCGACCAGATCCTCATGCAGCGGCGGAATCCTGTCCAGATGGCGGGCGTCGCCACGGGGTCCGGCGGGCACCGCGGTCCGGTGCCGCGCCCGCGCCGCACCGGCGGCGGAGGCTTGCAATCGCTTGCATCGTCCGCGAAGGTGGGAGGGAGGATCCGCGGCTGCGAGGAGGTGGGCCATGGTGACCGCCCGTGCCGG
>DATGOE010000126.1:0-2900 GCA_035306365.1 Natronosporangium sp. | reverse complement strand
CAGCAGGTTGGCGAACACCCGGCTGTAGGTCACCTTGTCGTCGCCGGTGGCGTACCGGTAGGGAACCGGGTCGATCCGCCAGACCGCCCACACCGTGCCGTCGTGGGTCCAGGCGAGGTTGCCGACCAGGGCGCGGAACGGGACGCGGGGAAGCGGCGGCCCGATCACCACGGTCCCCCGCGGGCGGCGCGCGCGGTGGCGACGAGGTCGGCCACCCACGGCCGGGCCGGCGGGCGGGGTGGCGTAGCCTCCGCGGCGTCCGGGTACGGCGCGGCCGCGACCGGGACCCGTGCGGCCGGGCAGCGGCGGACGCGGGCGCGCGGCAGCGGGGCGCCGTTGACGTACCCGTCGCGGGGCCGCAGCAGCAGGCCGGCGAGGGCGACGCCGGCCCGCACCGGGTCCCGGCCCTCCACCCGGGTGTGCCGGGCGGCGTAGGTCAGGGCCAGCGGCACGCCGACGCCGATGACCACGTTGAAGCCACCGAAGTGGGCCCACAGCTCGCGGTAGGTCAGCAGCAGGTACACCGAGCCGACGAAGACCAGCAGCTGGGTGATCGTGTACGGGCCGAGCGGCAGCACCCAGTTGCTGTTCGGCCACTTGCGGATCAGGTACGGCTGACGGCGCCCCCGGGTGTAGGTGCGGCCGTAGTCCGGCTCGGCCGCCTCGGGATGCTCCCTCACCGGTCCCCCTCCGGGATGGGCAGCTCCTGCTCGAACAGCCGCGACATCGCGTCCACATTGGTCAGGATGAGGTAGACGAGGGCGGCGCCGATGCCGAAGATGATCGCCTTCTGCAGCCCGCCCCGGGCGCGGACGATGAGGATGGTCCCGACCAGGATCACCACGACCAGGAACACCATCGGCAGGGTCTGGCGCAGGAACATGGTCCAACCGGTGATCCAGTCCTGGGTGGGACTGGACTGCGCGAGGAGGTGGGGCAGGGTCATGGTGTGGGCTCCGTTCCCGGGCCGGTGGTGGCGTCCGGCCCGACGATCGGATCGAGTGACATCACTTCCCAGCGGCCACCGCGGACTCCGGCGGTGACCGGGTAGACCAGCGGTAGCGGGTCGCCGTCCGGGTCGGCCACGACGGTCACGAGCAGGTGCAGCACGGTCCCGTCGGGAGGGACGGCGGTCCCGCCGGCGGTGACGGCACCGGCCGCGGGTCCCTCGCCGCCGACGACGCCGGCGGCCCGCACGTCGGCGAGCTCGATGCGGTCGTAGCGGGCCGACTCCAGGACGGGCACCGTCAACCCCGGGGCGACGTAACGGTCGGCGCTGCCGGTCCCGGTGAGCACCGCGGTGAAGAACGCGCCCAGCGTCTCGGTGAGCGGCGTGCCGGACGCCGGCAGCCGGACCGGGTAGCCGGCGCCGGCCGTGGCGGCCAGCGCGGGCGCGGCGACCCGGGCGGGCGGCGCGACCGCGCCCCACCCGGCGCAGCCGCCGCCTTCGGCCAGCGTCACGGTGTAGAACTGGCGGCCGGCCGCCACCCAGCTCCCGTTCTCATCGCGGTGCTCGACGTCCACGCCGACGAGGTAGCCCCACCGGGTGCCGTCGGTGGACGGGGTCACCGCCGCGGTGTACGTGTGGGCGGCGCGGCGGCCGGGTTCGGTCGACGGTGGCCGGGCGGGTTGGCCGGCGATCCCGGCGACGACGCCGGGATCGCCGGCCAACCATCCTGCCACCACGATCTCGGCGCACCCGCCGGGTGGAGGGATCCGCGGCGGCGCCGAGGCGGCGCCGGGGGCGGGCAGGGACGCGGGTACGGGCGGTCCGGTGAGGTTGACCAGACCCAGGACCACAGCGAGCACGACCGCACCCCACAGGAGGTAGGCGGCGACCCGGCTCAGGGCCGTCTGGAGCCGGGTCGATCCACCCACCATCCCGGCCGCCGGACCGTTCCCCGCCTCGTGGTCGAGGTCGGCGGTGGCCGGCTCGGGCACATCCGTGTCGCGCACCTCCACGGCCGGCCCTCCCGCATCGCCTCCCGGCACCGCTCTCGTGCCGGCGCCCCACTACGCGCGTCGGGGCGCGCGATCGTCCCGCCGGGCTGCCGCTCGCGTTCCGGCGCGCCGCTCCCGCGGGGTACGGGGCGTGTCCGCCGGCGCCGACCGGCGGCACGGCACTCCACCGGCGCGGGCGGGCGTACCCGGCGCCGGCCGACGCGGCCGGCGGCACGGGACTCAGCCGCTGCGGCGGGCGGACCACCAACGGCGCCGGCGGAAGCGGCGGTCCGCACCGCGGTCGCCGGTGGTGTCCCCGGCACCCTCGGCGGCGGTCCCGCCGGAGGTCGCCGGCGCGCGCCGGGCGGCGCGCCAGTGCGCGGCCATCTCGGCCGGGTCGACGGGCCGCAGGCGGACGAACGGTCCGGACGGAGCGCGCAGGTACTCGGCGATCCGCCGGTTGAGGTCCCGCACCCGCTCGCGCACCATCTGCTCGGAGGGCAGGTCCGCCACCACTTCCGGCAGCCGCTCGATCTCGCGGGCCAGCCGCAGCGAGGTCGGAAGCAGCACCTCGGCGGAGATCCCCTCGCGTTCGAGGTACCCCCGCAGCCACCACAGGTGGTCGTCGGGCCGCCCCGCACCGGGTAGCGGCTTGCCCATGCCGGGCAGATTGTCGAACTCGCCGCGCTCCCGGGCCAGGCGGATCTGCTGGTCGACCAGCGACTCGAAGCGCGACGATCCCGGCTCGGCCACGGCTGCCTCCGCCGCCAACGCTACCAGCGGCGCCGGGCACGCTCGGCGGCCACGGTCGGCGGGTACGGGCCGGACCGCGCGGTGGCCTACGCTTGGTCCCGTCCCGGGAGGTGCGGCGACGGAGGTCGGGCGATGGACTGGCTGATCTACCTCATGATGTTCGTGACGATCATCGCGCTGGCCGGGATCGGGCTCGCGTGGACCGA
>DATGOE010000125.1:0-26489 GCA_035306365.1 Natronosporangium sp. | reverse complement strand
GGGGGACCCGCGGGCGCTGGAGAAGCTGCTGCCGCAGCTGGCCGCGGTCGACGGCGTCGTGCGGGTGCGGGTCACCTACCTGCAGCCGGCGGAGCTGCGACCGGGACTCATCGAGACCATCGCCACCACCCCCGGCGTGGCGCCCTACTTCGACCTGTCCTTCCAGCACGCGAGCGAGCCGGTGCTGCGCCGGATGCGGCGGTTCGGCTCCCGGCGGCGCTTCCTGGACCTGCTCGACGCGATCCGCCGCCTCCACCCGGACGCGGGTGTGCGCAGCAACGTGATGGTCGGCTTCCCGGGCGAGCGCCGGGCCGACGCCGACGAGCTGGTCGCCTTCCTGGAGGAGGCCCGGCTGGACGCCGTGGGGGTGTTCGCCTACAGCGACGAGGACGGCACCGAGGCGGCCGGCCTGCCCGGAAAGGTGCCCGCCGCCACCGTGCGGCGACGGTACGACCGGCTGCTCGGCCTGGTGGAGGAGTTGTGCGCGCAGCGGGCCGCCGAGCGGGTGGGCACCACCGTGGAGGTGCTGGTCGACCGGGTCGACGGTGGCGTCGTGGAGGGCCGCGCCGCCCACCAGGCGCCCGAGGTGGACGGATCCGTGACCCTGGCCGGCGCCCCCGCCGGCGTGACGGTCGGGGACCTGGTGGAGGCGAAGGTCACCGCCTCGCACGGCGTGGACCTGGTTGCCGTACCCGTGGCGGGATCACGGTGAACCGCCCGGGCTCCCGCGCGATCCCGCTGGTGAACGCCGCCAACGCGGTCACCGTGGCGCGGCTGGCCCTGGTACCGGTCTTCCTGCTGCTGCTGGTGGGCTCGGAGATGACCCGGCCCGGGTGGCGGGCCGCCGCGTGCGTGGTGTTCCTCGCCGCCTCGGTCACCGACGTGTTCGACGGCTGGATCGCCCGCCGGTACGGGCTGGTCACCTCGTTCGGGAAGATCGCCGATCCGATCGTGGACAAGGCCCTGACCGGCACGGCGCTGGTGCTGCTGTCCGCGTACGGGCGCCTGGCGTGGGCGGTCACCGTGGTGATCCTGGCCCGGGAGGTCGGCGTCACCGCGCTGCGGTTGTGGGTGATCCGGCGCGGGGTGATCCCGGCCAGCCGGGGTGGCAAGGCGAAGACCGGACTGCAGATCGCCGCCATCGCCTGGTACCTGTGGCCGGTGCCGGAACCGGCGGACGCGGTCGGCCCCTGGCTGATGGGGGCCGCCGTCGCGGTCACGGTGCTGACCGGCCTCGACTACGCGGTGCGGGCGGTGCGCCTGCGCCGCCGCACCTGACCCGGGGCGCACCGCCCCGGGTCAGGTGCGGCGGTGTCGCGTGAGCGGGGGCGGCCGCTCGCGGGACGCCGGCGGGGTCGCAGGCGGACGGTACCCGCGTGCCCGCTCTCGACGTCTCCGCGTAGCTCGCCCGGCTCGGGTCCACCACACCGGTCCGCCGTCGGTGGCCTGGCTGCGGGCGTTGCACCGTGCCCACGTCGAGGCGTCGCCGGCGCCCCGCCGGACCCGGCCGTGCCCGCCGCCGCGCCCCGTTAGGCTCGGCGCACGCGGGGATGCGACGGGAACGGGAGCGTGACGGATGGACGCCGCCGAGGTCCTGCGACGGCTGGGGGAGCGGGGTGAGACCCTGGCGGTGGCCGAGTCGCTCACCGGTGGACAGCTCGCCGCCACGATCGTCGACGTGCCGGGCGCCAGCACCGTGTTCCGGGGCGGCCTGGTCGTCTACGCCACCGACCTGAAGCACACGCTGGCCGGCGTACCCGCCGGGCTGCTCGCCGAGCGCGGGCCGGTCGACGCGGACGTGGCCGCGGCGATGGCGGCCGGCGCCCGGGAGCGGTGCGGCGCCGACTGGGCGGTGGCCACCACCGGGGTCGCCGGGCCGGGCCCGGCCGACGGGGTGGGCGCCGGGACGGTGTTCGTGGCGGTCGTCGGCCCGGTCGGCGACCCGTCCGTGCGGTCGCTGCGGCTGTCCGGGGACCGGGCGGCCGTGCGCGCGGGCACGGTGGCGGCCGCGCTGCAGCTGCTCGCCGACCGGCTCGACGGGCCCTCGGGAGCCGGGCGGCCGCGCACGTCCGGGGTGCCGGCGTGACCGGAGTGAGGCTGGAAACCTGTAGTGACCTGCGACACCCGGGCGGGCCGGGATGCCGATGTCCGCGCCAGCGGGTACCGTTGCGAACAGGCCGTACTCAGCGGGAGGAGGCGCCGGTGCTGCTTCGTCGGGTGATCGGTGACGCCCTGCGCGCACGGCGTCAGGGTCAGCGGCGGACGCTGCGGGAGATCTCCAGCGCCGCGAACGTCTCTCTCGGGTACCTCTCGGAGATCGAGCGGGGCCAGAAGGAGGCGTCCAGCGAGCTGCTGGCGGCGATCTGCGACGCGCTGGGTTCCCGCCTGTCGGAGGTGCTGCGGGAGGCGACCGACCATCTCGCCCGGGCCGAGCTGGCCGAGCAGATGCTCGCCGACGGGCAGCTGACCGAGCGTCCGGCCGCGGTGGGGGAGATCATTCCCGAGCCGCTGCGGCCGACGGCGACCGAGCCCCAGCCGCAGGCCACCGTCGCCGACTCGGAGACGATGGTCAGCGACGGCCAGGTCTCCGTCTCGGTGCGCCGGGACGGGCCGCTGCGCACGACCCTCCACACGGTGCGCTCCCGGCCCGGGGCCCGGGCGTCCTGACCGGGCGTCGCCGGGCGACATCTGGTCGGCTCCAGCGGGTAGTCTTCTCAGGTACGGTCGGTCCGGTCTTGCCGCCGTCCGGTGGGCTGTGGCGGTGGGCGCTGCCTGAGATGATGGTGGGCCAGCGACCGGCCGGATACCCCAGAGAGGACCAAAGATGGCCAACCCGTTCGTCAAGGGCTGGAGATACCTCATGGCGCTGTTCGGCGCCAAGATCGACGAGTACGCCGATCCCAAGATCCAGATCCAGCAGGCGATCGACGAGGCGAAGCAGCAGCACCAGACCCTGGTCAAGCAGGCGGCGGCGGTGATCGGCAACCAGCGCCAGCTCGAGATGCGCCTGTCCCGCCACATGACCGAGGTTGAGCAGTCGAAGGCGAACGCCCGCCAGGCGCTGCTGCTGGCGCAGCGGGCCCGGGCGCAGGGCAACGAGGACGAGGCGCTCAAGTACGAACGGGCCGCCCAGGCCGCCGCCACCCAGCTGGTCGCCGCCGAGCAGGCGGTCCAGGACCTCAAGATCCTGCACGACCAGGCGCTCGCCGCCGCCCAGCAGGCCCGCAAGGCGGTCGAGAACAACAAGATGCTGCTGGAGGAGAAGCTCGCCGAGCGGACCAGGCTGCTCAGCCAGCTGGAGCAGGCGAAGATGCAGGAGACCGTGGCGGCGTCGCTGGAGTCCATGTCCGCGCTGGCAGCGCCGGGCAACGTGCCGTCCCTCGACGAGGTGCGGGACAAGATCGAGGCCAGGTACGCGGCGGCGATGGGCCGGGCTGAGCTGGCGTCCGAGTCCGTCGAGGCGCGGATGCTCGAGGTGAAGAAGACCACCCTGGAGCTCGCCGGCTCCACCCGACTGGAACAGCTCCGCCAGGACATGGCGGCCGAGCTCACCGGTACGCCGGAACGGCCGGCGGTGGAGGCCGGCGGCGGCGACGCGGGGGCCGACGCGGCGTCCGCGAAGCTGGACGAGATCCGGTCGAGCATGACCAGCGACAACGCTGGCGCGGGCGAGGGTGCGGCGACCAGCTAGGGCGACGTCGCCGAGGTCGGGAGGAGGCGGCCATGCGCGACGAGCGGTCGCGCCACCTGCGGCGGCTCAACCGGCTGCGGGCGTCGGCCCGGCGTTGGACCGTCACGGCCGCCGCGCTGGTCGGCGCCACCGCGGTGCTCGCCCCCTACCAGGGCCTGGGGCCGCTGGACGCGGTGTGGGCGGCGCTGGCGGGCGGCAGTGTGGCGTTGACCTGGTGGCGATGGGCGGACCACCGGGCGCTGGCGGGCCAGCCGGTTCCCGAGCCGGCGGACCCGGCACTGGCGGGCGACCCGTGGCTGTCGTTCCTCTCCCAGCTACCGGGCGGGCACGCCCTGGCCGACCGGGCGCGACGGGCGCGGACCCGGGCAGCGCTGCGCGGCTCGGCCGCCATGCAGCTGTGGGAGCGGCTGGACCGGTCCGCCCGCACCCTGCGCGAGATGACGCTGCGCCTGCGGGCGCTCGACCGGGAGTCGGCGGCGGAGGCGACCGCCGTCGAGCGGCGGCTTCGGGAGCTGACCGACCGGATCGCCGCCCTGGAGGAGGCGTTGCGGCTCGCGCCGCAGCAGGCCCGCGGATCCCTGCAGGACCTGCGCTCCGGGTATCTGTCTCAACTGGAGCGGGGCGTGGTCGCGTACGAGCAGTTCGTCGTGGCCGCCGCGCGGCACCTCAGCGAGGCCGACCGGGTCGGGGGACACGACGACGACGCGCTGGCCGGCCTGACCGAGGCGACCGACCGGCTGCGCGCGGTCAGCGAGGGCCTGGCCGAGCTGCGCCGGCTCGACCAGCCGGACGCCGGCGGCCGGTTCGCCGGCCCGCGTGACCCGGCGAGCGGCCCCGCGGGCGCCGCCCGCGTCGACGGGCCGGCGGGCACGCCGGACCAGGCCTAGTCGGGCACGGTGGCGCGCCGCCGGCTGGCCCGGCGGCCCGCGGCGGTGGCGGGTCAGGTGCCCGCCGCACCGGTGGTCCGGTCCTGCGCCCCGGCATCGCGGTGCGGCTCCGGCTGGCAGGCCGGGCACCAGTAGACGACCCGTCCGGCCACCGCACCGGACCGGATGAGCGTGCCGCACCGCCGGCACGGCCGCCCCGCCCGGCCGTACACGTAGAGCGTCTCGCCGCGGCGCAGCGACCCGGTGGTGGTGCGTACCGCCCGGTCGCGGTTGGCGGTGAGGACCCGGCGCGCGAGCGTCACCAGCCCGGGCAGGTCGGCCACTCCGGACACCGGCGTCCACGGCCACACGCCGCGCAGGAACAGCAGCTCCGAGCGGTAGACGTTGCCGATCCCGGCCACGTGGCGCTGGTTGAGCAGGGCGGCGCCGACGGGCGTGTCCGGGTCGGACGACAACCGCCGGACCGCCTCGCCGGCGTCGAAGGCGGGATCGAGCAGGTCCGGTCCGAGGTGGCCGACGAACCTGTCCTCCGCCCCGGTGGGCGCCAGGTCCAGATCGTGGACCCGGTACCCCACCGCGGTCGCGTCGGCCGTCTGCAGCACCACCCTCGCGTCGTGTCCGCGCCGCGCGTCCGGCGTGGCCGTGCCGGGCCACACCCGGAACGCACCGTCCATGTCGAGGTGGCAGTGGAGGGTCAGGGGAGTGCCCGGGCCGGGCGGGCGCAGCCGCAGCAGCAGGTGCTTACCCCGGCTGAGGCACTCCGCCACGGTCCACCCCACCAGCTCGACGGTGGCCAGCCGTGGCACGCGCAGGTCGGCGCCGACGAGTCGCCTCCCGGCCAGCGCCTCATGCAACCGGCGGGCGGTGCGGTGGACGGTGTCCCCCTCCGGCACTCAGGCGCCCTCGATCCGGACCAGGTCCCCGCCGCCGACCGCCAGCCGCGCCGAGGCGCGGTCACCGTTGGCCGCCACCGCCACCCGGTCGGCGGAGTCCACGTAGACCACCAGCTCGCCGGCGGGTACGTCACCGAACGTCTCGCCCCGCACCGCGGCCACCCCCTGGACGCGCAGCCGCCAGGGCAGCGCGGCGGCGGCCGCGCCCGGCGCGGCCAGCTGCAGGTTGCCGAACCGGTCGACGGTGAGCACCTCGGCCTCCAGCCAGCCGTCCCCGGTCCTCACCACCGGGTCGGGCGGCCGCACCAGCGTCGCCGGGTCGAGCGCGGGTCCGGCGGCGGCCGGGTCGGCACCCGCGGCCAGCCGGGCGGCGGCCGGCGCGAACACGTCGCGCCCGTGGAACGTGCGCGACACCGGCCCCGGAAACCATTCCGGGTTGGTGAGCTCCACCGCGGCGGACACCCCACCCAGCGCCTCCGCCGCCCACACCAGCAGCCCGTTGTCCGGACCGACCAGCAGGCCACCCGGAGTGACCAGCGCGACCGCCCGGCGCGCGGTGCCCACGCCGGGGTCCACCACCGCCAGGTGCACCGCCGGCGGCAGGTACGGCACGGTCTGCGCCAGCACGGCCGCACCGCGCCGCACGTCACCCGGCGGCACCTCGTGGGTGACGTCGATCATCCGCACCTCCGGAGCCAACCGCGCGATCACCCCGTGGCAGGCGGCCACGAACCCGTCCGACAGTCCGTAGTCGGTCGTGAAGCTGATCCACCCGAACGACGGCATACGGCGACGTTAACCCGCTTCGGTCGCCGCCGGTCCCGTTACGGGACCGGCGGCGTCGTTAACCCGCCTCTGGTCGCCGCCGGTCCCGTTACGGTAACCCGGTGCCGGCCACGGACGCCGGAACGGGGGCGGCGGTGACCGCGGTGATGTGACAAGGTTGCCGCATGCGACTGTGTGTATTTGTGGAGCCTCAGCTCGGCGCCACCTACGACGACCAGCTCCGGATCGCGCGGCACACCGAGGAGTGCGGCTTCGAAGGCTTCTTCCGCTCCGACCACTACCTCACCATGGGGTCGAGGGACGGCCTTCCCGGACCGACCGACGCGTGGGTCACGCTGGGCGCGTTGGCCCGGAAGACCTCCCGGGTGCGGCTGGGCACACTGGTCAGCTCCGCGACGTTCCGCCTGCCCGGGCCGCTGTCCATCATCGTGGCGCAGGTGGACGCGATGAGCGGCGGTCGGGTCGAGCTCGGCCTCGGCACCGGCTGGTACGAGGCGGAGCACACCGCGTACGGGATCCCGTTCCCGCCGCTGGCGGAGCGGTTCGACCGGCTCGCCGAGCAACTGGAGATCATCACCGGCCTGTGGTCCGCACCGGTGGGATCCACCTACAGCTTCGAGGGCACCCACTACCGGCTGACCGACTCGCCAGCGCTGCCCAAGCCGGTCCAGTCGCCGCGGCCGCCGGTGATCGTCGGAGGCGGTGGCTCCCGCCGCACGCCCGCACTCGCCGCCCGGTACGCCGACGAGTACAACTCGCCGTTCGCGACCGTGGAGGTGGCGGGCCAGCGGTTCGACCGGGTCCGCCGCGCGTGCGAGGAGATCGGGCGGGACCCCGCGTCGCTGACCTACTCGGTCGCCGTCACGGTGTGCTGCGGCCGTACCGATGCGGAGGTGCGGGCGCGGGCGGAGCGGCTGGGCCGGGACCCGCAGACCCTGCGGGAGCGCGGCGCGGTGGTCGGCACACCGGGCGAGGTGGCCGAGCAGTTCGCCGCGTACGGCAAGATCGGCGCGACCCGGATCTTCATGCAGATCCTGGACATGGCCGACCTGGACCACCTGGACGTGCTCGCCGCGGAGGTCGCGCCGGCGGTGTGAGCCGCCGCCGGGCCGCGGCCCGGCGGGTCGGCGACCGGATGCCGGGTCAGCCGGCGTAGGTGGACACCGCGGCGGCGATCACGGTCAGCACCGGACCCACCGTGGTGACGCCGTCCTCGACGTTCCACAGCACCTGCTGCAGGATCCGGCCGAGCGTCCACCCGGCCGCCCGTGACCGGTCCAGGCCCAGCGTCGCCACCATCACGTCGAACCGCCGCCGCACCGATCCGGTGACGTCGCCGTCGGCAATGACGTCCTCCCACCGGTTCCACAGCGCGGGAAACAGTTCGAAGCCGGGGTCGCCGGCGAGCGGCTTCGGGTCGATCGCCAGCCACGGCTCCCGCTCACCCGCCAGCACGTTGGCGTAGTGCAGGTCCCAGTGCAGCAGCCGGTCGCCGGGCTCCGGCAGCAGGTCCGCGACCGCGGCGGCGCACCTGTCCACCAGCCGGCGGTCCTCGTCCCGCGGCAGCCGTGCCAGGGCACGCGGCACCTGCTCCAGCATGGACGTGGCGACGTCGCGCAGGCGCCGCAGGCCGGCTGGCGCCGGGCACGCGGTCAGGCGGGCGAGCAGCCCACAGAGGATCTCCAGCGCGGCCCGGTCGTCCGGCAGCGTCAGCCGGCTCCGGGTGGGGTGGAGGCGCTCCAGCAGCAGCAGATCGGTGCCGGTGGCGGCGTCGAGGTGGTGGTCGAGGAGGCGCACCGCCCCGTCACCGTTCCACGCCCGCAGGGCCGCCGGCTCGCCGGCGGTCTCCTCGTCGACCGCCTGCACCTTCAGCGCCGCCGCCGTACCGTCGGCGCGGCGCACCGGCAGGACCAGGGCCACCCGCCCGGTGAGCGGCGGCCCGTCCAGCCGCAGCCGCCACCGCGCCAGGCTCGCCTCGACCAGGCCGGGCAGTGCGGCCACCCACGCCCGGCCCGCGTCGCCGCGGTCGGCCACCTGGGTGGCGGCGAACGCCGGTGGCACGGTGGGCAGCGGGGGTACGGGCACACCGGAACCGTACGTGGACGCGTGGCTCCGGCCCAACGGGTTATCCGGTGGGCTCCCGCCGGAGCCGCCGGTCCGGCGGTGCGCGCGTACGCCGACCCGGCGCACCCTGCCCGCGAGGTGCGGCCCTGGCCGGCGACCGCCGGGTGGCTCGACCGGCGAGCGGAGCGAACAGACCGCCGGACAGCGGCCGCTACCCGGGCGTGAACGACCGGACAGCGTCCTCGGTGTCCCCCGCCAGCCGGCTGGCCGGGGTCAGGTCGGTGGCGTCAGGCCGGCGGGGTATCGCCGGCGGAGGTGTGTGGCACGCGCTCGGCCGGGATGGTGCCCAGCCGTCCGGCCCGGTAGTCCTCGAACGCCTGCACCAGCTCGGCGCGGGTGTTCATGACGAACGGCCCGTAGTGGGCCACCGGCTCGCGGATCGGCTCGCCGCCCATGATGTACACGTCGAGCTTGGGGGTGTGCGACGGCTGGGTGGCGTCGGCGCTGATCCGCAGCGCGTCGCCCGGACCGTGGACCGCCAGCTGTCCGGTGTGCAGCGGGTGCCGGCGCCTCCCCACGGTGCCCTTGCCGCCGAGGACGTAGACCAGCGCGTTGTAGTCCCGCCGCCACGGCAGGTCGGCCTGAGCGCCCGGTTCGAGCGTCACGTGCGCGATCGTGATCGGCGTGTGGGTGACACCCGGGCCGCGGTGCCCGGCGATCTCACCGGCGATGACCCGGATGAGCGCGCCCCCGTCGGGCGTGGTGAGCAGCGCCGCCGCCGTGCCGCGGATGTCCTGGTAGCGCGGCGGGGACATCTTCTTCACGCGGGGAAGGTTGACCCACAGCTGCAGCCCGTGGAACAGCCCACCGCTGGCGACCAGATGCTCCGGCGGCTTCTCGATGTGCAGGATGCCCGCGCCCGCGGTCATCCACTGGGTGTCGCCGTTGGTGATGGTACCGCCGCCGCCGTGGGAGTCCTCGTGCTCAAAGATCCCGTCGATCATGTACGTCACGGTCTCGAACCCGCGGTGCGGGTGCCACGGCGTGCCCTTCGGCTCGCCGGGTGCGTACTCGACCTCTCCCATCTGGTCGAGGTGGATGAACGGGTCCAGCTCCTCGTAGGGGACGCCGGCGAAGGCCCGCCGCACCGGGAACCCCTCGCCCTCGTAGCCGGACGGCGCCGTGATCACCCGGCGTGCCTCCCGGAAGGAGGTGGTCGCCGGGTCGAGCTTGGGTAGGCGGGGCAGAACCAGGACGTCGTCGACGGTGACCGCGGGCATGTCCCCTCCTCGTGTCGGCTGCTGCCCAAGATACTTGACCGGACAACCATCTGCCAGGCGGTAGCCCGCGCGGGCCCGCCGGACCTGCCGGCGGGCCGGGCCGGGTGCGGCCGGCTCGCCGCTGACCGCCCAGTCTCAGCCGCGCAGTCGCAGCCCACGCGGGGTGACCCGGAAGCCCGCGGCGGTCAGCGCGTCGTGCAGCGGCGAGGAGCGGACCGCGGCGCCGTCGGCGCGCTCCACGGACAGGGCTCCCAGTGCACCGGCGTGCACCGCGTCGGCGAGCGCCTTGGCCGCCGCCGCGAGCGACTCCCGGTCGTCGGTGTAGGACAGCAGAGTACGGCCGCCGCGCTCCACGTAGAGAGCGAGCTGGTCGCTGACGAGGACCACCAGCGCGCCGGCCTTGCGGGCGGCCCGGTGCCCGCCGCCGCGCGGTCCGTCCTCGCCGGTGTCGACCGGCCGGTCCGGCCAGGGCAGCGCGGCCCCGTACGGGTTGGCCGGGTCCGTGGCGGCCAGCACCAGCGCCGACCGGTGGCCCGGCCGGTCCTCAGCGGCCAGGGCGCGCAACCGGTCGACCGCGCCGGGGACCGCGAACTGGGCGGCGCCGAGCCCTTCGACGAAGTAGCCGCGACGGACCGCGCCGCGTTCCTCCATCGCGGCGAGGACCGGATAGACGCCGGCGAACCCGCCCGGCGGGCCCTCCGCGGCCACCGCCCCGCGGGTCACCACGCCGTGCCGCTCCAGCAGGGCGTCCGCCAGCGCCGCGGCACGCCGCGTCGGGTCGGTCTGGCGCGCCGGCAACCGGTGCCACCGGCCGGCCGCGGTGGGCGGGCCGCTGCGGGTCGGCAGCGCGATCCGGCCCGGCCGGCGGTAGCGGGACCGCGACGGTGCCGGCCGGTGCCGGTGGGCGCCGGTGCCGCCGGCGAGCAGCGCCCGCAGCGGTGCCAGGGTGTCGTTGGACAGGTACCCGGCCCAGACCAGGTCCCAGATCGCCGCCACCAGGGTCGGGTCGTCGACCGCCTCCCCCATCGAGGCGCCCACCCGGTCGGACAGGGCGCGGAAGAACAGCGCCTGGTCGCCCTCGAGCGCCTCCAGCACCGCCTCGTGCACCGGGGTGAGGGCGAGGTCCGGGTCGGGTGGCGGCAGCAGTACGGGCGCGGCGTCGGCGTAGCAGAGCGTCACCCAACCGTCGCCGGCGCCGATGGCGCCGGTGCCGGCCCACACCACCTCGCCGCTGGCGCACAGCTCGTCCAGGAAGGCGGGGGAGTAGTCGGCCACCCTGGCCGGCAGGACGAGCCGTTCCAGCGCGGACGCCGGCACCGGTGCGCCCTGCAGCTGCTCGACCGCGGCGGCGAGCGCCTCCACGCCGGTGGCCGACGTGCCGACCTGCTGCCAGCGGGGCAGGAACACCGCCAGCGTGTCCGGGGGCACCGGTTCGATCTCGCGGCGCAGCGCGGCCAGGCTGCGGCGCCGCAGCAGCCGCAACACCTCCGCGTCGCACCACTGGGTGCCGGTCGCGTCCGGGGTGAACTCTCCGCTGACCACCCGGCCGGCCGCCGCCAGGCGGCGCAGCGCCTGCTCCACGACGGCCACACCGAGCCCGAACCGGGCCGCGCACGCGGACGCGTCGAACGGGCCGTGGGTGCGGGCGTACCGGGCGATCAGGTCGCCCAGCGGGTCGGCGACCGGGGCGAGGTGGGCCTGCGGGATCCCCACCGGCAGCGCCGTACCCAGCGCCTGGGCGTACCGCCCGGCGTCCTCCACCAGGATCCAGCGCGGCTCGCCGGCCACCCGTACCTCGACGGCGCGGCGGGCCGCCGCCAGCGCCGCCAGGTGCGACGGGTCGGCACCGCGGGCCGTGCACTCGGTCGCCGACAGGTCGCCGAGCACCCGCAGCATCTCCGCGGCGTCCTCGGCGTCGCGCACCCGGGGCGGCTGCCCCAGCCACTGCAGCTGCGCGGCGGTGGCGTCCACCACCCGCGGGTCCAGCAGCTCCCGCAGGTCGACCCGGCCGAGCAGCTCCCCGAGCAGGGTGGAGTCCAGCGCCAGCGCGGCGGCCCGCCGCTCGGCCAGGGGCGCGTCGCCCTCGTAGAGGAAGGCGCCGACGTAGCCGAACAGCAGCGAGCGGGCGAACGGTGACGGCTGGGGTGTCTCCACCTCCACCAGCCGGGTCCGCCGGCCGGCGAGCTCCCGCATCACCCCGACCAGGCCCGGCAGGTCGAACACGTCCTGCAGGCACTCGCGTGCCGCCTCCAGGGTGATGGGGAAGTCGGGGAACTCGCGGGCGAGGTCCAGCAGCTGGGCGGCGCGCTGCCGCTGCTGCCACAGCGGCTGGCGGCGGCGGGGGTCGCGGCGGGGCAGCAGCAGCGCCCGCGCGGCGCACTCGCGGAACCGGGAGGCGAACAGCGCCGAGCCGCCCACCGCATCCTGCACCACCCGGTCGATCTCGTCGGGGTCGAAGACCACGAGGTCGGCACCGGGTGGGTCGTCGAGCATGTCGGGCAGCCTCACCACGATGCCGTCGTCGGACGGCAGCACCTGGGCGTCGACCCCGTAGCGGTGCCGGATCCGCTGACCGATCGCCAGTGCCCACGGCCCGTTCACCTTGGCGCCGAACACACTGTGGACGACCAGCCGCCAGTCACCCAGCTCGTCGCGGAAGCGCTCCACCACCACGGTGCGGTCGTCCGGCAGGGCCCGGGTGGCGCGCTGCTGCTCGGTGAGGTACGCGACGAGGTTGTCGGCCGCCCACTCGTCCAGGCCGACCTCACGCAGCCGGGCGGCGGCCTGCTGTGGGCCCTGCCGGGCGAGCATCCGCAGCCGGGCACCGATGGCCCGCCCCAGCTCCAGCGGCCGGCCCGGGACGTCCCCCTTCCAGAACGGCATCCGTGCGGGCTGGCCGGGGGCCGGGGACACCAGCACCCGGTCGGCGGTGATCTCCTCGATCCGCCAGGAGGTGGAGCCGAGCATGAACACGTCACCGACGCGTGACTCGTAGACCATCTCCTCGTCCAGCTCGCCGACCCGTACCGGCTTGTCGGCACCGGCCAGGAACACCCCGAACAGGCCCCGGTCGGGGATGGTGCCGCCACTGGTGACCGCCAGCCGCTGGCTGCCGCGCCGGCCGGTGAGCGTGTCGGTGGTGCGGTCCCACACCAGTCGCGGTCGCAGCTCGGCGAACGCGGTGGACGGGTAGCGTCCCGAGAGCATGTCCAGCACGCCGGTCAGGGCGGAGTCCGGCAGCTCCGCGAACGGCGCCGCCCGGCGCACCACCCGGGCCAGGTCGGCGACCCGCCAATCGTCCATGGCGACCATCGCGACGATCTGCTGCGCCAGCACGTCCAGCGGGTTGCGCGGGTAGCGCAGCTGCTCGATCGCGCCCGCGACCATCCGCTCGGCGACCACCGCACAGGAGAGCAGGTCGCCGCGGTGCTTGGGGAGGACCACGCCGGTGGAGACCGCACCCACCTGGTGCCCGGCGCGTCCGACGCGCTGCAGCCCGGCCGCGACCGACGGTGGGGCCTCGACCTGGACGACCAGGTCGACCGCGCCCATGTCGATGCCGAGCTCCAGCGAGCTGGTCGCCACGACCGCGGGCAGCTGCCCGGTCTTGAGCGCCTCCTCGATCTGCCGGCGCTCCTGTTTGGACACGCTGCCGTGGTGGGCCCGCGCCACCACCGGGGCGCTGCCGGCGGCCGCCCCGGACTGCGCCATCACCTGGGCGGGCACCCGGTCGGGCGGCGGGGCCGCCGCGGCGATCTCGTTGAGGCGGGCACAGAGCCGTTCGGCGCTGCGGCGGGCGTTGGTGAACACGATCGTGGACCGGTGCGCCCGGATCAGCTCGTACACCCGCTGCTCGACCGCCGGCCAGATGGAGGGGCGCGAGGGCTCTCCCGTGCCGTCGCCGGGCGGTGCGGCGCCAACGGGGTCGGTCATGTCCGGGACCGGCACCTGCACGCTGACCTGGATCGTCTTGACGGCCGGCGGCTGGACCACCTCGACCGGGGCGGCACCGCCGAGGAAGCGCGCGACCTCCTCGGCCGGGCGGACGGTCGCCGACAGCCCGATCCGCTGCGCGGGGCGCGGCAGCAACGCGTCCAGGCGCTCCAGCGAGAGTGCCAGGTGGGCACCCCGCTTGGTGCCGGCCACCGCGTGGACCTCGTCGACGATCACCGTCTCGACCGTCCGCAGCGCCTCCCGCGCCGAGGACGTGAGCAACAGGTACAGCGACTCCGGGGTGGTGATGAGGATGTCCGGCGGACGGCGGGTGAAGCCGCGCCGTTCCTCCGCCGGCGTGTCACCTGTCCGCATACCGACCGTGACGTCCGGTTCGGGCAGGCCGAGTCGGGCGGCGGCGTGCCTGATGCCGACCAGCGGCGCCCGCAGGTTGCGCTCCACGTCGACGGCGAGCGCCTTGAGCGGGCTGACGTAGACGACGCGGCAGCCCGGCGCGTCCTGCCGGCGGGCCTGCGAGACCAGGCGGTCCAGCGACCACAGGAACGCCGCCAGGGTCTTGCCCGACCCGGTCGGCGCGATCACCAGCGTGTGCCGGCCGGCACTGACCGACCGCCACGCCCCGGCCTGCGCGGCCGTGGGCGCGGCGAACGCCGAGGCGAACCACTCCCGGGTCGCCGGCCCGAACCGCTCCAGCTCCACCTATCCATCCTGCCCGGCCGGTGGGACACCCGCCCGCGTCACGGTGCGGCCGGCTCAGCTGCCCACCGGCCAATGCTCGACGTCGACCTCCGGCATGGCGAAGTCGTCGGGGTTCCCGGTCGCCAGGCGTGCGTCGATGCTCACGGCGGCAGCGGCGATGAGGCAGTCCGCTTGACTCAGGGTGATCCCGCGCTGCGCGTACTCCCGGCGCCAGCGTCCGGCTCGCGCCCCTTCAGCAGGCCCGAGGGGCGCACACCGGAGGCCACGGAACAGGCGGGCGGCGGCACGCTCCTCGTGGGGATGTAGCCCGCGCCAGATCTCTTCGATCGATATCGCGCAGGTCCACGGCTCGTCACCGCGGCGGCGCAGGGCGCGGAGTCGATCGGCGGCCGGACGACCCCGCAGCGCATCGATGAGAACCGTGGAGTCGAGCAGAACCCTTGCCACGGTCAGCCCGATCGCCGCTGGTCGGCGCGCTGCTCCCGCACCCACGCGGAGGGATCGTCGTCCCACTCATGGCCGGCGTCATCGATCGCCCCGAGCGCAGCCTCGATGTCGTCCCAGCGGCGCTCGTCCTCCAGCCCTCGCCGGATCAGCTCGGCGATGTAGGCACTGCGCCGGCGTTTGCCGGCTCGCCGGTCCAGCTCCGCGACGAGATCGTCGTCCACCGTAACGTGCAGCCGCATGTGTTGAGGTTAGCACACACCATGGCCCACAGAGCACCGGCGGGCGGCGTGACGCCGTCGATGTGTGCCGAGCGTGGGTTGAGGGTGGCCCGGGCGCTCGTGGTGCGAGCGCCCGGGCCACCCGTGTGGGAACTGCCCGAGACCGGGCGGGGGTGTGGTCGGTTAGGGCACGTCGACGACCTTGGTGGCAGATTCGGTGGCACCGTCGGCGTCGTCGGCGACACTGTCGGCGTCGGTGGCCGCCAGCGGGACGTTGCGGTCGCGCCGGCCCTCGTAGCGGTGGGTGGCGACCTCGCCCGAGGCGGTGGTGCCGTCGAGGTCCCACGTCCAGCCGACGATGCCGCCGACCGAGCTGCTCGACCAGGTGGCGGACTCGCAACCCTGTGCGGCGATCCAGGTCGCAGCCGCGGACGGCCCGCGTCCTGGCCGCTCGCCTCGCCGCACGGATCGGTGTGACATGGACCTTCCCTTGCCGTCTGGACCGTGCTCACCATCCACACCGGCGTCCGGGGCACCGGACGCGTGTGGAGGGTGTGCCCGTACGGCTCACGCTGGCGCGTCCGAGACGCGCCTGCAATGCGTAGTTACTACGTAACAAATGGAGTCGCTCCAGACAGACGGCGCGGGAACGCAGCCTGCGGGCTCACCGCCGGTCGGCTACAGGTTGAGCACCCGCGGGTCGGTGGCGAGCGCCCGCAGGTGCCCGGCCGGGTCGTCGATGAGCCGGCGGCGGCTCAGGTCCAGCATGCCGGCCAGGCAGCGCAGCTCCGCCGCGCGCCGGCCGTCCGGGCGGAGGTAGTCCTGCACGATCCGGAACGTCTTGCCCCCGCCCCACTCGAACTGGCAGGTGACGTCGATCTCGTCACCGGCCCGCAGCTCGGCCCGGTAGCGGATGACGTTCTCCAGCGCGGCCGGCCCCACCCCGCTGGCCACGAGCATGTCGTGCGTGATGCCGGCCGCCCGCAGACATTCCCACCGGGCGTGCTCGGCGTACTGGAGGTAGACGGCCTGGTTGACGTGCCCGTTGGGGTCCAGCTCGTAGCCACGGACCGCCACCCGTACCCGGAACGGATCCATGGCGGCACCCTACCGACCGGTAGTGGCGCCCGGCAGGTAGGCCGGGGTGGCGATGGTCACCCCCCGGTCGGGTTCCGGCGTGCCCGGCACCAGCCGCAACGGCACCACCCCGGCCCAGTACGGCAGGGCGAGGTCCGCCGGCTCGTCGGCGACCGGCCCGCGACGCTGCTTGATCGACGCCTCGCGCAGCGGCAGGGCGAGCACCGCGGTCTCCGCCAGCTCCCGACGGGTCGGCGGCCGGGTGTCGGCCGACCGCCCCGGGGCGAGCTTGTCCAGCAGCGCGGCGAGCACGCGCCGCTTGTCCGCGTCGTCGCGGACCAGCGTCGCGGTGCCGTGGACGACCACCGAGCGGTAGTTGGCGGAGTGGTGGAACTGCGAACGGGCGAACACCAGGCCGTCGAGCAGCGTGACCGCCAGGCACACCGGCAGGCCACCGGTACGGGCGGCCAGCATCGGCCGGCTGCCGGTGGAGCCGTGCACGTAGACCGTCTCGTCGATGCGGACGTGCAGCGTGGGCAGCACCCGCGGCTCGCCGTCCACGACGAACGCCAGGTGGCAGTGGTACGCCTCGTCGAGCACCGCGTGCACGGCGGCCCGGTCGTAGCCGACCCGTTCCCGCAGCCGCAGCGGCGTGGTGCGGGGCGTCGGCGCGTACCCGGCGGTCACGGAGCCTCCTTGAAATATGTACTAGTACAATCCTCAGATTGTGACAGTACGATATCAGATCTCGGGGACGTCGGCTTCCGCCATCGCGGCCAGCGTCGAGCAGGCGGTGGGGCGGGGAGAGCTCGCACCCGGCGCGCCCCTACCCCCGGTACGCGAGCTGGCCGCCCGCCTCGGCGTCAGCCCCGGCACGGTCGCCGCGGCGTACCGGACGCTGCGGCAACGGGGCATCGTCGAGACCGCCGGGCGGCGCGGTACCCGCATCCGCGCCCGGCCACCCGTGGCGGCGGTACGGGCGGCGCGGCGGCTGCCCCCGCCGTCGGGTGCGACGGACCTGTCGTCCGGCGAGCCGGACCCGCGGCTGCTGCCGGACCTCGCGCCGCACCTGCGCCGGCTGGCCCGCCACCGCGTGCCGGCGGCCGGCTACGCCGACGCCGGACCCGTGCCCGAGCTGGTCGCGCTCGCCCGCGACCGGCTGGCCGCCGACGGGGTGCCCGTGGCGGGCGCCGCGGTGACCGTCACCGGCGGCGCGCTGGACGGGATCGAACGGCTGCTCGCCACCCACCTGCACCCCGGCGACCGGGTGGCGGTGGAGGACCCGGGGTGGGCCAACCTGCTGGACCTGGTCGCCGCCCTCGGGCTGGTCCCGGTCGGGGTACCCGTGGACGCCGACGGCCCGCTGCCGGCGGCGCTGGACCGGGCACTGGCCGGGGGCGCCCGCGCGGTGATCGTCACCGCCCGGGCCCACAACCCCACCGGCGCGGCCGTCACCGCCGACCGGGCCGCCGACCTGCGTGCCGTGCTGGCCGCGCACCCGGCCACCCTGCTCATCGAGGACGACCACGCCGCCGAGCTGTCCCGCCAGCCGTTGCACCCGCTGGCCGGTGCGACGGGCGCGTGGGCGTTCGTCCGCTCGGTGTCCAAGCCGTACGGTCCGGACCTGCGGGTCGCCGTGCTCGCCGGGGACGAGGCGACCGTGGCCCGGGTCGAGGGGCGGATGCGGGTCGGCACCGGGTGGGTCTCCATGCTCCTGCAGCGGCTGGTGGTCAGCCTGTGGCAGGACGGGCAGGTGGCGGCCACGGTGGCCGCCGCCGGGGACAGCTACCGGCGGCGCCGCGACGGCCTGCGGCAGGCGCTGGCCGCCCGGGGCGTGGTGGCCCACGGGCGCAGCGGCATCAACGTGTGGGTGCCGGTGGTGGACGAGACCCGTACCGTCGCGGCGCTGCGGGACGCCGGGTACGCGGTGGCGCCCGGTGCGCTGTTCCGGCTGGCGAGCCCACCCGGCATCCGGATCACCGTCAGTCCTCTGGACGAGGCCGACCTGCCGGCACTCGCCGACGCCGTCGCCGCCGCGGTCACCGCCCGCGGTCGCCCGGCCCGCCACGCCGTCTGAGTCCGCGCGCGCGTCTGAGTGCGCATGCGCCGTCATGCGCATGCGCCGTCTGAGCACACGTGCGTCCACGCGGACGGTCACGTGGTCGGGCGCGCGGAGGCGCCTCGGGCGGCAGGTCGTCCCGGGGGCGGTGGCCCGGCTACACGCGCCGGCCCAGGAAGGCGAGCAGCCGGGTCTGCTCGTCGGCACCGGGCGGTGGCTCGACCGGCGGGCCGAACGCGCCCGAGCTGCGCAGCAGGTCACCCAGCGCCTCGGCCTGGGCGCGGACGTGGGCCAGGTCCTCGGGCGGGATCCGTTCATCCTGGCCGGTGGCCCGGGCCAGGTCCCAGCCGTGCACGATCAGGTCGAAGTTGAGGAACCGGTCGACCGCCTGCTCGAACGTGCTGCGACCGGAGACCCCGTCGAACTCGGCGGCGGCCCGCTGCGGATCCTCCAGGTCGGCGATTACGGCGGTCCGGGCGGCCTCCCACGCGCCGGTCGGGTCCTCGGCCACGTCCGGGGTGGCGATCGGCTCCCTTCCCACCAGCTTGCGGAACATGGACTGGGTCTCGACCACGTGGCCGACCAGCTGCCTGACCGTCCAGCCCTCGCACGGCGTCGGATCGTCCCAGCGGTCGGGTGGCACGGCGGCGATCAGATCGGCGAACCGCTGGGACAGCCGGCGGTAACGGTCGGCGATCTCGCTCATGGTCCACAGTGTGTCACCCCGGTCCGACACACGCCGGTCCGTCCGCCGGCTCAGGCCCTCGCCGGCTCAGCCGCGGCTCGGGCTTCCCCTCGGCCCGGGCCGCTGGGCCTCGACCACGTCGGGAGGGCGCGGATGGAGTAGAACGGGAGGATGGTCGGCGGCCAGGAGCAGGTGCCAGAGGGCCGGGAGCAGGTGCCGGGAGCACAGCGGTGGGTGCCCCCGGGCGCGGACCTGGACGGGCTGCGGGCCGCGGCCGCCCACTGCCGTGGGTGCGGGCTGTACGAGCACGCGACCCAGACGGTCTTCGGCCGCGGTGACCGGCACGCCCGCGTCGTCATGATCGGCGAGCAGCCCGGCGACATGGAGGACCGCAAGGGCCTGCCGTTCGTCGGACCCGCCGGGCACCTGCTGCGCCGGGCGGTCGACGACGCCGGCCTCGATCCCTCCCAGCTCTACATCACCAACGCGGTCAAGCACTTCAAGTTCCGGTCGACCGGGCCGGGCAAGCGACGGCTGCACCAGACGCCGACCCGGGTGGAGATCCGGGCCTGCCGGCCGTGGCTGGTCGCAGAGCTGGCCCAACTGCGGCCGCGGGCGGTGGTGGTGCTGGGCGCGACCGCCGCCCAGGCGCTGCTCGGTCCGGGCTTCCGGATCACCCGGATGCGCGGGCAGGTGCTCCCGTGGCCGGCCAGCGCCGAGAACCCGGAGGAGTTCGTCGACCACGACGGCGCGTTCCTGGTCGCCACCGTCCACCCGTCCTCGGTGCTGCGGGCCGACAACCAGGAGATCGCCTACCGCAGCCTGGTGGACGACCTGGCGGTCGTGGCCCGTCGGCTCGCCGCGGCCGAGCAGCGGTAGCCGGGCCACGCCGCGGGCACCGGCAGCCCGGCCGGGAACCGCGGAAAGGGCCGAAGGCCCTGGTGGCACCCGGCGAACGCACCCACCCGTGCGCCGGCCACGACTGGCAGACTGGCCGCCATGGAGCAGCACCTGTACGAACCGGTCCACGAGGAGTTCCGGGCCCTGTGCCGCGAGTTCCTGGCGCGGGAGGCGGTGCCCCACCACGAGCGGTGGGAGCGCGAGGGGATCGTCGACCGCGACGTGTGGCGCAAGGCGGGCGAGGCCGGCCTGCTCGGCATGGACGTGCCGGTCGAGTACGGCGGGGGAGGGCAGGACGACTTCCGGTTCAACGCGGTGCTGGTCGAGGAGATGATCGCCGCCGGCACCACCGGGCTCGGCTTCGCCCTGCACAACGACATCGTCGCGCCGTACCTGACCGACCTGACCACCGAGGAGCAGCGCAAGCGGTGGCTGCCCGGGTTCTGCTCCGGCGACCTGGTCACCGCGATCGCGATGAGCGAGCCCGGCGCCGGGTCCGACCTGGCCGGGGTGCGCACCACGGCCGTACGCGACGGCGACTCGTACGTCCTCAACGGGCAGAAGACGTTCATCACCAACGGCCACCTGGCCGACCTGGTCATCGTGGTGGCGAAGACTGCCCCCGACCAGGGCGCGCACGGGGTGAGCCTGTTCGCGGTCGAGCGGGACACGCCGGGGTTCACCCGCGGGCGGCGGCTGGCGAAGGTGGGCCTGAAGGCCAGCGACACCGCGGAGCTGTTCTTCGAGGACTGCCGGGTGCCGGCGGCCAACCTGCTGGGTACGGAGAACCACGGCTTCTACCACCTGATGGCGAACCTGCCACGGGAGCGCCTGAGCATCGCGGTGGCGGCGGTGGCCGCGTCCGAGCGCATCCTCGAGCTGGGCCTGGACTACGCCCGTACCCGGCAGGCGTTCGGCCGGCCGATCGGCCGGTTCCAGCACAACCGGTTCCTGCTGGCCGAGCTGGCCACCGAGGTCACCATCGCGCGTACCTTCGTCAACCACTGCGTCGGCGAGCTGAACGCGGGCCGGCTGAGCCCGGTCGACGCCGCGATGGCCAAGTGGTGGGCCACCGAGCTGCAGAACAAGGTCGCCGACCGGTGCGTGCAGCTGCACGGCGGCTACGGCTACATGCTGGAGTACCCGGTCGCGAAGGCGTGGCTGGACAGCCGGGTGCAGACGATCTACGGCGGCACCACAGAGATCATGAAGGAGATCATCAGCCGCGGACTGGATCTGTGACCGCCTCCGCGACCGGGGCCGGTCGGGGTCGCCGCGGGCGGCCGGCTCGCGGGCGGGCGGTCCCGGCCGGCCCCGGTCGCAGCTCGTCGAGCCGGACCAGGGCCACCCCGACCACGATGAGCGCGCCGCCGGCGAGCTGGACGGCGGTGGGCAGCTCGGCCAGTACCCACCAGGCGATGAGGATCGCGAACAGCACCTCGGTCAGCCCGACGAAGGACGCCAGGCGGGCGTCCAGGATGCGCGCGGCGGCGATGCCCGAGACGTACGCGACCACGGCGGCCACCAGCGACAGCCCCGCCACCGGGACCAGCCAGCTGGTCCGGTGGTCGCCGAGCACCACGTCGCCGAACGTGGCCCGCAGCGGGTGCGGCCCCACCAGGCCGACCACGACGAGCACGAGCGTGCCGACCGCCATGCCGGCGCTGGCCAGGACGACCGGTGGCAGGCCGGTGTCGGTGCGGGCGGAGACGATGAAGTAGCCGGCCAGGCCGACGGCCGCCCCGAGTCCCCACAGGAACCCCACCGGCTGTACCGGCCCCCCGCCGGACAGGTCGAGCACGAGCACGAGCCCCGCCAGCGCGGCGGCCGACCCGGCGGCGGTGAGCCGGCGCGGTCGCTGTCCCCGCACCGCCCACATCCACCCGACGACGAGCACGATGCCGAGGTACTCCAGCAGCAGCGCCACCCCGACCGGCAGGTACTCGACCGCGTTGAAGAAGCACGCCTGGGCAGCGGCGACGCCGAGCAGGCCGAAGGCGGCCACCCCGCCGAGGTTGCGCCGCAGCAGGCGCCAGCGTCCCCGCAGCGACCACGCCGCCGGCGCCGCCAGCACCAGGGCGGCGATGCCGACCCTCGCCACCACGGCCGCCTCCGCCGACCAGCCGGCGTCCAGGAGCGAGCGGGCGAAGGTACCCGAGGTGGCGAAGGTGACCGCCGACAGGAGCGCCAGGACGAAGCCGGTCACGGCGGAGCCCTGGCGCATCCCGTCCCCCCGTTCGTCTCGTGTCACATGTAAAACCGCACTATGCTTATGACGGTACGGACGCGGGCTGACAGGGGTCAAGGTGGTTTTCGCCCATGACACAGTGGCGGCCCTCACAGCCGCCGCCGCGCTGGTCAACACCGCCGGGCGCGACCGCGACGACCTGGCCGACGTGGCCGCGCTCGACGCCTTCCTGACTGCCCACGGATGGACCGGCCGGCACGACGGGACCGCCGCGGAGCTGCGGGAGGTCCAGCGGCTGCGGCCGCGGCTGCGGCGGATCTGGTACGCGGACGAGCACGGCGTCGTCCGCATCGTCAACCAGCTGCTGCGCGAGGCGCGTGCCCTGCCGCAACTGGTGACCCACGACGGGGAGCCGTACCACCTGCACGCCACCCCGCAGGACGCGCCGCTGGCCACCCGGATGGCGGTCGAGGCCGCGATGGCGGTCGCGGACGTGGTCCGCAGCGGGGAGCTGGACCGGTTGCGGATCTGCGCCCACCCCGACTGCGACGGCGTCGTGGTCGACCTGTCGCGCAACCGCTCCAAGCGGTTCTGCGACGCCGTCTGCGCCAACCGCGCCGCTGTCGCTGCCTACCGGGCCCGCAAGGCTGCCGCGCGGCGCTGACGGTGTCGGACCTCACCGGTACCGTGGCCGCGTGGCGGCGCAGTCGGTTGACGTGGCGGCCGCCCGGCCCGGTCCCGCGCTGCGCGGCCTGGTCGGCGGCTACCACGGCTTCCGCGTCGCCGGGCTGCCGCCGGGCCGCCACCTCGGCCTGCCCGCGCCCCAGCTCGGACTGGTCATCGCGCTGGGCGACCCGGTCCACCTCGCCGCCATGCCGGATCCGGCCCGGCCGGCCGGCTCGTTCCGGGCGTTGGTTCACGGGTTGCACACCCGGCCGGCGGTGATCGCGCACGACGGGTCCTCGTACACCCTCTCGGTCGACCTGACCCCGGCCGGCTGCCGCGTGCTGTTCGGCGTGCCCGCGGCCGCGCTGGCCGGCACCGTGGTGGGCCTGGACCACCTCCTCGGCCGGTTCGCCGACGAGCTGGCCGGGCGGTTGGCCGCCGCCCCCGGCTGGCCGGCGCGGTTCGCCGTGCTCGACGAGGTCCTCACCGGCCGGGCCACGCGGTGCGCCGGCGCCGCGCCGGACGCGGTCGCGGCCGCAGCCTGGCGGCGCCTTCTCGACTCCGGTGGTCGGCTCACCGTCGCCGAGCTCGCCGGCGCGGCCGGCTACACCCGGCCGTACCTGACCCGCCGGTTCGTCCGGGAGTACGGGCTGACCCCCAAGCAGGTCGCCCGCGTCGTGCGGTTCGCCCGCTCGCACCGGCTGCTGCGCGATCTCGGGCGCGCCCGGGGGCGGTTGGCCGGGCCCGACCGCCCCGACCGCCCCGAGCGGCCTGAACGGACCGCCCGGCCCGAGCGTCGCCGCACGCTGGCGGAGGTGGCTGCCGCCTGCGGCTACTACGACCAGGCCCACCTCGCCCGGGAGTGGAGCGAGCTGGCCGGCTGCCCGCCGTCGGTCTGGCTCGCCGAGGAGCGGCTGCCGTTCGTCGAGGGGCCGGTCGGCCCGTCCGCGCCATGACCGAACGGCCTCAGCGGCGCTCCATCCGTCCAAGCCGCACCGCGCCGCCCGCCACTACCGTGGCGCTATGAGCAACGTGATACCGACCCTGGGCTACCGCGACCCTCGGGCTGCGGTCCGGTTCCTGGTCGAGGCGCTGGGCTTCACCCGGACCGTGTTCCACGACGATCCGGTCACCGGCGAGGTGCACCACGCCGAGCTCTGCCGGCCCGACGGTGGGAGGGTCGGGGTCCACAGCGCCGCACCGGGACTGTCCGTGGCCGACCTGACCGCGGCGGCCGGGGCGGGCGGGGAGGGTGGACCCGACGGCTACCCGCCCTTCTCGGTCCACATCGACACCGACGACCCGGACGGGGCGTACCAGCGGGCCGTCGCGGCCGGCGCCACGGTGGTGCGGGAGCTGCAGGACCGGCCGGTCGGCACCCGGAACTTCATCGTCCGCGACCCGGAGGGTCTCTATTGGAGCGTGGGGACGCCGCTGCCACCGTTGGGGCGGGACGCTGACGGGCGGTGGCGTCCGGTCACCGGGTCCGGCGGGTGACGGTGCCCGCGACCTGGGAGACCGTCGAGGCGATCCTGGCGGAGCTGCCCGGCACCGAGCCCGACCCGGCCGGTGTGGAGCGGGTACGGGTACGGGGCCGGCCGGTGGCGTACCTGGCGGGCAACGACCGCAGCCGGCCGCCGGGAGCCGCGGCGGGCGAGGAGTTCGTGGTGGTGCGGTGCACGTACCAGGAGCGGGAGGCGCTGCTGGCGCAGGATCCGCGCACCTTCCACGTCACCCCGCACTACCGCACCTACCCGGGCGTGATCGTGCGGCTGGCCACCGTCGACCCGGACCAGCTGCGCGAGCTGCTGGTCGACGCGTGGCGGCTGGTCGCGCCGAAGCGGCTCGTCCGCGAGCACGACCGCGGCCGGTGACCGCCCGACGGCGGTGTGGCGGTCGACACGTACCCCGGCCTGGTCCGGCGGCCGGGCGGGCGCCACGATGTGGGTGCCCGCCCACTCTGACAGGAGGCCGCCGGATGGTGACCACGACGCAGGTCGACCCGGCCCCGGTGCAGCGGCGGACGCTGCGGCTGCTGTTCTCCACCCAGACCATCGGCGGTGTCGGTGTGGCGATCGGGATATCCGTCGGCGCGCTGCTGGCCGCCGAGATGGCCGGCGTCCGGCTGTCCGGGCTCGCCCAGAGCGTGGCCGTGGTGGGTGCGGCACTGCTGGCGGTGCCGGCCACCAGGATCATGCGGCAGTACGGGCGGGGACCCGGCCTGGCCGCTTCGTACGCGACCGCCACGCTGGGCGCCGTACTGGTGGTGACCGCGGCGGTCAGCGGTGCGGCGCCGCTGCTGTTCCTCGGCCTGTTCCTTTTCGGGGGCGGCACCACCGCCAACAGCCTGTCCCGGTACGCCGCGGTGGACCTGGCACCGGAGGACCGCCGGGGCCGGCACCTGTCGCTGATCGTGTGGGCGACCACCCTGGGGGCGGTGGCCGGGCCGAACCTCGCGCCGCTGGCGGGTCGGGCGCTGGACGGGTACGGGATCCCGACCCTGGCGGCGCCGTTCGCCTTCTCCGCCGGCCTGTTCCTGGTCGGCGCGGTGGTGGTGTTCGCACTGCTGCGCCCCGACCCGCTGCTGGTGGCGCGGAGCCTGTCGGCCTCACCCGTGGCCGGCAGCGCGGCGGACTCGGACGGTCGCGCGACTGACGGCGGTGCCGCCCCGGTCGCCGCCGCCCCCGTCGCCGCTGCACCGGAGGTCGGTGCGCGGGACGCCGCTGCGCGGGGCGCCGACACCGTGGGTGCCGCCGGTGGTACGCCGGACGCCGCCGGGGGTGCGCCGGACGTGGCCGGTGCGGCGGATCCCGGACCGGCCGGTGACGGCCACGGCGGCGCGGGGATGCGGCAGGCGTTGCCCGAGATCCTGACCAGGCCGGCGGCGCGCCTGGGCGCGGGCGCGATGGCCGTCGGGCACCTGGTCATGGTCTCGGTGATGGCGATGACCCCGGTGCACATCCGGGACGCCGGCCACAGTGACGCCCACACCCTGCGGATCGTCGGCATCGTGCTCAGCCTGCACATCGCCGGCATGTACGCGTTCGCGCCCGTGACCGGGTGGCTGACCGACCGGTACGGCCGCCGCCGCGTGATTCTCGGCGGTCTGGTGCTGCTGCTGGTGGCCTGCGCGGTCGCCGGCACCGCCGGGCACGACTCGGCACAGCTGACGGCCGGGCTGTTCCTGCTCGGGCTCGGGTGGTCGGGCACGATGGTGGCCGGCTCGGCGCTACTGAGCGAGTCCGTGCCGCTGTCGGTGAGACCGTCCGCACAGGGCCTGGCCGACGTGGGGATGGGCCTGGCCGGTGCGGTCGGTGGGGCGGTGTCGGGGTTGGTGGTGGACCTGACCGGGTACCCGACACTGACCCTGCTGGCGGCGGTGGCGGCGACGCCGCTGCTGGCGTTGGCGCTGCGCCCGGTGCGTGAGAGGGTGTACGCGTGAGGTTGAGCGACTTCTGGGCGCGCATGGAGCAGGCGTTCGGGCCCGGGTACGCGGCGAGCCTGGCGCGCGACCAGGTCCTCGCGCAACTGGGCGGTCGTACCGTGGTCGAGGCGCTCGACGCCGGGGAGCCGACCGTCAAGGTGTGGCGGGCGGTGGTCGCCGCCTACCCGGACCGGATCCCGGCCAAACTGCGCTGACCGACCCCACACGCTGACCGACCCCACACGCTGACCGACCCCGCACACTGACCGACTCCGCCGGCTGGCGTGCCGGCCTTGACCCGTGCAGCCGTGACCCGCGTGGGCGCATCGGCCCGTACCCGTGGCCGTGGGACCGGGTGGGCGTGTCGGGTCCCCACTCGTACGGCTGTTCGGTTATTGTCCACGGGACGGAGTTGTCCACAGGCGCGACGGGGCGGCTGCCGTCTGTCGTACCGGACGCCTACTGTGTCCGGGTGGCGAGGAAACCGACCAGGAGCGTGGCAGGAGCGGCGACCATGGCAGTGGTGCCCGACAAGGAGAAGGCGCTGGAGCTGGCGCTGACGCAGATCGAG